>NZ_JAOWIA010000050.1:0-77498 GCF_030332345.1 Citrobacter sp. Cpo221
GGAAGGTGCGAACAAGTTCCTGATATGAGATCATCATATTCATCCGGAGCGCATCCCAGAGGGACATCATGAGCCATCAACTCACCTTCGCCGATAGTGAATTCAGCACTAAGCGCCGTCAGACCCGAAAAGAGATTTTCCTCTCCCGCATGGAGCAGATTCTGCCATGGCAGAATATGACCGCTGTCATCGAGCCGTTTTATCCCAAGGCGGGCAATGGCCGACGGCCCTATCCGCTGGAGACCATGCTGCGTATTCACTGCATGCAGCATTGGTACAACCTGAGCGACGGTGCCATGGAAGATGCCCTGTACGAAATCGCCTCCATGCGCCTGTTTGCCCGATTATCCCTGGATAGCGCCCTGCCGGATCGCACCACCATCATGAATTTCCGCCACCTGCTCGAGCAGCATCAACTGGCCCGTCAATTGTTCAAGACCATCAATCGCTGGCTGGCCGAAGCAGGCGTCATGATGACCCAAGGCACTTTGGTGGATGCCACCATCATTGAGGCACCCAGCTCTACCAAGAACAAAGAGCAGCAACGCGATCCGGAGATGCATCAGACCAAGAAAGGCAATCAGTGGCACTTTGGCATGAAGGCCCACATTGGTGTCGATGCCAAGAGTGGCCTGACCCACAGCCTGGTCACCACCGCGGCCAACGAGCATGACCTCAATCAGCTGGGTAATCTGCTTCATGGAGAGGAGCAATTTGTCTCAGCCGATGCCGGCTACCAAGGAGCGCCACAGCGCGAGGAGCTGGCCGAGGTGGATGTGGACTGGCTGATCGCCGAGCGTCCCGGCAGGGTAAAAACCTTGAAGCAGCATCCGCGCAAGAACAAAACGGCCATCAACATCGAATACATGAAAGCCAGCATCCGTGCCAGGGTGGAGCACCCGTTTCGCATCATCAAGCGGCAGTTCGGCTTCGTGAAAGCCAGATACAAGGGGCTGCTGAAAAACGATAACCAACTGGCGATGTTATTCACCCTGGCCAACCTGTTTCGGGTGGACCAAATGATACGTCAGTGGGAGAGATCTCAGTAAAAACCGGAAATAACGCCAGAAATGGTGGAAAAAATAGCCTAAATAGGCTGATTCGATGTGTTTGCGGGAAAAAAATCGGCCCAGATCCGCGAAATTTTAATCAGCGAGTCAGCTTGGGAAGAAATGACCTGCTTATTCGCACCTTCCCTAACTTTAATAGCAAGTGTGTTTATCTGGAATATCACTTTTGTTTCTCTTCTCTTATGCATTATTGTTGCGGTTCATTTATTACGCACAAAAAACCTGAAGATAGTCAGGGGATAATTTATCCAAAATGTTAACTATTGATAAAATTAAAGTAACATATCGTAAAATTTGGATATTTTATTTTTCATGGACGAGGATTTATACGTCATGATATAATGTAATGCTAGGTTATTTACCTGTCGGCTATGTAAATGAATTTTTGAGGAGATCATTCCAGTGGGACGTAAGTGGGCAAATATTGTTGCTAAAAAAACAGCTAAAGACGGAGCAACGTCTAATGTATATGCAAAATTCGGTGTAGAAATTTATGCTGCTGCTAAACAAGGCGAACCAGACCCAGAATTAAATACATCTTTAAAATTCGTTATTGAACGTGCTAAACAAGCGCAGGTTCCAAAACACGTTATTGATAAAGCTATTGATAAAGCCAAAGGCGGCAGCGATGAAACGTTCGTGCAAGGGCGTTATGAAGGCTTTGGTCCCAGTGGCTCACTGATTATCGCTGAAACATTGACTTCAAATGTTAACCGTACGATTGCTAATGTCCGCTCAATTTTTAATAAAAAAGGCGGGAATATCGGAGCGGCTGGTTCTGTCAGCTATATGTTTGACAATACCGGAGTGATTGTATTTGAAGGGACAGATCCTGACCACATTTTTGAAATTTTGCTTAATGCTGAAGTAGATGTTCGTGATGTAACCGAAGAAGAAGGAAACATCGTTATTTATACGGAATCTACAGATCTTCACAAAGGCATTGCTGCTTTAAAAGCCGCAGGGATTACTGAATTCACTACCACAGAATTAGAGATGATTGCTCAATCAGAAATTGAACTTTCACCAGAAGATTTAGAAGTCTTTGCAGGGCTTGTTGATGCCCTTGAAGATGACGATGATGTTCAAAAAGTATATCATAACGTTGCAAATCTCTAATGATAGATTAAAAGAATCTGTCATTATGGCAGATTTTTTTAACTCATAGGGTTGTTATGAAGAAGAATGTCTGGCCAGATATGTTTATTCTAAAAAATAGATAAAAACCACTATCTTAAAAAAGAAAATGTAATAATTAAAATCTCTGGCCTTAACTTCTTAGGTACGCGATAAACGTTATACGTCCAATACGCCCCGCGATATCCTGAATCCACTCAGCGCTGCTATGAACAATTGAGATGTTAACTCCATCATTCCAGGTCATCCTGATGCAAGCACAACGTGAGTTCCTCGCTTATCGCTGTCCCGACAGTATGAGTGAAGCTTTTCATCAGACTTTTCATCAGATAGTCTGGTCCGCTTCACGCTCAGAGTCGTCCAGCGATTGACAGTCTCAGGCAGTATGGAAACAATGAGTACAAGTACACTGTTATTACAAACTCGGATATTTTCCATCGTCATCAACTAAAAAGATCTGAGATAGATACCAGGTATCATTTTCTTTGGACAATTGATATTCATAAATAGGTGAATAATACTGCCTTGATAATTTGGTCGTTACGACCGCTATTTTTTCAGTAATCTGAACCGATATGATCTTCTCTTGCTCAGGGTCATGACTAGACTCAGAACCAAAAGCTATAGGCTCGCTCTGAAAACCAGGTTTTGTATATTTTTTCAAAAGCTCATTCCAACCCTTCTGGGCCTGGAGCATAACTTCTTGCTTTCCGTCGTTCTGATTTCTCTGGAATGACTGGTCATTCCAATATTTATAATCCCTCTGGAAAGCGGTGACTACCTGTTCCGGAGTATTTGCCAGTATGTCCCCAGCGCTTAAAAATCCAACGCTTAACACAACTAATTTAATCAACAGATGTCTCAACAAGTTCACCCATATTTGGTATGCTTTAAACCAGTGTCTCGCAAGGGACTTTTTGAAGTCAACTTAATTAATAGTTGCACAACCAGGATGACTGAACTGTATAGATTCCGGGCATGCCTGACAGTGGTTAGCAACCAGGAAACATTCCCCTTGTTCTTTATTTAAAATTCTGGGGAAAACATCGAGCCTTTCTCCCCTTTGATGTAGTGCTACTCTTTAAGCAAACCAACTTTGAGGGTATTGATGATGATGTTGACCCGCCATCTGCTACAGCAAAAAATCACACTTCTGGAACCGTTCTCCGAAGATCAAACGGCAGCATTTGCCGTGAGTGCTGCACGTGAGTTATTGCTTTACATGGATAAAATTGAGGCGCTGGAGAAAATTATTGCGACTCCGGTTACACTACCTTATTGCAGCGCAAGTCCGGTTTGTGAGATTGAGGCGGGCTATGCCGCAGGCGTAAACGACTGCCGCGAGGCCATCCGGCGGGCAGGATATCCTATCGAAGGTGATGATTAGTTTGCGTTTATGTTAACAAATATGTGATTTTATTGTATAAATATGTAACCTAAGCGCGCGACTGCGGGCTACATCAACTTACCTGCTTCGGAGTGGCAAACATTCTCTATCAACGTACAACGCTGTTATGCAACAACATAAACGGGTAACCGATTTGGCAATACTGTTAACTATCAGGGTGGACTCGTGAAGATTGTGCAGGATAAGCTCAGAAACAGGCAGGCACTGCTGGTATCAGGGCTCATTACGTTGATATTTACTTCGTTGTTTCTGTTTATTATTTATGAACAGCGAATGGCCGCTGCCAGCGAAGGTGTCAACCGCCTGCAAGCGCGCATGATGGACATTTTTAACGATAACGAGCTGATCGCCGATGCGATTGGTGAGCGTTATCACCATATCAAAACGGGGGAACAATGCGGCGATATTTCAAAATTTGTTCTCCGGGATGAGGATGAATGGGGAATTAACGCCGATCCAAAGCGACTGCATTCGGCGACGGGGACAATGGTTGCCCAGCAAACCAGTCACAACGCGCTGTGTATGTATACGGCGGCTGAATTTATTCGCGGTATGGTCAATGAGCTAAACCCGGGCAGCTTCGATGCACATCGTTATATCATCGCCAAAAATTCAGATTATTTTTACTGGTTTATGGCTTCCGATTCACGCAATTTCAGTTTCTCAAATTCTGAAATGGCGCGGGATATCACTCAATTTTTCTACCCGCCCGTCGATTTCTATACCCGATTACTGCAAAAAAACGTCAAAAACAAAGCCCTTAGTTCGACGAATTTTTATACCGATAAAATTACCGGTGAAAAAGCTTACAGCGTGGTGAGTTATATCTACGATCTGTCTGGCAAAGAGATATCAGACCAAATCGTAGCCTATCTGGTCTATGACCATTCAAAGCCCGAATTGCAGGAAGCGTTAGCCCAGGCATTTGACAACCAAATTCCACCGGAGCTGAACGTGGAGTTGGTGAATTTAACAAACCATGAGAGTCTCTGTTTATCCGGCAAATGTACAAGTCAATCCCGCTTTATGGTGCGCAATTTTTCGGAGAAATATGCACTGCACTATTCGCTATCATTAGGTCGTTTTATGGTACGCGACACACATGCTGGGATCGTGATTCTGCTGGCGCCGTTCTTTTTCATCATGATCAGTTTCTCACTCAAATCATGGCTGAATGAAAGCGACCTCAAGGTTTATATCGATACTCTGACCGGCTGTTTTAACCGCCGAATACTCGACATTATCAAGCGTCGGGATTTATCACACTGTTCGGTGGTGCTACTGGACTGCAATAAATTCAAGGCCGTCAATGATACCTGGGGCCACGCGGCAGGCGATCGCGCGCTGCAAATTATCGCCAACAGGATGCTGTCAAACACCCGCACCAGCCACGATATTGTGATTCGTACCGGCGGGGATGAATTTATGATCCTGCTGTTTCGATCACAGGCAACTGACGCTATAGCAATCGCGCAACGTATTAGCGGGCAGGTGACCAGTCATGTGTTCGTTGTGGACGGCCATACCGTGCCATTGTCAGTATCGTGGGGAATTGCAGAGGTGAACGATGAACTGGATGTGGCCATTCAGAATGCGGATAGCGCTATGTATAGAATGAAGCACACGAAAGAAGGGTGAAACCGCCAGCTGTCACTGGCGGTTGATTTAACTTACTGCTGGGTGGCGGCTTTCATTGCGCTGACAAACGCTTTCAGTTCAGTCAGCATCTGATCCGGTGCCGCAACATTTTTCTCAATGATCTTCACAATTGCCGAGCCGGAAATTGCACCGGCAGCACCGGCTTCAATAGCACCAGCGACCTGTTCAGGCGCAGAAATACCAAAGCCCTGTAAAGAAGGCGGAGCATCATATTGTTTCAGCTTTTCAACCAGATGATGCAGCGGTAATGCCGCACGATTTTCTGCACCGGTCACACCTGCACGTGAAAGCAGATAAGTGTAGCCACGGCCATAAGAGGCAATCTGGCGTAGCAGTTCTTCATCAGCGTTCGGCGGGCAGATGAAAATCGGTGCGATGTTGTGGCGGAGCGCTGCAGTTCTGAACGGGGCAGACTCCTCAACAGGCACATCGGCTACCAACACAGAATCCACACCCACTTTTTCGCACTGGGCGTAAAACTCGTCAATGCCCTTGCTGAAGACCAGGTTGGCATACATCAGCAACCCAATGGGAATCGTCGGATGCTTCTGGCGAATCAGCGCCAGCATTTCAAAGCATTGCGACGGTGTGACGCCGGCGGCAAACGCTCGCAGGGTGGCTTCCTGTATGGTCGGACCGTCTGCCAGCGGATCGGAGAAAGGAATGCCGAGCTCAAGCGCGTCGGCACCGGCTTCAATCAGCGTATCAATGATTTTCAGTGACTGCTCAACAGACGGATCGCCCAGGGTTACGAAGGGGACAAAAGCGCCTTCTTTGCGGTCCTTCAGCTGTGCAAACAGGTTTTTGTAACGTTCCATCAGATTTCCCCTCGCGCTTTCAGAATATCGTGTACGGTGAAAATGTCTTTGTCGCCGCGACCGGAGAGATTAACCACCAGTAACTGTTCTTTTTCCGGATTTTCACGCATCATTTTCAACGCGTGCGCCAGGGCATGGGAGGACTCCAGTGCCGGAATAATTCCCTCGTGCAGACACAGCGTTTTGAAGGCTTCCAGTGCTTCATCATCGGTGATTGAAACATAATCTGCGCGGCCAATGCTGTTCAGGTACGCGTGCTGTGGCCCAACCGATGGGAAGTCCAGCCCTGCAGAAATAGAGTAAGACTCTTCGATCTGTCCTTCTTCGGTCTGCATCATCGGGGACTTCATGCCGAAGTAAATCCCGACACGACCATGCTTCAACGGTGCGCCGTGCTCTCCAGACTCAATTCCGTGACCGCCTGGCTCTACGCCAATCAGACCTACGCTGGTTTCATTAATAAAATCGGCGAACATACCGATGGCGTTAGAACCGCCGCCCACGCAGGCGATAACGGCGTCCGGCAGACGGCCTTCTTTTTCCAGAATCTGCGCCTTGGTTTCTTCACCGATCATGCGCTGGAACTCACGCACAATGGTCGGGAAGGGGTGCGGACCAGCCGCCGTACCGAGCATGTAGTGCGCGGTATCGTAGCTGCCAGACCAGTCGCGAAGCGCTTCGTTACAGGCATCTTTCAGCGTTGCGGAACCGCTGTGAACGGGGATAACTTCAGCGCCCATCAAACGCATACGGAAAACGTTAGGCGACTGACGTTCAACATCTTTCGCACCCATGTAAATACGGCATTTCAACCCCAGCAGTGCGCTGGCGAGAGCAGATGCAACACCGTGCTGACCCGCGCCTGTTTCGGCGATGATTTCCGTTTTACCCATGCGCTTCGCCAGCAACGCCTGACCCAGCACCTGGTTGGTTTTGTGCGCGCCGCCGTGCAGTAAATCTTCACGCTTGAGATACAGCGTTGTGTTGGTGCCTTGAGTAATGTTCTGGCACTTGGTCAGTGCGGTTGGGCGACCTGCATAGTTTTTCAGCAGGTCTGTAAACTGCGCCTGAAATTCAGGATCCTTTTGTGCGCTGACAAAAGCTTCTTCCAGCTGGCGCAGGGCAGGCATCAGAATCTGTGGCACATACATACCGCCAAATTCACCAAAGTACGGATTGAGTAATGTTGTCATGTCCTTTTCCTTAATATGCGCGCAGCGTCTGAAAGACCGAAGCCAGAAGACGTGCATCTTTAATGCCCGGCTGTGACTCTACGCCAGAATTGAAATCGAGACCGGCACAGCCGGTTTTTGCCGCGTCCACGCAGTTATCTGCGCCAAGTCCGCCTGCCAGTAAAACGTTATCCAGCGATTGTCCGCCTAAAAGTGACCAGTCAAAGCGTTGACCGCTGCCGCCCTGGCCGTTGTCGAAGACGTATTTATCGACATGCTGATAATCACGGGCTGGCAAAGTCTCGCTGACGCTGAGCGCCTTCCAGATTTGTACCTGTGCGGGCAGTACCTCGCGGAGGGCGTCAACGTAGGACTGGTCTTCGTTACCGTGCAGTTGCACGGCAGTTAGTCCCAGTTCCGCCGCTGTTGCGCTCACGTCGGTAATATCTGAGTTGCGAAACACCCCGACGTATTGCAGCGGCGCGCCGGTCATGACCTCTCGCGCTTGTTCAACGTTGACCGCGCGCGGTGATGTGGGGACAAAAATCACGCCGCCGTAAATGGCACCCGCTTCGTATGCCGCATTTGCATCCTGAGCCCGGGTTAAACCGCAGACTTTATTCTCGCCGAGCAGTACGCGACGCACGGCGGCGTGCAGATCATCATGCGACATCAGCGCGGAGCCAATCAGAAAACCGTTGGCGAAGTGGCTGAGCTCGCGCACCTGACCATAGGTGTTGATCCCGGACTCGCTGATGACGGTAACACCGTGACCCAGTCGCGGCGCCAGTTGACGGGTACGATTCAGATCAATCGACAGGTCGCGTAAATCACGGTTGTTGATACCAACGACTTTGGCGCCCAGTGCGATAGCACGCTCCAGCTCTTCTTCGTTGCTGACTTCGGTCAGTACGCCCATTTTCAGACTGTGGGCGACGGCGGCGAGTTGACGATATTGCTCATCATCGAGCACCGACAGCATCAATAAACAGGCGTCCGCCTGGTAGAAACGTGCCAGGTAAATCTGGTAAGGATCGATAATAAAGTCCTTGCACAGAATCGGCTGCGGTGCGATGCGGCTGACGATGGGCAGGAAATCAAAGCTCCCCTGGAAATACTTCTCATCGGTCAGTACAGAGATCGCGGAAGCATAATGTTTATAGACGCCAGCAATTTGTGCCGGGTCGAAATCATCACGGATCACGCCTTTTGATGGAGATGCCTTTTTGCACTCCAGAATAAAGGCGGTGCGCGCACCTTGCAGCGCATCGTAGAAATCACGTGAGCCAGGCTGAACATCATTTTGAAAGCTGGCCAGCGGTTGTTGCTGTTTGCGGGCTTCTACCCAAATCGCCTTGTCTGCGACAATTTTCGCTAAAACGGTTTGCATCATTTACCCTCTTGCTGCCAGTGCAGTGACGCGGTCATAGGCCGCACCGCTACGCAGTACATTAATCACGGTTTGCGCATTGGCTTTTAAATCTTCTTCACCGTGCAGGCGCATTAACATGGCGACATTTGCGGCAACAGCAGCCTCATGAGCGGCTTCACCTTTACCTTGTAACAAGCGACTAAGAATGTCACGGTTTTCTTCCGGCGTGCCGCCAGCCAGCTGTTCCTGGTGGTAAGGCGTCAGACCAAAGTCTTCTGCCGTCAGTTGATAACTCTTGATTTCCCCATCGTGCAGCTCTGCCACAATGGTCGGTGCATGCAGCGAAACTTCGTCCATGCCACCACTGTGAACCACGGCTGCCCGTTGATATCCCAGCACGCGCAGCGTTTCAGCAATCGGTAGCACCAGTTCCGGACTGTAAACGCCGATCAGCGCCAGCGGCGGATGCGCCGGGTTAATCAACGGGCCGAGCACGTTAAACAGCGTGCGGGTTTTCAACTGCTGGCGTACCGGCATGGCATGGCGAAAACCGGTGTGATATTTCGGCGCAAACAGAAAGCACACGCCGAGGTCGTCAAGCGCCTGACGGGATTTATCGGCGTTCATATCCAGATTGATGCCAAATGCCGCTAACAGATCCGAAGAGCCAGACTTGCTGGAGACGCTACGATTTCCGTGTTTGGCCACTTTCAGTCCGCAAGCCGCCGCAACAAAGGCGCTGGCGGTAGAAATATTGATACTGTTGCTGCCGTCGCCGCCGGTACCGACAATATCGGCAAACAGATAATCAGGGCGTGGGAACGGGGCTGCGTTTTCCAGCAGCGCGGTTGCCGCACCGGCAATTTCATTCGGGTGTTCGCCACGAATTTTCATGCTCACCAGCGCCGCAGCCAGTTGTTCCGGCTTCAGTTCACCACGAACCACGGCAGAGAACAGCTGGTGGCTTTCCTGCTGGGACAGCGTCTGGGCCTGGTACAGTTTCTCCAGAATGGGTTGCAGCGTATTGGTTTGTTCAAGCTTCTGTTGCGCCCAGGCCAGCGTTTGTTCCAGCAAACGTGCGCCCTGGGTAGTCAGAATGGATTCCGGATGGAACTGGAAGCCGCAGACGCGATCGGTATCGTGACGTACCGCCATCACCATGCCGTTAAAGTGGGCGTTAATGGTCAATCCAGCAGGAACGTTGCTGCCAACCAGTGAATGATAGCGTGCCACCGGCAGCGGATTCGCCAGACCGGCAAACATCGCCTGACCGTCGTGTTCAATGCTGGACGCTTTGCCGTGCAGGATCTCTCCGGCCTGACCCACATATCCACCATAGGCTTCAACAATGGCCTGGTGTCCCAGACAAATACCGATGATTGGCAGCTTGCCGCGCAAACGGGTTAATAGCTCCGGCATGCAACCTGCTTCGCTTGGCGCACCTGGGCCTGGAGAGAGCATCAGCACCGGATTTTTCATCGTTGCTAAGCGGTCAATCAACGTCTGGGCCGGAATATGGTTGCGGTAAATCACCACGTTGTGACCATTAGTACGCAGCTGATCCGCCAGGTTATAGGTAAAAGAGTCGATATTATCGAGCAGCAGAATGTCAGCCATTAGAAGGTCTCCTGTGCGTGGTGCGCGGTGGCGATAGCACGCAGAACCGCGCGCGCTTTATTACGGGTTTCATCGGCTTCAGACTGCGGTACAGAATCCAGAACAATCCCGGCACCGGCTTGTACGGTGGCAATACCGTCTTCCACGAGGGCGGAGCGAATGACAATACAGGTATCCAGATCGCCATGCGCCGTGAAGTAACCTACCGCACCGCCGTAGCTGCCACGGCGACGACCCTCTGCCTCGGCGATAAGCTGCATGGCGCGAACTTTTGGCGCTCCGCTTAACGTGCCCATATTCATACAGGCGCGGTAAGCGTGCAGCACATCCAGATCGCTACGCAGTTCACCAACCACGCGCGAAACCAGGTGCATAACGAAGGAGTAACGATCGACTTTGGTGAGATCAGCAACGTAGCGACTGCCCGGCGTACAGATACGCGCCAGGTCGTTACGCGCCAGGTCAACCAGCATCAGGTGCTCAGAAAGCTCTTTATGGTCGGTTCGCATCTCCAGCTCGATACGGCTGTCGAGGTCGCGGTCAAGCGAACCGTCCGCACGACGACCGCGCGGGCGAGTGCCAGCAATCGGGTAGATCTCAATCTGGCGGCTGGTGGCATCGTATTTCAGCGAGCTTTCCGGGGAGGCGCCAAACAGCGTGAAATCGTTGTCCTGCATGAAAAACATGTATGGGCTGGGGTTACTTTTCTTCAGCACATAGTAGGCCGCCAGCGGTGATGGGCAGGGGAGCGAGAAACGGCGGGATGGAACAACCTGGAAAATTTCGCCCGCGCGAATCGCTTTTTGCATGCCACGTACTACGGCGCCAAACTCTTCATCGCTCTGATTACACTCGCAGCGCATCTGCGGGACTTCAGTGACGGGCAACGGCGGCGCAGGCTCGGTAAGCTGCTGACTCAACTGCGTCAGACGGGCGTTAAGACGCTGTTTTTCCGCATCATTGGGGGTAAAAACACTGGCCTGAATACGAGTGCTTTTTTTCTGGTGGTCGATAACCATCAGCGTTTCTGCCAGATAGAAGCAGTAGTCAGGGCAACGGTTGCCCGCTTCAAGCTGAGGTAAATCTTCAAAACCGGCAACCAGGTCGTAGGAAAACAGACCGCCGAAGAACATCGCTTCACGATCTTGTACAGGAACATTCACCAGCTCCTGCAGTAAGCGGAAAGCGTCAAATACGGAAAGAGAACATAAGCGGGCGTCTTCATCCAGCAGCGGGCTGACAGCGGGGAATCGCAGATGACGACCATTCGGCTGTTTTTCATTCTCAACGCCAGCGGGCAGGGCTGCATCCAGTAGGGGCAGCAGCGATGCGCCGTTTGCGGATAATGCCTGAATGGTGACAGTGTCACCGAGAGCGGTAATGCGTAATGCGCTATCGACCAGCAGCAGGCTCTTCAGATCGTCTTTGCTGTCGATATCTGCAGATTCCAGCAGCAGTGTTGCTGGACGTGCGCCACACACCTGATGAAACAGCGCCGTCGGATTCTCTCGGTAGGCGGCATCGCAGGCAAGCAGTTCGAGTGTCGGTTTTTGAGTTTGCATCGTTATTCTCATTAATTTTGTTCAAAAAAAAGCCCGCTCATTTGGCGGGCCGGGTATCTGGTTGCATATTGCAGACGTAAGACACTGCCCGAAATCAGGAAGTGCGCCACCAACCGTGCAGAACAAATGTTGCTTTCATCTCAGATACCTTCTTCATGTGAACTTGCGTACTAGTTAACTAGTTCAATGGAATAAAGTCAACACCTGATTTCAGTATATTTGTCGAAACCGCTATGATGGGCGTGATACGACATTTATTGAAACGGGAGCCGCCTTGAGCGACACGAATTACGCAGTGATTTATGACCTGCACAGTCATACTACAGCCTCCGATGGGCGGTTAACGCCAGAAGCCTTAGTACACCGTGCGGTAGAGATGCGAGTCGGTACACTGGCGATCACCGATCATGACACCACGGCCGGCATTGCGGCGGCAAGAGAAGAAATTTCACGTTCAGGTTTAGCCTTAAATTTAATCCCTGGCGTCGAGATATCAACGGTCTGGGAAAACCATGAGATCCATATAGTGGGTCTGAACATTGATATCGCCCATCCCATGATGTGTGAGTTTCTGGCGCAACAAACGGAACGTCGTCAGCAGCGTGCGCGCCTGATTGCCGAACGACTCGACAAAGCGCATATCCCCGGCGCGTGGGAAGGGGCGTTACGCCTGGCTGATGGCGGGGCGGTTACGCGGGGCCATTTTGCGCGTTTCCTGGTGGAATGCGGAAAAGCCACAACCATGGCGGATGTCTTTAAAAAATATCTTGCCCGTGGGAAAACCGGTTACGTTCCGCCACAGTGGTGTACAATAGAACAAGCTATTGATGTCATTCATCATTCTGGCGGTAAGGCTGTTCTGGCTCATCCTGGGCGGTACGATCTTAGCGCTAAGTGGCTGAAAAGACTGGTTGCGCATTTTGCTGAACATCGCGGCGACGCGATGGAAGTAGCACAGTGCCAGCAGTCTCCCAATGAACGCACCCATCTGGCGACGCTTGCGCGTTCGCATCAACTGTGGGCATCGCAAGGGTCTGATTTTCATCTACCCTGCCCATGGATTGAGTTGGGTCGTAAACTTTGGTTGCCCGCAGGCGTAGAAGGCGTCTGGCAACTTTGGGAGCAGCCCGAGATCACAGAGAGGAAAGTATGAGCCAGTTTTTTTATATTCATCCCGAAAACCCGCAGCAGCGACTGATCAATCAGGCCGTTGAAATCGTGCGTAAAGGTGGGGTGATCGTCTATCCAACCGATTCCGGCTATGCGTTGGGCTGCAAAATTGAAGATAAAGGCGCCATGGAGCGCATTTGCCGCATTCGTCACCTGCCGGACGGGCACAACTTTACGCTGATGTGCCGTGACTTGTCTGAACTGTCGACCTATTCGTTTGTCGACAACGTGGCCTTTCGTTTAATTAAAAACAACACGCCGGGTAACTACACCTTCATCCTGAAAGGAACGAAAGAAGTTCCGCGCCGTTTGTTGCAGGAAAAACGAAAGACCATCGGCCTGCGTGTGCCATCGAATCCGATTGCGCTGGCGCTGCTGGAAGCACTGGGCGAGCCGATGCTCTCTACATCGCTGATGCTGCCGGGCAGTGAATTTACTGAGTCAGACCCGGAAGAGATTAAAGACCGTCTGGAAAAACTGGTGGATTTGATTATCCACGGTGGCTATCTCGGTCAGCAGCCGACCACGGTCATCGATTTAACCGACGATTCCCCGGTGGTGTTACGTGAAGGCGTTGGCGACGTTAAACCTTTCTTATAAGGGCGCGAACCGCTATACTACGCGGCCTTAAAATGGCGCTGACTGGCGCCGTTGATTCTCCTGTTCGACGCCTGTGAAGGCGACATCTAAAGGAAGCTCTATGAGCGAAAAGTTACAAAAAGTGCTGGCGCGCGCTGGCCACGGTTCTCGCCGTGAAATCGAATCTATTATTGCCGCGGGTCGCGTGAGCGTTGATGGCAAAATTGCCACGCTCGGCGATCGCGTTGAAGTCACTCCGGGCCTGAAAATCCGTATCGACGGTCATCTGATTTCGGTTAAAGAGTCTGCGGAGCAAATCTGCCGCGTTCTGGCCTATTACAAGCCAGAAGGTGAACTGTGTACCCGTAACGACCCGGAAGGTCGTCCGACCGTGTTCGATCGTTTACCAAAACTGCGTGATGCGCGCTGGATTGCCGTAGGGCGTCTGGACGTGAATACCTGCGGTTTACTGCTGTTTACCACCGATGGTGAACTGGCTAACCGTCTGATGCACCCAAGCCGTGAAGTTGAACGTGAATATGCGGTACGTGTTTTTGGTCAGGTTGATGATGCAAAACTGCGCGATCTGAGTCGTGGCGTACAGCTGGAAGATGGTCCGGCGGCATTTAAAACGATCAAGTTCAGCGGTGGTGAAGGGATCAACCAGTGGTATAACGTCACGCTGACCGAAGGGCGTAACCGTGAAGTCCGTCGCCTGTGGGAAGCTGTAGGTGTGCAGGTAAGCCGTCTTATTCGTGTTCGTTACGGTGATATCCCTCTGCCGAAAGGCCTGCCGCGTGGTGGCTGGACCGAGCTTGACCTCGCGCAGACCAACTATCTGCGTGAACTGGTGGAACTGAAGCCGGAAACGACCTCTAAAGTTGCCGTCGAGAAAGATCGTCGTCGCATGAAGGCAAATCAGATCCGTCGTGCGGTGAAGCGCCACTCACAGGTCGGTAGCAGCCGTCGTCCGGGTGGTCGTAGCAACAACGGTTAATCATGACCAGGCCTGATAAGCAAAGCGCTATCAGACGTTAGCGTGGAGCCGGATGCGGCGCAAGCGCCTTATCCGGCCTGGTGTCAGTAATCGATCCCTATCTGGGCCTTCACGCCCGCTTCAAACGCATGCTTGACCGGGCGCAGCTCGCTGACCGTATCCGCTAACTCCAGAATATCGCGATGACATCCACGGCCGGTGATAATCACCGTTTGATGGGCAGGGCGCGCATTTAGGGCAGTGATGACCTCTTCAAGCGGCAGATAGTCGTATGCCACCATATAGGTCAGCTCGTCCAGCACCACCATATCCAGTTCATCGTCGGCCAGCATCCGCTTGCCGTGTTCCCACACGGCCATACAGGCCGCGGTGTCGGACTCACGGTTTTGCGTTTCCCAGGTAAATCCTGTTGCCATAACCTGAAACTCTACGCCGTGGGGTTCAAGTAAGTTACGTTCTCCGTTTGGCCACGTACCTTTAATAAATTGTACGACGCCGACTTTTTTACCGTGGCCCACCGCGCGCGTGGCGGTACCGAATGCGGCGGTGGTTTTACCCTTACCATTTCCGGTGAACACGATGATGATCCCGCGCTCGTCCGTAGCGGCGGCAACGCGTGCGTCAACCCGATCTTTTACGCGCTGTTGACGTTGCTGATAGCGTTCTTCACTCATTGGGCAATTCCTGGTTTACGGCCCGGCTGGGCGTCAAAAGTCATACCGGTTTTACGGCGGCTGTCATCGCCCATCAGCCACAGGTAGAGCGGCATAATATCGGCGGGGGTTTTCAATTTTTGTGGATCTTCCGTGGGGAATGCGCTGGCTCGCATGCCAGTACGTGTTCCACCAGGATTGATACAGTTTACGCGCAGATGACGGTTTTGATACTCATCAGCCAGCACCTGCATCATCCCTTCGGTAGCAAATTTTGAGGTAGCATATGCTCCCCAATTGGCGCGTCCCTGGCGGCCGACGCTGGAAGAGGTAAAGACCAGCGATCCGGCATCGGATTTGAGTAACAACGGCAGCAATGCCTGAGTCAGCATAAAAGTAGCATTCACATTTACCTGCATTACATCCTGCCAGACCTGCGGGTTTTGTTCACTCATTGGGCAAATATCGCCGAGTAATCCGGCGTTATGCAGTACGCCATCCAGACGCGGGAAATGTGCGGCAATGCGCTGCGCAAGCTGGTGACATTCTTCAGAGGTACAGGTCAGTAAATCCAGTGTAAACCACTGTGGTTGTGTTCCGTTTTCATTGGCGATAGTGCGGGCAACCTGACGCAGTTTTTCTTCGTTACGCCCAAGCAGGATAACGGTCGCGCCATAGCGTGCATAGGTCTGCGCGGCTTCGCGTCCGATACCATCGCTGGCACCGGTGACAAGAATAATGCGGCCCTGTAAAAGGTCTTGTTTAGGTTGGTAATGCACGGCTACTCCTCGGCGACGCCCTGGCCATCTCGTTCGCAATAACTTTTGGGCTTTATGCCTTAAACCCTGTTCTTTTTCAATCAGCCAAAGGCAATAACACCGCAAAATGAACGCTTTGTCATGCTTTTTACTGATTCAGCACTGGATGTATGAAGCAAGACGAGGTGACACGCCTGTTGTACACTGAGCGGAAGTCGCGTTGTTTAACCAAGGTGGGTCTTGTGGAATTGTTGTCTGAATATGGGCTGTTTTTGGCAAAAATTGTCACTGTCGTGGTGGCTATTGCAGTGGTGGTGATGCTGATCGTAAACGCGACACAACGCAAACGTCAGCGTGGGGAATTGCGGGTTATTAACCTCAGCGATCAATATAAAGAGATGAAGGAAGATCTGTCGCTGGCCTTATTGGATGGGCATCAGCAAAAATTCTGGCATAAGGCGCAGAAAAAGAAACAGAAGCTGGAGGCGAAGGCCGCCAAGGCAAAAGCGAAACTGGGTGACAGCACGTCATCTGATAAACCTCGTGTATGGGTGCTTGATTTTAAAGGCAGTATGGATGCCCATGAGGTCAGCGCATTACGCGAAGAGGTGACGGCGGTGCTGGCGGTTGTTAAACCTCAGGATCAGGTGATGGTTCGTCTGGAAAGCCCGGGTGGTGTGGTACATGGCTATGGCCTGGCTGCATCGCAATTGCAACGTCTGCGCGATAAGCAGATACCGCTAACCGTCACGGTGGATAAAGTCGCTGCGAGCGGCGGATATATGATGGCCTGCGTGGCAGATAAAATTGTCTCGGCGCCGTTTGCTATCGTCGGCTCAATTGGCGTGGTGGCGCAGATCCCGAACTTTAATCGCTTCCTGAAAGGGAAAGATATTGATATCGAACTGCACACCGCCGGACAGTACAAACGTACGCTGACGCTGCTTGGCGAGAATACGGAAGAAGGGCGGCAGAAATTCCGTGAAGACCTGAACGAAACGCACCATTTGTTTAAAGATTTTGTGCATCGTATGCGCCCGACTCTGGACATTGAACAGGTTGCCACGGGTGAACACTGGTTTGGTCAACAGGCGCTGGCAAATGGGCTGGTGGATGAGATCAATACCAGCGATGAGGTGATCCTCGGGCTGATGGAAGGTCGTGAAGTGTTGAACGTTCGCTATCTGCAGCGTAAAAAGCTGATGGATCGTTTTACCGGTAGTGCGGCGGAGAGTGCCGATCGTTTGCTGATGCGCTGGTGGCAGCGGGGGCAGAAGCCACTGATGTAAAATTGTCATTGCCGGATAGCGCTGCTCACATATCCTATCCGGCCTACAAATATGCATCAATGTAGGCTGGATAAGGCGTTGCTGCCATCCGGCAAATTATTTCTCGTATTAATCGATCAAGTGATACTTTTCAGAAAGTACGTGCGCCAGGTGTTTAAACATATTAAACACAGCCGTACTTTTGGGCGTTGGTAGCCCTTGCTCGTCTAAAAAGTAATCTCCGCTGAAAACCAGCACGCCGTTTCGCTGCGTAACGCCGGTGGCGACAATCCCCGCCAGCGTGTCCTCATGCTCACGAATGATTTTGTTGGCTTCAATCAGCAGTGTTTCGCGATCGATGGGTTGAGTGTCTTTATGCATGATTTACTCCTTAAACAAGGACATTAGTCTACGCTGAGCCCGCCTTATGGGCAAATATTCCCTGACATAAATGAAGGTTTTACGACAGTGTTACAACTGGCGAGATTTGTTTTTGCATGCTAATAAAGTTGCGTAACGCATTTTATCAGGTACAGTGTGACGCTTTCGTCAATCTGGCAACAGATTTGCTTGACATTCGACCAATACTTCGTCGTGCTAGAGCGTTTGTGAGAAAAAAAGCCTGTTAACTCAGTTACATGAGAGTTACATTACAAGCGCGAATCAGTTTAAGGGGTTGATATCCGCCGACGCAGAGACCATATCGATGTCTCGTCGCCAGTGGAAGGTGAATCAACGTGCGACGCATTCTGGAAGAATCAAATTAGGTAAAGGTGAATATGGGTAAAGCTCTTGTCATCGTTGAGTCCCCGGCAAAAGCCAAAACGATCAACAAGTATCTGGGTAATGACTACGTGGTGAAATCCAGCGTCGGTCATATCCGTGATTTGCCGACCAGTGGCTCAGCAACTAAAAAGAGCGCCGACTCAACCTCCACCAAAACGGCTAAAAAGCCCAAAAAGGATGAACGTGGCGCTCTCGTCAACCGTATGGGTGTTGACCCGTGGCACAACTGGGATGCGCGCTATGAAGTGCTGCCTGGTAAAGAGAAAGTTGTTTCTGAACTGAAGCAACTGGCTGAAAAAGCCGACCACATCTATCTCGCAACCGACCTTGACCGCGAAGGGGAAGCCATTGCATGGCACCTGCGGGAAGTCATCGGTGGCGACGATACCCGCTACAGCCGCGTGGTGTTTAACGAAATTACCAAAAATGCTATTCGCCAGGCGTTTGAAAAACCGGGCGAGTTGAACATCGATCGTGTTAATGCGCAACAGGCGCGCCGCTTTATGGACCGTGTTGTGGGCTATATGGTGTCGCCACTGCTGTGGAAAAAAATTGCGCGTGGTCTGTCTGCCGGTCGCGTACAGTCTGTGGCTGTGCGTCTGGTGGTTGAGCGTGAACGCGAAATCAAAGCATTTGTTCCAGAAGAGTTCTGGGAAATTGATGCTAACACGACCACGCCGGGCGGCGACGCGTTGCCGCTTGAGGTGACGCATCAAAATGATAAACCGTTCCGTCCTGTAAATCGGGAACAAACGCTTGCCGCTGTTAGCCTGTTGGAAAAAGCGCGCTATAGCGTCCTGGAACGTGAAGATAAACCGACCAGCAGCAAGCCGAGCGCACCGTTCATTACCTCCACGCTACAGCAGGCTGCGAGCACGCGTCTGGGCTTTGGTGTGAAGAAAACCATGATGATGGCGCAGCGCTTGTATGAAGCGGGTTACATCACTTACATGCGTACTGACTCAACCAAC
Organism: Citrobacter sp. Cpo221; assembly: GCF_030332345.1. Taxonomy (NCBI): domain Bacteria; kingdom Pseudomonadati; phylum Pseudomonadota; class Gammaproteobacteria; order Enterobacterales; family Enterobacteriaceae; genus Citrobacter; species Citrobacter sp. Cpo221. The sequence goes on from NZ_JAOWIA010000050.1 coordinate 18,998, forward strand.
CTGAGCCAGGATGCTGTCACCATGGTTCGCGATTACATCAGTGATAATTTTGGCAAAAAATATTTGCCGGAGAGCGCGAACCAGTACGCCAGCAAAGAGAACTCGCAGGAAGCACACGAAGCTATCCGTCCTTCCGATGTCGCCGTACTGGCGGAATCGCTGAAAGATATGGAGGCCGATGCGCAAAAACTGTATCAGCTGATCTGGCGCCAGTTTGTAGCTTGTCAGATGACGCCAGCGAAATATGACTCTACCACCCTGACCGTGGGGGCGGGTGATTTCCGTCTGAAAGCGCGCGGTCGTATTCTGCGCTTCGATGGTTGGACCAAAGTGATGCCCGCGCTGCGTAAGGGCGATGAAGATCGCATCCTACCGGCGGTGGACAAAGGCGATACCTTGACGCTTATCGAGCTGACACCTGCGCAGCACTTCACCAAGCCGCCTGCACGCTTCAGTGAAGCTTCGCTGGTTAAAGAGCTTGAAAAGCGTGGCATTGGTCGTCCATCCACCTATGCGTCGATCATCTCTACGATTCAGGATCGCGGTTATGTTCGCGTTGAAAACCGTCGCTTCTACGCTGAAAAAATGGGTGAAATCGTCACCGATCGTCTGGAAGAAAACTTCCGCGAGCTGATGAACTACGATTTTACCGCGCAGATGGAAGACAGCCTCGACCAGGTGGCGAATCACGAAGCCGAATGGAAGGGCGTACTCGACAACTTCTTCACTGATTTTACTCAGCAGCTGGATAAAGCCGAGAAAGATCCTGAAGAGGGCGGTATGCGTCCGAACCAGATGGTACTGACCAGCATTGATTGCCCGACCTGCGGACGCAAGATGGGTATTCGTACTGCCAGCACTGGCGTTTTCCTTGGTTGCTCCGGCTACGCACTTTCCCCGAAAGAGCGTTGCAAAACCACCATCAACCTGGTGCCGGAAAACGAAGTATTGAACGTGCTGGAAGGCGACGACGCGGAAACGAACGCATTGCGCGCCAAACGCCGCTGCCAGAAGTGCGGTACGGCAATGGACAGTTATCTCATCGATCCTAAGCGTAAATTGCATGTGTGTGGTAATAACCCAACCTGCGACGGCTACGAGATCGAAGAGGGTGAATTCCGTATCAAGGGTTATGACGGTCCGATCGTAGAGTGCGAAAAATGTGGTTCTGAAATGCACCTGAAAATGGGACGTTTCGGCAAGTACATGGCGTGTACCAACGACGAGTGTAAAAACACCCGTAAGATCCTGCGTAACGGTGAAGTTGCTCCGCCGAAAGAAGATCCGGTTCCGCTGCCGGAACTGCCGTGTGAAAAATCTGACGCGTATTTCGTGTTACGTGATGGTGCTGCAGGTATCTTCCTGGCGGCCAATACGTTCCCGAAATCACGTGAGACTCGTGCGCCGTTGGTGGAAGAGTTGTATCGCTTCCGCGATCGCCTGCCGGAAAAACTGCGTTATCTGGCAGATGCGCCGCAAACTGACCCGGATGGTAACAAGTCTATGGTTCGTTTCAGCCGTAAAACCAAGCAGCAATACGTTGCTGCTGAGAAAGACGGTAAGGCGACTGGCTGGTCCGCGTTCTTCGTTGACGGTAAATGGGTAGAAGGGAAGAAATAACCGCGTTTCGGCTGAATTTCTCCTCAAAGGGTCGCGTAAGCGGCCCTTTTTGTTTCTGGCATATTATTTTTTGTCATACCTATACAGCGTACATATAAATGATATAGTGGTTATAGTTAACAGTCTTTTTATTATTAAATCGTATTAGCAGTGCCCACGAGCCTGCACTGAAACGATGATTTGATGGCGCGAATCGGGATGGCATAACATGAAATTACAGCAGCTTCGCTACATTGTTGAGGTGGTGAATCACAACCTTAATGTCTCCTCTACGGCGGAAGGGCTTTATACCTCTCAGCCCGGTATCAGTAAGCAAGTTCGTATGCTGGAAGATGAACTTGGCATCCAGATTTTCGCCCGTAGCGGTAAGCATCTGACCCAGGTTACGCCAGCGGGGCAGGAAGTCATCCGTATTGCGCGCGAAGTTCTGTCTAAGGTGGACGCCATTAAGTCTGTTGCTGGTGAACATACCTGGCCGGACAAAGGTTCGCTGTATATCGCCACCACGCATACTCAGGCACGTTACGCATTACCGAACGTGATTAAAGGTTTTATTGAGCGTTATCCTCGTGTTTCATTGCATATGCACCAGGGATCGCCAACGCAAATTGCCGAAGCCGTCTCGAAAGGGAATGCGGATTTTGCTATTGCGACGGAAGCCTTGCACCTGTATGACGACCTGGTGATGTTGCCTTGCTACCACTGGAACCGTTCGATTGTCGTCACGCCGGATCATCCGTTGGCGGGAAAATCTTCGGTTTCTATTGAGGAACTGGCACAGTATCCACTGGTGACCTACACCTTTGGATTTACCGGGCGTTCGGAGCTGGACACCGCGTTTAACCGTGCGGGTCTGGAGCCGCGTATTGTTTTTACCGCGACCGATGCCGATGTTATTAAAACCTATGTCCGTCTGGGTCTCGGCGTGGGTGTAATTGCCAGTATGGCGGTAGATCCTGTTTCCGATCCTGACCTGGTACGTGTGGATGCGCATGATATCTTCAGCCATAGCACCACCAAAATTGGTTTTCGTCGCAGCACCTTCTTACGTAGTTACATGTATGATTTCATTCAACGTTTCGCGCCGCATCTGACGCGTGATGTGGTGGACACGGCGGTGGCGCTGCGTTCCAACGATGATATTGAAGCCATGTTTAAAGATATTAAATTGCCTGAGAAATAATAACGGCCATAACCTCGTCGGTATCCATAAGCATAAAGCGATACCGACGGGAGAGTTTGAATTTATTCATTATTTCTCCTCCTATATATTAACCATATATTATTTATGGAAAAATTCTCTAAAGTAGTTTCAAATTAGTCAGCTTGCCAAAAATCATTCTCAAATATTCATAATTGATCAAACAATTGATTTATTTATCAGAGCGAGTCCAAAAATTAACTGGCTTTTTATCGCCTTTTTTATTAGGATTCCTCCTATCTGATGATTAATTGTACCAATTGTTTGGTGCCTAAATGATAAGTGATTTCGATAGTATGAGGTTAGCGATGCCTTCAGGAAACCAGCCAGCACGCCGGGATCCCGCGATGAAACGTAAAGCCTGGTTCGCCGTATTTCTTGGTTCTGCGATATTCTGGATTATTGTCGCACTCGTGGCCTGGAATGTGTGGGGGTAAGTATGTCCGCACCGAAGCAGCACTCTACTATGACGCCAGCGTCTCATGAACATGAACACGAGAGCAAAACCGTCGCCGAGAAGGGGCCGAAGATACCCGAATCCTGGAAACTTTCTCCTGAACAACGGGCGTTTATTGATCTGTTAACGGATGATGATGAACAGAAACAATAGTTAGTACGTATTTTATAATAATAACGATTACCTCGTGGTCTTAAATATCGAATCGTTTATCCCATGTATTCACCATCAGCCGCCTAATCAACGTATTATCGATTGCGCTATTGCCTGCTGAATATCCATCCTATTAATCTACACGGCTAGACCTTCCTCCCTACCATTGACCTCACTTCGCGCTTTTGTATCGCGCGCTACTTTTATCAATTTGAGTTGTTATCAAAGCGTTACATTTTGTTTGTGTTATCTTTAATACTAACCCTGAGGAAATCAGGGGATCCAACCCTGTCATTTAAGGAGGAGCTATGTCGTCGACCCTACGAGAAGCCAGTAAGGACACATTGCAGGTTAAAGATAAAACCTACCGCTACTACAGTTTACCTCTGGCCGCTAAATCACTGGGTGATATCACCCGACTACCCAAATCGCTGAAAGTGTTGCTGGAAAACCTGCTTCGTTGGCAGGATGGTAATTCCGTAACCGAAGATGATATTTATGCGCTCGCGCATTGGCTGAAGACTGCCCATGCCGATCGTGAAATTGCCTATCGACCCGCTCGTGTTCTGATGCAGGATTTTACCGGCGTGCCGGCGGTGGTCGATCTGGCCGCCATGCGCGAAGCGGTGAAACGTCTGGGAGGAGATACGGCAAAAGTGAATCCGCTTTCGCCAGTGGACCTTGTCATTGACCACTCGGTAACGGTGGACCGTTTTGGTGATGATGATGCTTTCGAAGAAAACGTTCGCCTGGAAATGGAACGTAACCATGAGCGTTATGTGTTCCTGAAATGGGGACAGCAGGCATTTAGTCGCTTCAGTGTTGTACCGCCGGGAACGGGGATTTGCCACCAGGTTAACCTTGAATACCTTGGCAAAGCCGTCTGGAGCGAGTTGCAAGACGGTGAGTGGGTGGCTTACCCTGACACGTTGGTCGGAACCGATTCCCATACGACAATGATTAATGGTCTCGGTGTGCTGGGATGGGGCGTTGGAGGCATTGAGGCTGAAGCAGCAATGCTTGGTCAACCGGTCTCTATGCTTATCCCGGATGTTGTGGGCTTCAAACTGGTGGGCAAACTGCGGGAAGGCATCACCGCTACCGACCTGGTTTTAACCGTCACCCAGATGCTGCGTAAGCACGGCGTGGTCGGTAAATTCGTTGAATTCTACGGTGATGGCCTGGACACCTTACCGCTGGCCGATCGGGCAACCATTGCTAACATGTCACCGGAATACGGCGCAACCTGCGGTTTCTTCCCGATCGATGACATCACTCTTGAATATATGCGTCTGAGTGGACGCAGTGAGGAGCAGGTTGAGTTGGTCAGCGCCTATGCCAAAGCGCAGGGAATGTGGCGTAATCCAGGGGATGAACCCGTATTTACCAGTTCACTGGAGCTGGATATGGGCAGTGTGGAAGCTAGCCTTGCCGGACCGAAGCGTCCGCAGGATCGGGTAGCACTGGCTGATGTCCCGAAAGCGTTTTCGGCGAGTAATGAACTCGAAGTAAATAGCTCGCTGAAAGATCGTCAGCCAGTGGACTATACAATGAACGGTCATCAGTACAAGCTGCCGGATGGTGCGGTGGTTATTGCTGCGATCACTTCCTGTACCAACACCTCTAACCCAAGCGTATTGATGGCAGCGGGTCTGCTGGCGAAAAAAGCAGTGACGCTTGGTCTGAAACGTCAGCCGTGGGTGAAAGCCTCGCTGGCGCCAGGATCGAAGGTGGTGTCTGACTATCTGGCGCAGGCTGGGTTCACGCCGTATCTTGATGAGCTGGGATTTAACCTAGTGGGCTACGGCTGTACCACCTGTATTGGTAACTCGGGTCCGTTACCCGATCCTATCGAGACAGCTATCAAAAAAGGCGATCTTACCGTTGGCGCCGTGCTTTCCGGCAACCGAAACTTTGAGGGGCGTATCCATCCGCTCGTGAAGACCAACTGGTTGGCATCTCCGCCGCTGGTGGTGGCCTACGCGCTGGCGGGGAATATGAACATCAATCTGACGAAAGATCCGTTAGGGCATGACAGAAAGGGCGATCCCGTATATCTGAAAGATATCTGGCCGACGGCTCAGGAAATTGCACGTGCCGTGGAGCAGGTTTCTACCGCCATGTTCCATAAGGAGTACGCTGAAGTCTTTGAGGGCACGCCGGAATGGAAAGCAATCCAGGTTGATCGGGCTGATACCTATGGCTGGCAGTCTGACTCAACTTATATCCGCTTGTCGCCGTTCTTCGATGGTATGCAGGCTACGCCGGATCCAGTCAAGGACATTCACGGCGCGCGTATTCTGGCTATGCTTGGAGATTCCGTCACCACCGACCATATTTCTCCTGCCGGCAGTATCAAGCCGGATAGCCCGGCAGGTCGTTATCTGCAAAGCCACGGCGTGGAGCGTAAAGATTTTAACTCCTACGGTTCACGGCGCGGGAATCATGAAGTAATGATGCGCGGTACCTTTGCCAATATTCGTATTCGCAATGAGATGGTGCCCGGCGTTGAAGGTGGGATGACGCGTCATTTGCCGGGAACTGAGGTAGTGGCTATCTATGATGCGGCTATGCAATATCAACAGGAGAATATCCCCCTGGCGGTTATTGCCGGGAAAGAGTATGGCTCTGGCTCCAGTCGCGACTGGGCGGCAAAAGGCCCGCGCTTACTGGGGGTTCGCGTGGTTATCGCAGAGTCCTTTGAGCGAATTCACCGTTCTAACCTGATTGGTATGGGGATTTTGCCGCTGGAATTCCCGCAGGGCGTCACGCGTAAAACGCTGGGACTAACCGGTGAGGAAGCGATCGATATTACGGATCTGCAAAACATCAAACCGGGTGCAACAGTGCCGGTGAGTATGGTTCGCTCGGATGGACGTAAAGACGTGGTTTTATGCCGCTGCCGTATCGATACCGCGACGGAGCTAACGTACTACCAAAACGATGGCATTCTGCACTACGTGATTCGTAATATGTTGAGCTAGAATGTAAAAAGCCTGCGAGAGCAGGCTTTTTTATCGGCGGTAACAACTATTACTTGCCCAGCAAATGTCCCATCTTGGCGGCTTTGGTGTCCAGGTAATGTTCATTGTTCGGGTTACGGCCCACAATCAACGGCACGCGTTCAACAATATTGATTCCCGCTTCGGTCAGAATTTCCACTTTTTTCGGGTTATTGGTCAGCAAACGAACTTCGTCCACACCCAGCAGCTTGAACATATCCGCACACAGCGTGAAATCACGCTCATCTGCCGCAAAGCCCAACTGATGATTAGCTTCAACGGTATCATAACCCTGGTCCTGCAACGCGTAGGCGCGGATTTTATTGAGCAGACCGATATTGCGTCCTTCCTGACGATGATAAAGCAGGATACCGCGCCCTTCTTCAGCAATATGGGTGAGAGCCGCTTCGAGCTGGAAGCCGCAATCGCAACGCAGGCTAAACAATGCATCGCCAGTCAGACATTCGGAGTGGACACGCGCCAGGACAGGCGTTTGGCCTGTGATATCGCCAAAAACCAGTGCGACGTGATCGTGTCCGGTTGCCAGTTCTTCAAATCCCACCATCAGGAAATCACCCCAGGGGGTTGGCAGTTTGGCTTCTGCCACACGTTTAAGCTGCATGTAATTCTCCAGATTATGCTGGCACTGTCGTGCCGTCGCCTGTTGGCTTCTGTTCTATATTGCACTATTTTGCCATAAGGCAACGATGTTCACCTAATCGCGACAACGGATTCGCTTTTGGAATGGCACAAAATTGTCAATTTCACCGGCATGCGCTTTTTTCAGTTATGATTGTGAGACTTATCGACGAAAGGAGAGGCAATGCTGTCAATTGCAAAGCGCACTGCGGTCGGGGCCGGACTGCTACTTATTATGCCGGTTGCCGTATGGGTATCGGGCTGGAGCTGGCAGCCGGGACATAACGTTTGGTGGCTAAAATCTCTGTACTGGATAACGGAAACGGTGACGCAGCCGTGGGGTATTATCACTCACGTTGTTCTCTGCGCATGGTTTCTGTGGTGTCTGCGTTTTCGTCTGAAAGCTGCGGTAATGCTGTTTGCGATCCTGGCTGCGGCAATTTTAGTCGGTCAGGGCGTAAAGTCCTGGGTTAAAGACAGGGTGCAGGAACCTCGGCCCTTTGTCGTGTGGCTGGAAAAAACGCACCATATCCCTGTTGATGAGTTCTACACTTTAAAACGTAAAGATCGTGGTCACTTAGTTAAAGAGCAATTGGCCGAACAACAGGATATTCCGACGTTTCTGCGTAAGCACTGGCAAAAAGAAACAGGGTTTGCCTTTCCGTCAGGGCATACGATGTTTGCCGCCAGTTGGGCTTTACTGGCCGTAGGGCTGTTATGGCCACGCCGACGTACGCTGACAATTGTGTTTTTACTTATCTGGGCTACGGGTGTTATGGGTAGTCGCTTATTATTAGGCATGCACTGGCCCCGTGATTTGGTCGTTGCAACGCTGATTTCATGGTTGCTGGTAACACTGGCGACATGGCTTGCGCAGCGGGTATGCGGACCATTAACGCCGCCTGTGCAGGAGGAAAAAGAAATCGCTCAGCGTGAACAAGAAAGTTAGCCATGATTGATTTTTCGAATTTTGCCCTTAAATCAGAAAGGGGAAAGCGCTTTTCCGTTTCGCACTCGTTGTGAAAATGGTAATTTAAAGGGCTCAACGCGGTAAGTTGTACACGATTTATTCGCTCAAACCACATAACGGGAAGTAATGTGAAATATTTACTCATTTTCTTACTGGTGTTGGCGATTTTTGTTATTTCGGTGACATTAGGTGCGCAAAACGATCAACAGGTTACGTTTAATTACCTGCTGGCTCAGGGTGAGTATCGTATCTCTACGCTGCTTGCTGTATTGTTTGCCGCAGGTTTTGCGATTGGTTGGTTAATTTGCGGCCTTTTCTGGCTGAAGGTTCGTGTGTCTCTTGCGCGCGCCGAACGTAAAATCAAACGACTGGAAAACCAGCTTACGCCTGCGACCGACGTTGCGGTTTCTGCCGATTCGTCGGTTGTGAAGGAATAATTATTTATGTTGGAGTTGTTGTTTCTGCTTTTGCCTGTAGCCGCTGCCTATGGGTGGTATATGGGTCGCAGAAGTGCGCAACAAACCAAGCAGGATGAAGCTAACCGTCTTTCCCGTGACTATGTCGCCGGGGTTAACTTCCTCCTGAGCAACCAACAAGACAAAGCGGTGGATCTGTTCCTCGATATGCTAAAAGAGGATACGGGCACCGTTGAGGCTCATCTCACCCTCGGAAACCTGTTTCGCTCGCGCGGTGAAGTCGACCGCGCAATCCGCATCCATCAAACGTTAATGGAAAGTGCTTCGCTGACCTACGAGCAGCGTTTGTTGGCCGTGCAACAGCTGGGGCGCGACTACATGGCCGCAGGTCTGTACGACCGCGCGGAAGACATGTTTAATCAGCTTACCGATGAAACAGATTTTCGCGTCGGTGCATTACAGCAACTGCTGCAAATTTATCAGGCGACCAGCGAATGGCAGAAAGCGATTGATGTCGCAGAACGCCTGGTGAAGCTCGGTAAAGATAAACAGCGTATTGAGATAGCTCACTTCTACTGCGAACTGGCCTTACAGCAGATGGGTAGCGACGATATGGATCGCGCCATGACGCTGTTGAAAAAAGGGGCTGCGGCAGACAAAAACAGTGCCCGTGTTTCCATCATGATGGGCCGTGTGTACATGGTGAAAGGCGATTACGCGAAGGCCGTCGAATGTCTACAACGCGTGATTTCTCAGGATAAAGAACTGGTCAGCGAAACGCTGGAAATGCTGCAAAGCTGCTACCAGCATCTGGGGAAAAACGATGAGTGGGCCGAGTTTTTACGTCGGGCTGTTGAGGAGAATACTGGCGCCGCCGCCGAGCTGATGCTGGCCGATATTCTTGAAGCGCGTGAGGGGACTGATACCGCTCAGGTTTATATTACCCGCCAGCTACAACGCCATCCTACGATGCGCGTGTTCCACAAGTTGATGGATTACCATCTTAACGAAGCAGAAGAAGGGCGCGCGAAAGAGAGCCTGATGGTTCTGCGCGATATGGTCGGGGAGCAGGTGCGCAGCAAGCCTCGGTATCGTTGCCAGAAGTGCGGATTTACCGCATATACACTGTACTGGCACTGCCCATCCTGTCGCTCATGGTCAACCATTAAGCCTATTCGCGGACTTGATGGGCTGTAATTTTTAAAAAACCTCACTTTAGTTACAACATACTAATGATCTATAACAGATCCTTCCTCAACCTCCGTTGCCAAATTTGCCTGGCAGAAATGTAATCGCGCCTGTTAATTTTTTATTGCCGCAGGTAGAATGCACGCCGTTTACCCATTTTGCGCCGCCGATGGCGCCCATCCTCAGGAAGGTCTGGTCATGACGTTTACTGCTTCATCTTCTTCTCGTGCTGTTACTGATTCTCCTGTCGTTGTCGCTCTCGATTATTCCAATCGTGATAAAGCATTAGCTTTTGTCGACAGAATTGATCCTTGTGATTGCCGTTTGAAAGTGGGCAAAGAGATGTTCACGCTTTTTGGACCTCAGTTGGTTCGCGATTTACAACAGCGTGGCTTTGACGTTTTTCTTGATTTGAAATTTCATGATATTCCCAATACTACCGCGCATGCCGTTGCGGCGGCGGCTGAGCTTGGCGTATGGATGGTTAACGTTCATGCTTCTGGTGGGGCGCGTATGATGACCGCCGCACGTGAAGCCCTGGTGCCTTTTGGCAAGGATGCGCCGTTGCTGATTGCAGTAACAGTTCTGACCAGTATGGAAGCCAGCGATCTTGCCGACCTTGGCGTGACGTTGTCACCTGCGGAGCATGCGGAAAGGCTGGCGCGCTTAACCCAACATTGTGGTTTGGATGGCGTCGTATGCTCCGCGCAGGAAGCAGTGCGATTCAAGCAGGCATTTGGCCAGGCATTTAAACTGGTAACGCCCGGTATTCGTCCTGAAGGCAGCGAGGCAGGCGACCAGCGTCGTATTATGACGCCGGAACAGGCACAGTCAGCTGGCGTCGATTATATGGTTATTGGTCGTCCGGTCACACAGTCGGCAGATCCGGCTCAGACGCTGAAGATGATCAATGCCTCCCTGAAACGAGGTGCGTAAATGAACGACTCAAATTCTCGTCTGGTCTACTCAACTGACACCGGGCGTATTGATGAACCAAAAGCCGTCCCAGAGCGTCCCAAAGGCGATGGCATTGTCCGTATCCAGCGACAGACCAGTGGCCGCAAAGGTAAGGGCGTGTGTCTGATTACTGGAATAGATCAGGACGATGCTGAACTGACCAAATTAGCTGCGGAACTGAAGAAAAAATGTGGTTGCGGCGGGGCAGTGAAGGATGGTGTGATTGAGATACAGGGTGATAAACGCGACCTGATTAAATCGCTGCTGGAAGCCAAAGGAATGAAAGTTAAATTGGCTGGCGGTTAATAAAAAAAGCCACGGAATTTTTCCGTGGCTTTTTAATAATACAGACCTGAAAAAGTAAACGTATTATTATATCGAGCCGTTTAACCGTAAATTATTTACCCACCTGGTGGCCAATAATACCACCTACTGCAGCACCACCCAGCGTGCCCAACGTGCTGCCGTCAGTCAGGACTGCACCACCGATTGCACCAGCACCAGCACCAATTGCGGTGTTACGGTCACGTTTGGACCAGTTAGAGCAGGCACTCAGCGACATTGCCAGAGTAATCGCCAAAATGGCAGCGGTCATTTTTTTGCTCGTTACTAACATAATACTTTCTCCTGAATTATTGATTCACGGAATCCAGTGTTCTTTAAGAATAGCGCTAAATTTAGGCTAACGAAGATATTTCCGTGAAACCGTTTAGCGAAGGCATGACAAACACTATCCTGAGATTGGAGGTTCGTTCCTGTTATATCGCTAACATTAATTTTACGACTTAATCCTGTTAACGACAGGTAAAAAGTCTTAATTGGACTGTCAGATAACTCTCAGAGAGGAGATGATTTGCCGACTGACAAATCATCTGCTGAAGATTTTATGCGTGCGCATCAATGATATTGACGGTTAAACCCGAGTGCTCAAGCTGCATTTGTACGCTGGCGCTGAGTCTGGAATCCGTGACTACGCGGCTGAATCGCTCTAATGGACCCAGCGTGTAAGGGTGAATGGCTTCGAATTTTGAGCTGTCAGTAAGCACAATAACTTCTGCACCTTTTTCCAGCACCGCGTTAACCACATCAGAACGCATCATGTCGCGTCCGGTGAAGCCGGTGTCAGCCTGCCAGCCATCAATGCCGATAAAGGCCTTGCTGAAGTGTACCTGCTGGATAAACTGGCGAGTTAAGGGCCCCACCATGCTTTCGCTTTTTTTCTGATAGATGCCGCCAAGGAGAATCACTTCGCAGGGGGTTTCTTTCAGCAGATGGGCTATATAGCTGCTGACGGTAATGATGGTGACATCTTTTTGCTCCGCCAGCGTTCTGGCCAAGAGCGCATTGCTGCTGCCGTTTTCAATGAATACGGACTCGCCTGGGCTTACCAGCGATGCGGCGAATTCGGCCAGCTCACGCTTCAGCGTAAAATTAGTCATCATGCGCGTTTCCACATCATCGCTGTTCAATGAAACAGCAAAACCGTGCGCACGGCGTAAATAACTCTGTTTTTCCAGTGTGTTCAGATCCTGTCGAATCGTCACTTCTGAGACACCGGTGATTTTTGCCAGTTCGGCAACGCTCATCTGACCTTTATCAGTCACCATCTGCAAAATAGATTGTTGTCGGGAATTCATAATATTAATTTTATTGCGATATCGTATCGGAAATTAAACGGAAACTGCCTCATATGCAGTTTGCTGATAGCCGCGACATTAAAGGGTTAATGTCATCAGATCTCCCAGGGAGCCTTGTGCTTTTTGGGCAAAGACTCGGCATCTTCTTTGGCCGTGTCTAGCAGCTCAGCCTTCAGAATTTCGAGATTGTGGATGGCTGAGTGGTAATCACCTGCAACGAGGATATCCAGCACGGTATCAATGCGTTCGGCCAGACGCTGAGCGTCGATATCAGACATGGTTATCATCCTAATGGCAATAGAGTTTGAATTTCATGATGCAGAATTTCATGGCAAAAGAGAAGGGAAAAATAGTATTAACTTCAATGATAGAAGAATATTATATATTCTGTGATTACATGCAGATAGGATCGTTAGGTAATGTCCATTTATGGCTATTTTCAACGTTTGATCCCACTGCATTAGCGTGTTTTTTTATTCAGGTGCCGTCGATACCAACGTTCAAATGCAACTGCTGGCATTGGTTTGGCAAACAAAAAACCCTGACGCTCGTTGACACCATTTTTGGTTAAAAACGCATCCTCTTTCGCGCTTTCAACACCTTCGGCGATGACCTGCAGATTGAGTGCCTGTGCGACCGCAACAATGGCACGTACCAGCGACTGCGAAATAGGTTGTTTGTGTACATCCCTGACAAAGGTTTGATCCAGTTTAATTGCATCAAGCGGGAAGCGGGCCAGTTGAGACAGTGACGAATATCCGGTACCAAAATCATCCAAATGGATTTGCGCTCCCAACTGGCTAAACTGCTGAATGACGGACAGTGCCAACTGTTCATTTTCAATCAAACTGCTTTCCGTTAACTCGACATCAATGGGGCAATATTCAAAGTCGAGTTCATGAAGCACCTGTTTGAGATCGGTAAATAGCGTCTGATCGGCGAGTTGGCGGGCAGAAACGTTTACCGCCACGCGCAGATTGATTCCCTTGGCGCGCCATTTTGCAACCTGACGCACAACGTCCAGAATAACCCAGCGCCCCAGCGGAACAATAAGCCCTGATTCTTCGGCGTAGGAGATAAATTCCAGTGGTGGAATGAGGCCGCGTTCCGGAGACTGCCAGCGTACCAGCGCCTCCAGGCTGCGCACTTCGCCTCGCCAGGTTATTTTTGGCTGATAATGGATAACCAGTTGATCGTTTTCCAGCGCCTTGCGCAGGTTAGTATCCAGCCACAGGTATTCAAAAACCCGCTGATTCATTTCCGGAGAGAAAACACAAAACTGTCCGCGGCCGCCTTCTTTCGCGGTGTACATGGCCGTATCGGCGTTACGAATGACGCTTTCGCAGTCCTGACCATGCTGTGGAGCGAGGGAAATACCAATAGAGCAGCCTGTATAGACTTCAATCAGGCCAATGCGAAAGGGTTGACGCAGGCGTGTCAGAATGCGCGATGCGGTAGCCTCCAGTGTGCTCTGGGACGTTTCGGTGGCAAGGACGATAAATTCATCACCGCCAAACCGAGCCAATAGCTGGTTGTCGTCAAGACAACTGAGGATTGCAAGCGACACACTCTGTAATAGCTGATCGCCAAACATATGCCCGTAGGCATCGTTCACCTTTTTGAAGTTATCAAGATCGAGATATACAATCCCAACCTGAGTATCACCTGCGTTCTCAATCGCGTCGCTTATCAGCTCATGAATGGCGTTACGGTTCGGTAATCCGGTGATGGAGTCGGTATTAGCCAACATCCGCAGGCGTTCCTGCGCGCGGCGTTCTTCAGTGATATCGGTGCCGGAACAGATCAGAAATATTTCGTTCTTGCCGCTACCGTTATGTACAAACTTATTGCGAAAAAGAAACAGGCGCTGACCTTTGCAGGTCTTCACCCAACGTTCGACCTCATATGAGTTGCCTTCGCGAAAAAAAACCTCGATGTTACGTCTGGAGGCTGCGGCTTCACGTCGACTCATAAACAGTGTGAATACGCTTTGGCCAATGACTTCACGTTCTCTGAGTCCGGTGTACTCTTCGCACAAACGGTTAAAACGCTGAATGTTGCCCATGCGGTCAAGAATGACAATAACGGAATTGGCTTCTGAAACCACCTGTTCGGCAAAAGAGAGACCTTGAGCCAGATCGCGTGCGACGGAAGGGGTGTCATCCCAGGCTGATGCGCTACCGGCCCATTCGCGCTTATTGATTTTCCGCCCGACCAAATGTACCGGAATATCGTCATCTTCAATGGGTAACGTCATCAACAGGCTTGACGTAATTACCGTCATCTCGCGAATGCGGTCGGCCTGTTCGGGTGATAATTCGATGGTCTGCTCAGCTTCTGCTGTTTCATCAATAGAGAAATGCAGGATGTTGCAATCCTCTGACAAACGCCAGTAGGGGTTATGAGTGCCCACATAGCTATACAACGTAACCAGCTCCCGGACGTCTTTCATGATGTGTACTATCCCGTTTAAAGCGCATAAAGCCTCAAAAGTAAGGGTAGCCATGATTCATTCAGGGTGATTATGGCTGAACGTATTGTTTTATTTATATATTTATATGTAATCCAGAATCCATAAAAAGCAAAGCCAGCGGAACTGAAAAATAGTAAAAAAAAATTTTGACTGGATGAGAGAAGTGTAGTGTGTGGTTGAAATTTGGTCGGTAAAAAAAGAAAACGACCTTTCAAAAAAGAGAAAGGTCGTTGGATTTGTCAGTTTACGCTGCTGGACGCGCGATAACGCTACGGGTTTCCATGCGAACTTCGGCGATAGTTACGTCAATCACATCAGTGACTTTGTAAACCACTTCACCTTTGATTTGTACGGTACCACTTTCCTGGCTGCAGACCAGTTCGTCACGCACGGCGTGCAGGAAGGGGGCAGGAATAAAGGCAACAGCGCCATTATCAACCAAACGTACGCGCATGCCGCCGCGGCTGACGTCGATGATCTCGGCCGCAAAGCGGGTGTCGGTTCCGGCTTTATCACTCAGGAAACGGGCGTATAGCCAGTCACCCACATCACGCTCAGCCATCCGGTTCAGGCGACGACGTTCTGCCATCTGCACGGTGGTATCATCCTGAGGTCGGGCGACGGTTTCACCTTTGATGACGGCCTTAAGCAGACGGTGGTTGATCATATCGCCATACTTACGGATTGGGGAAGTCCAGGTGGCATATGCCTCCAGACCCAACCCAAAGTGTGGACCTGGCTCGATACTTATTTCAGCGTAAGACTGGAAGCGGCGAATTCGGCTGTCGAGGAAACCAGATGGCTGTGCATCCAGCTCACGGCGCAGTTTGCAGAAACCTTCCAATGTCAGTACTTCTTCGGCATCGACGTGCATACCGTGGGTTTTCAGCAGCGCGGCCAGAGCGTCGGCGTTGGCCGGGTCGAATCCCATATGGACGTTATAAATACCGAAGCCCAGCTTGTCGCGAAGCACACGAGCGGCGCAAATATTTGCCGCAATCATGGATTCTTCCACGATACGGTTTGCGATGCGGCGTGGCTCAGCGACGATGTCCAGTACTTCACCTTTTTCACCGAGAACGAAACGGTAATCCGGGCGATCTTTAAAGACCAGCGCGTGGTTATGACGCCACTCTCCTCGGCTCAGGCAAATACGATGCAGCAGACGGATTTGTTCCGCAATCGCGTCGTTTTCTGGTTGCCACTCGCCTGTACCTTCCAGCCAGTCGGAAACATTGTCATAGGCCAGCTTCGCTTTAGATTCGATGGTTGCGGCGAAGAAGGTGATGTTGTCTTCAATCGTGCCATCGGCAGTAATGCTCATACGACAAGCTAAAACCGGGCGCACTTCGTTCGCGCGCAGAGAGCAGAGATCGTCAGACAATTCACGTGGTAACATCGGGATATTGAACCCCGGTAAATAATTGGTGAACGCGCGAATTTTTGCCGTTTTATCCAGCTTGCTGCCTTCTGCAATCCAGGCTGTTGGGTCGGCAATGGCGACGGTTAATTGTAGTGTGTCGTCAGCTTGTTCTTCAGCATACAGCGCATCGTCCATATCTTCGGTGCTGGCGCTGTCGATGGTGACGAAATTGAGGGCGGTTAAATCTTCACGAACCAGGCCTTCGTCCAGCATTTCGGTTGCTACACCGTCTGGGGCTTCTTTTTCCAGATTATGGCGTGCCAGTGTGACCCACCACGGGACAAAGTGGTCATCAGCAAAAGTGATAAATTGGGTTAACTCGGCGTAGAAGGTGCGATCGCCTTTCAGCGGATGGCGGCGCATTTCTGCAACAGCCCAGTCGCCTTCTTTAAATTCATGTTCAACGCCGCGGGCTGCACGACAAGGAATAGCATCTTTCAGTAACGGATGATCCGGCACAATGGACAGACGGTCATTTTTGCCCTGAACTTTACCCACGAAGCGCGTCAGGAAGGGTTCGATCAGTTCTTCCGGCTCAGCAGACTCACGATCTTTTTCTGTATGGATAACCGCAACAATACGGTCGCCATGCATCACTTTTTTCATCTGCGGCGGTGGAATGAAATAGCTTTTTTGTGCATCGACTTCCAGGAAGCCAAAGCCTTTTTCCGTGGCTTTTACCACCCCTTCAGCACGTGGCGTCTGGGAATGTAGTTGCTGTTTAAGCTGCGCTAGCAGCGGGTTGTCCTGAAGCATAATTGTCTATTTTCGTGGCTAAAAGAGCGGCTGACAGTTTTACGCGATTCTGCCAGTGGCAGCAAGCGCTCTTTCAGTAAGTGGATCGGTTAATCAGTGTCGCCCAGCGCGATTTTCAAGCGATTCAACCATCCGCACAATCCACTCCAGGCTAGCAGGTTAATGGCCTGCTCTGAAGAGATTCCCTGATCGAACAAAGGCGTTAACAGTGCGGTGCTAAAGCGGTCGGGCGCCCGGGTCAGCCATTGTACCGCCTGTAGGGTAACGCGCTCAACTGGATGTCGTTGTTCCCAACGTTGTAATTCACGTTCATCCTGGCGAAGAACGGTAATGGCCTCGGTTAATTCATGAGCTGAATACGCATGTTCATTAAAACAGGCCACGCTGCCATTAATCCGTGAAGTCATCAGCGTCGCCAATGAAAATGCCTGTACCGGTATCCCGCTACGTTGCGTGCTGGAAATGAGCGACCCGTGTAAATCCAAAATGACGGGGGAATGTATCAGTAATGGCAGTAACGCTTGCAGTTCCTCGGGATAACGTCTGTCTATCGACTCATCATGATTAAGATGTTTTTCTATCGGGAATGGCGCAGCGTGCCAGGTTGTGTTTGTTGCATTAAATGGCGCAGCGTGAGCGAATTGTTGTATATCGAGACCCGGAATTCGGCGCACCGGATGTCCACACCAGGCCTGAAACAGGGCCACGATACGGGCCTGAAAACCGACGAATCCGATAATTTGATTCATCAGAATGCTATCGCTGGTGGTTAGCCCGACAGCATCCAGATGCTGGCGATCGCGCACGCCTATCACGGCAGGAGAGCTGGCAAGTTGACGAGCATATTGGGTGATTTGCGCCAGTCGATGGTTACTTTCCCGCGAGGAGTCCGGCCCAGGAAGCGGTGTTAGACGCGCGGCATAGTGATTACATAATCGCTGGACGCCATATACCTGAGCGACGGTTAACGCCGTACTCATCCGTTCATAGGCGCTGAATGTGTGCATCTGACTCAGGTTTACGTGGGTCGGGAAGAGAATCTGTGCAAGTTTACGGGCAGGGATTAACCAGGATTGAAAAGGTAAAAGGGCGTCATCAGATATCGCCAGATCCAGTAAAAAGCAGTCGTCGACATGAGCGGCTTCCGGCACCAGCGGCAGAACATCTTGTGGATACATGCTGGATTGCGTCTCATGATACCAGTGGCTTTTGCCTTCAATTCGGCGTTGTTCCATGGGCGGTCCTTGGTCTAAAAAGTGGCGACCCGGACACGTCGTCATACCACTCGCCGGATCGTTTGCGCTGCAATATCCTGACGTAAGCAGAAGAGGGGATGAAAGATTGTTACGTGATAATAAATATCAGAAAAGCATATATGGGACAGGGTAGAGGGGAATTAAAAACGAGCATCATGGGCGACAGCGGGCCGCCCAGAGAACAGTGGAAGATTATTTCAGTTCTAGTTCATTCATTGCAGCGATGCTGAATCCACCGTCAACGTGTACGACTTCACCAGAGATACCGGCAGAAAGATCGGAACACAGGAATGCCGCAGAGTTGCCCACATCTTCAATGGTAACAGTGCGGCGAATCGGCGTAACAGCTTCGCAATGGGCCAGCATTTTACGGAAATCTTTGATACCGGAAGCGGCGAGGGTGCGGATTGGTCCTGCGGAAATTGCATTTACGCGTACGCCTTCAGGCCCCATTGCGTTAGCCATATAACGGACGTTTGCTTCCAATGAGGCTTTCGCCAGGCCCATCACGTTATAGTTAGGGATTGCACGCTCTGCGCCCAGATAGGACAACGTCAGTAGCGCAGAGCCAGGGTTTAGCATGGAACGACATGCTTTTGCCATCGCAACAAAGCTATAAGCGCTAATGTCATGCGCAATTTTAAATCCTTCGCGGGTAACTGCGTTCACATAATCACCATCCAGTTGGTCAGCAGGTGCGAAGCCGATGGAGTGTACGAAACCGTCGAATTTCGGCCAGGCTTTGCTCAGTTCAGCAAACATGGCGTCAATGCTGGCATCTTCAGCCACATCACACTGCAAAACAATGTTGGAGCCTAATTGCGCTGCAAATTCTTCCACACGACCTTTCAGCTTGTCGTTCTGGTAGGTGAACGCCAGTTCGGCACCTTCGCGATGCATCGCCTGAGCGATTCCCCATGCGATAGACAATTTACTGGCAAGGCCTGTCACCAGAATGCGCTTACCTGATAAAAAACCCATGGCTTTAATCCTTTTGGCTAACACTTATCTTATATCAATCAATGAGTTATGATTGACGCATTAAACACACTCGAAATTGGCCTGAAATTATATCCCACGCTTTTTCCCTGGAGAATGGTTATCCGCCTCACGTGACCTGTCACGTCATTACATGTGAGGAGTATATCATCCCCCTCCGCTTGTGCTTCGTTCAGGCATCTAACGTCGGTGAATCAGAGAAAATACGAGGTTTCAAAGGCATTGAAATGGTATTATTTCATTGCTAGCTGATGTTAATAAACATAGCAAGGTAGGAACTTTCTTAAAACAATAAATGTGACAATATTCAGCTTGTTATGATATATTGTTTTTATCGATCAATATCGAATCATTGATCGATATTATTGATTGATTGTGATTAGAAGTGCATTATCAGGATGTTATGATCAATTGGAGTGGTCTTATGCACTATCATTTCATCGCGGAACCGATGAGAGACACAACAGATAAATTACTGGGTGTGGAGATTAACGCCCGGTTTACTTCAGATACGGTTCACCCGTTGCATCCAGATTTCATCATTTCAGCGTGGGATAGCGAACAAAAGCGTAATTTCATGCTCGAGCAAATTCGATTAATTGCCGAAAAGCGTGACTGGTTTGAGCACAACAGCCTTATTTGCACCCTGAACCTCATTGACGAAATGGCACTGCTGGCGATTGGTGATCCAGCCATCAAGTCGGCCTTACATGCTCTACCATTTATTGCACTGGAACTTTCAGAACGTTTTCTGTCGAATACCATGTGCCTGAATAATCTGCTGATTAATTCACTTCGCGACGGCCCAAACGCATTGTGGTTGGGCGATCTTGGCTCCGGCAGCGTAGGGGCCAGTCCGCTGGTTTGCGGTCATTTTGACGTTGTGAAACTGGATCGCGGTTTCTTCCTGGAACAGGTAGAAAAACCGATGTTCCCGGTGCTGATCAAAAATATCAGGGAATATTGCGACCGTGTTGTGGTGAAGGGAGTAGAAACAGTACGACTTATCGACGAGGCCAGTACCGCAGGTGTCTGGGCAATGCAAGGTGGTGCCCTTTACCCGTCAGTCGCGTTTACCGAAGTTGATACGCTGCTCTTACCCACATTGTGTCACTGATGGCAGAATGCCCCCCGGTTGAGGAGGGCAGCCGTTTGTTAACGATCTTTTCGCCAGGCATCAGCGGTAAGCGCTTCGCCGAAATGACCTGCAATCAGGCGGCGGGTAAGCTCATGAAGAGGGGACGCCAGAACATCCGCTGTACTGCCGCGTTCTACCACTTCGCCCTGATGCATGACTAATACCTGATCGCTGATGTGCTTCATCATGCCAATATGTTGGGTCACATAGATATACGAAATCCCCTGTTTTTCCTGCAATTCCAGCATCAGATTGATGAGCTGCGAACGCATCGACATGTCCAGAGAAGCCAGGGCTTCGTCGGCGATAATGACTTTGGGTCGTAAAATGAGCGCACGGGCAAGGCCCAGACGCTGTTTTTGACCCGGCGCTAACATATGCGGGTAATAGCTCACATGGTCAGGCAGCAGACCGACCATGCGCATAGTTTCTATAATCTGTTTACGACGCTGCTCAGGCTCGAGGTCGGTATTCAGACGTAGCGGGAAATCGAGGATCTGCGAGATACGTTGCCGCGGATTAAGCGATGTTGACGGATCCTGGAAAATCATACGGATCCGCTGACTACGAAATGAATAATCGCCATATTTTAACGGATGATCGTCAATCAGCAGCTCACCGCTGGTGGGTTCAATCATACCCGCCAACATTTTTGCCAGCGTAGATTTCCCCGAGCCGTTTTCACCAATGACGGCGAGCGTCTGACGTTCGCGCAGGGTGAAACTTAGGGGCTTAACGGCCTCAACGGTCTGGCGGCGAAATAAACCTGTCCGGTAGCGAAAGGTTTTGCTCAGATTACGAACTTCGAGCAGGGTTTCTACCATCTCACTCTCTCTCCATGTTCAGCGGGAAATGACAGGCGTAGAGATGATTCTTTGCTCCGGTCAGTCTTGGGGTTTCAATACATTCGCGTTGTGCATAAGGGCAGCGTGGCCCCAGACGACAGCCGATGGGTAATTGTTCCAGCAATGGAATAGCTCCTGGCATGGTATTCAGGCGGCTTTTGTGCGGCATTGCGCTACCAAAATCAGGAATAGCGCGAATCAACGCTTGAGTATAAGGATGATGTGGAATGGTGACCAAATCTTTACTTGGCGCGGTTTCGACCGTTTGTCCGCAGTACATCACGTTGATTTTGTCAGCCCACTGGCTGAGCATTTGCAGGTCATGGCTTATCAACAAAATGGTGGTATTGCTGTTTTGATTCAGACGGGTTAGCAGACGGAAAATTTGCGCCTGGGTGGTTGGCTCCATTGCGTTCGTTGGTTCATCGGCAATCAGCAAACGCGGCTGATTCGCTAATGCAATAGCGATCATGACCTTCTGGCATTCGCCATCGGTCAGCTCATATGGGAAGCTGCGCATGGCATCTTTATGGTCTTTTATCCCGACGCGGTGCAAGAGTTCAATCGCACGGCGTTTGCGCCAACCGATGCGCTGCCACCAGCGACCTTTGTAGGTCCATGCCGGAATATTTTGCATCAGTTGACGTCCAATACGCTCGGACGGATCGAGACATGACTGCGGCTCCTGAAAGATCATGGAGACGTTATGACCGACCAGTTTGCGTCGTTCACGCGCGGAAAGGCGTAGCAGATCGATATCATCAAAACGCATACGGTCTGCGGTTACGCGCCAGTTATCTTTAGCGACACCGCAAATGGCCTTAGCGATCAGACTCTTGCCGGATCCAGATTCGCCGACGAGCCCGCGGATTTCACCCTCATTCAATGTCATGCTGACACGATCAACAGCCTTTACCCAGTCGTCACCGGTCCTGAATTCAATGGTTAGGTTGCGGATATCCAGTAATGGCATTACTCCACCCCCGCAATAATTGCGCGGCGCACGCCGTCACCCAGTAGGTTAACCAGCAACACGCTTATCATAATTGCCGCGCCTGGCAGCATCACCGTCCACGGTGCGACATAAATCAGCTCCAGCGCGTCGCCGAGCATGGCTCCCCATTCCGGGGACGGCAGCTGTGCGCCAAGGTCGAGAAAACCCAGCGCGGCGATATCCAGAATCGCCATCGACAGTGCGCGGGTGATTTCAGTAATAAGGCCAGCGGTGATATTGGGCAGAACGGCGAACCACAGAATATTCAGTGTGGTTGCACCGTCCAGGCGAGCAGCAATGACGTACTCTTTCTCCAGCTCGTCATGCACCATGCTGTAAACGGAGCGCACCATGCGCGGCAGCAGCGCCAGCCAGACGGCAAACATGGCGTGTGTCAGATGCGGCCCGGCAAAGGCCACCACAATAATCGCCAGCAGCAGAGAAGGGATCGACAGTAGGGTGTCCAGAATGTGGTTCAGCACCGCAGAGCGCAATCCGTGCGTCGCACCGGCAACTACGCCCAATACCAGGCCACACAGCGTGGCGGCAAGAGTAACGACAAACGCGCCGCCAACGGTCGGGGCCGCGCCGCTGAGCAGACGACTTAAAACGTCACGTCCCAGATCGTCAGTCCCGAGGAAGAATGAGACTTCGCCATAGCGCGACCATGACGGCGGTAAAAGCTGATAGCCGAGAAATTGCTGATCGATGCCGTAAGGGGCAAACCAACCACCAAAAATACACAGAATAGCCAGTCCCGCACAGCCGTACAGGCCGATCATCGCAGTCGCATCACCATAGAAATTGCGCCATGCGGTGCGCAACGTACCCGGCGGGCGTTTTTCGCTATAGACGCTATCGTAAGGCATACCATTCCTTATGTTTCAGAGGGTTAGCCATAGCACCCAAAATATCAGAGATGACGTTAACGATGATAACCAGGGAACCAATCACCATCACGCCCGCTGAAATCGCCGCGTAATCCTGCTGGCGAATCGCGTTAATCAGCCAACGGCCAAGACCTGGCCAGCTAAAGACCATCTCGGTGATCATCGCCAGCGTCAGCATGGTGGAAAACTGTAAGCCCAGACGCGGGATCACCGGCGGAAGGGCGTTGTGCAGGACGTGACGACGCAGAATCGTTAATCGTGACAAACCGCGTGTGGCCGCCGCTTTGACGTAGTTCTGGTCAAAGACCTCAATGGTGCTGATACGCATCAGGCGGATGACTTCGGTGGTGGGCGCAACGGAGAGCGTCAGCACCGGGAGCACCATATGACGGATAGCGCTGACCAGCATTTCATCGCGCCAGGGCGAGTCGGAGATCCACGCATCAATAATGGCAAAACCGGTAACAGGTTTCACCTCGTAGAGAAGATCAAAACGCCCGGAAACGGGTAACCAGCCGAGGGTCAGTGAGAAGAGCAATGTTAGCAGCAGCGCCAGCCAAAAAACGGGGATAGAAAACCCCATCAGAGCCAATGCGCTGATGCAGCGGTCCTGCCATTTGTTCCGCGTGATACCGGCCAGCATACCAACGGGGATCCCAACCATTAGTGCAAAACCAAAGGCAAGAATGCACAGTTCCATTGTGGCCGGGAACACCTCTTTCAGCTGCTCTGAGATCAACTGACCGTTAATACTGGATACGCCGAAATCCCAGTGGATGAGACCATTGAACCAGAATACCCAGGCGTTCCACAGCGATGCACCCTGCAACGGCGCATGAGGCGTGAAGTAGCTCAGGCTGAAGCCAATAAAGGTCAGGAAGAACAGGGTTACCAGTAGCAATAAAAATCGACGCAAGGTGAAGATAATCATGGTTTTTTCACCTCATCTTTCTTTTCCCTGGACACGCCGGCAAAAGAGGCATTACCGAATGGACTGAGCACCAATCCTTTGATGTCGTAGCGATAAGCCTGTAGACGCAGTGAAGAGGCCAACGGCAGAATAGGTAACTCTTGTGCAAGAATATTTTGCGCTTCGTCATAGGCATCTATTCGCGATGAAAGCTGCTGCGAAGAGAGGGCCTTGCGCAGAATGCTGTCAAACTGCGGATTACACCAGTGGGCAAAGTTGGTCTGCGAATTGATGGCGGCACAGCTGAGCAACGGCCGGAAAAAACTGTCAGGATCGTTACTGTCCGTCGCCCAGCCGGATAACGTCAGATCATGGTTCATATCCATTAATCTCGCCTCCTGAAAACGACCTTCTACAGGGATGATCTTCACTTTCACACCCACCTGAGCCATATCTGCCTGAATCAACTCGGCGGTTTTCAGCGGACTGGGGTTCCAGGCCTGAGAGCTGGTAGGGACCCAAAGTTGTAATGTCAGATTCTCCAGCCCCAGCGCTTTTAGCTGCTCGCGCGATTTTGCCGGGTTGTATTCTGTAATTTTAGCTTCGTTATCATAAGCCCACGAGGCGCGAGGCAAAATAGATGCCGCGGTTTCTGCCGTCCCGTAGTAGATAGACTGCATTAAGCGCTGGTTGTTAATGGCCAGCGCCAGCGCATGCCGCACGGCAGGGTTATTCAACGGCGGTTTATTGGTGTTGAACGCCAGATAGGCAATGTTCATCCCCGGGCGCAGCGTCAGGCGCAGGCGAGGGTCATCACGCAATATGCTGAGCTGGCTGGCGGCAGGCCAGGCCAGGACGTCGCACTCGCCAGTGAGTAATTTCGATAAGCGTCCGGTTCCACCAGAGCCGAGATCCACTACGACCTGCGGCATCAGGGGGGTACCACGCCAGAATTTTTCATGTCGCTGCAACCGAATATATTGGCCGGCACGATTCTCCGAAAGCTGGTACGGGCCTGTGCCGACGGGTTGTCTGTCGAGCAACTCCTGGCGATCCTGTTTTGCCAGATTAGCGGCATATTCGGCCGACATTACCGAGGCATAGTGTGTGGCAAGGTGCCACATAAAGGAGGCATCCGGTTGCGTTAAGCGGAATTCAACGGTGTTGTTGTCCAGTTTGCGCACGCTTTGGACGTTATCGGCAAACTGCAGGCTGTCGAAGTAGGGGAAACTGCTACCGTTCACATTGTGCCACGGATGGTGGCGATCAAAGATGCGCTCGAAGGTAAACACCACATCGTCCGCATTTAGTTTGCGGGTGGGGGTGAACCAGGCAGTCTTCTGAAACTGAACGTCACGACGCAGATGGAAACGGTAGGTTGCGCCGTTATCCAGCACTTCCCAGCTTTCAGCCAGCTCAGGCACCAGCCGATAGGTGTAGGGATCTACATCAAGCAGTCGGTCATACAATTGGGCCGCTAACGTGTCGACGATGAGACCGCTGCTCGTTTTTTGTGGGTTGAACGTATTGACCTGCCCGCTGACGCAATAGACAAACCCACTGTCACGGATATCAGCGTGCGGAGCTTGCTCAGGCGCAGCAGCAGCCTGACCACTCAGAAATCCAGCCATCACGATCAGAGATGATAAAACCAGGCGCATAATTTTAATGGATTATATAAAGAGGCTATCTTACTAATACTTAATGACATTTGCCATTACCGTTTGTTTTTGGGAGTAACAGGCTCGATAAGCGCGAGTTCAACATCGCGACATGGTCAAAATTCATACCTGCTATCTACTTTGAATCTACTCTGTTAACTATCTTAGCATTTTCATGGCCCATCTGACTTGCTATAAACGTGGGGGCGTTCCTGTCGTTGTTTACTGATTGATATCAGTGTGTACTCGGAAGATGGAGTATGGCATTGATAACGAAGTGTGGAGCGAGCATTTAGAGTGTCACTATCAATGCTGAACTATAATCATTCAGGAAGTAGTACACGTTATGTGAGTTGTAATAGCTAAAGTATCTATAATTATTTCAATATGTTAATTCCATTTTTTCTTCATGGCATCTTAATCTTCTCACCCATTTATGGTGATGATTTCCATTGGTTATTAAATGCATTTTGGCTTTGATCCTGGTTATGAACGGTTTTCTGTTGCCATATAACCTCTAATGGAATGAATTGTATGAATAAATTACTGAGCCTTGTTGTTTCACTTGCCCTATTGCCTGGAGCCGTTTTTGCTGCGTCGACTCCAGACTGTGTGAAGGTGAATAAAGCGCAAATCGAAGCGCTATTTGATAAGTGGAACGAGTCATTGAAAACAGGTAACGCGCAGACGGTATCTGAAAATTATCTTAGCGATGCGGTATTGCTGCCTACTGTATCCAATAAAGCGCGTTTAACGGACGCTGAGCGTGTTGATTATTTCGAGCATTTTCTTGCGAAAAAGCCGACCGGGAAAATTGACATGCGTACCATTCGCCTGGGGTGTAATAAGGCGATAGACACCGGTACCTACACATTTACCTTCGCGGACAAATCAACGGTTTCAGCCCGCTACACATTCACTTATGCATGGGACGGTAAAGAGTGGAAAATTTCCACACACCACTCTTCAGCGATGCCTGAGGGGTAAAAAGCAGTGCAGGGGGCGGAATATTCACCGCTCCCTGAAGACTAGCCAATAATCGCGATGCCAAGACGTTCCATGAGCAACGATGCCTGGTAGTTGTCCAACTTAACGCCTTGTAAATCAACGCCCCGAATATCTAAGTCACCCAACTCCGAATTGGTCAGATCGCAATGTGTGAAGTTTGCTGCTCGCCAGTCGAAAGTCGAAAACTCGCCGCCGGAGAGATCTGAACCACTGAACGTCGCGCCCAGTACCTGGGCACCCATCCAACGGTTTTCCCACAGCTCACACTTTTCCAGCACGACTTTCGAAAAATTGGCGTAGCTTAGATTTGTGTTAGTGATATATGCGCTGCAAAACCAGGTGCGTGTAGTGATCATATTCATAAAGCTTGCGCCGCGGAAATCTGCGCCTTGTGCGCGGCAGTGGCGAATTTCAATGCCCAGCGCACTGGCATTGCGAAAATCCGCCATGGATAAATCACAGCTTTTAAAAATGGCATCTTTCAGCATTGCACGACTAAAATTGCACCCTTTCTGGCTTTCACGATCATAGAACTGACAGCCGATAAATTCAGTACCACTTAGGTCGGCACCTGAAAAATCACAGTTAAAAAATGTACTATTTTCAATTTTCTCACCGGTGAAACGGTTTCTGTCAATTTTTTCGCCAACGAGTGCCAGAGCCATATTTGTACCTGTTTTTTTGTACAGTAATGGCGTCATGGTAAACCCTGATGAGGTTATGCGTCAAATCCGCCAATATGACATCTGCAAATGTGCTTTAAATCTGGTGTTTTTTCAGCAAAGCGCGAAGCTGATGGTAAGTCAGACCCAGTAATTCAGCGGCTTTTTTCTGGTTAAATTTTGCCTGCTGTAAGCTGGTTTGTAGAAAGTCTTTCTCTTGCTGCTGCTGGAATTCACGCAGATCCAGCGGTAACCCTACAGACATCGGTTTAGTTTCCGGCGCCTGCGGCTGCGTAGTTTGGCGGCGGAAGGGGTCAATGATTATCTCATCCAGCGGGTAATCACTGGTTCCATGCCGGTAAACGGATCGCTCCACGACGTTTTTCAGTTCACGAATATTGCCCGGCCAACGGTAGTGGAGAAGCGTTTCTCTGGCCTCGGCACTAAAACCCGGAAACAGAGGTAACCCGATCTCGCGGCACATCTGAATGGCAAAATGTTCGGCCATTAACATAATGTCACTTTGACGCTCGCGTAACGGTGGGAGTTGCACCACGTCAAAGGCCAGGCGATCCAGCAGGTCCGCGCGGAAAGTGCCTTCGCTGACCATGCGAGGTAAGTCGGCATTGGTCGCACAAACAAGTCGTACGTTAACTTGCAACGGCTGGCTGCCACCAACGCGCTCCAGCTCGCCATATTCAATAACCCGCAGTAATTTTTCCTGTACCAACATCGGGGCGGTTGCCAGTTCATCGAGAAACAGCGTACCGCCGTCGGCGCGTTCGAAACGTCCCGGATGGCGTTTTTGCGCACCGGTAAAGGCACCCGCTTCGTGACCAAACAGTTCGGAATCAAGCAAATTTTCGTTTAGCGCCGCGCAGTTAAGCGAAATAAACGGGCCTTGCCAGCGGGTGGAGAGGTAGTGCAGGCGGTTGGCAATAAGTTCTTTCCCGGTCCCGCGCTCACCTATAACCAGTACAGGTTTATCCAGCGGTGCCAGATGAGAAACCTGCTCCAGCACTTCAATAAAGCTGTTCGCTTCACCCAGAAGATTATCTTTGTATCCAGCCATGATGAAATTCACCATTTGTTAGTGTTATTCACCAATTTACGCTAATTAGCCTGGCAGGTAAAATTATATAATTACAATAAAATCAATTGCATAAAAAGTTGGCACGCCAAGTGCATAATGAAAGCAGCAGGGCATAGCCCGATATCAGAACAGTAAGTGAGGATTACATTATGGGTATTTTTTCTCGTTTTGCCGACATCGTGAACGCCAACATTAATGCGTTGCTGGAAAAGGCTGAAGATCCGCAGAAACTGGTACGGTTGATGATCCAGGAAATGGAAGACACGCTGGTTGAGGTACGTTCTAACTCAGCGCGTGCGCTGGCAGAAAAGAAACAATTATCTCGCCGTATCGAACAGGCCAGTGCCCAACAGGCAGAGTGGCAAGAAAAAGCAGAACTTGCGCTGCGTAAAGAGAAAGAAGATTTGGCGCGTTCTGCGTTAATTGAAAAGCAGAAACTGACCGATTTAATTGCCTCTCTGGAGCATGAGGTGACGCTGGTTGACGATACGCTGGCGCGTATGAAAAAAGAGATCGGTGAGCTGGAAAATAAACTCAGTGAAACCCGTGCTCGTCAGCAGGCGTTGATGCTGCGTCATCAGGCAGCGAGTTCTTCGCGTGATGTTCGTCGTCAACTGGACAGCGGTAAACTCGATGAAGCGATGGCGCGCTTTGAATCTTTCGAGCGTCGTATCGATCAGATGGAAGCCGAGGCTGAAAGCCATAACTTCGGTAAACAGAAGTCTCTGGATCAGCAATTTGCTGACCTGAAAGCAGATGATGAAATCAGCGAGCAGCTGGCGCAACTTAAAGCCAAAATGCAGCAAGACAAGCAATAATAACATCTGGCGGCGCCCGAACGCGCCGCCGCTCATCACCTGTAAGGAGTACTCATGAGCGCGCTATTTCTGGCCATCCCGTTAACCATCTTTGTGTTGTTCGTTTTACCGATTTGGCTCTGGCTGCATTACAGCAACCGTTCCAGCCGTGGCGAACTGTCGCAAAGTGAACAGCAACGCCTGGTTGAACTCAACGATGACGCACAGCGGATGCGCGAGCGCATTCAGGCGCTGGAAGACATCCTCGATGCTGAACATCCAAACTGGAGGGACCGCTAATGGGAGGCGTTAACCTGAACAAAAAACTGTGGCGTATTCCGCAGCAGGGCATGGTGAAGGGGGTTTGCGCAGGTATTGCGCATTATCTCGATGTGCCTGTGAAGCTGGTACGGATCCTGGTGGTGTTGTCAGTCTTTTTTGGCCTGGCCTTTTTCACCTTCGTCGCCTACATCGTGCTGACGTTTGTGTTGGATCCGATGCCGGACAATGTGGTTTCCGGCGAGCAGCAGCCATCAAGCGGTGAGCTGTTGGATGCCGTCGATCGCGAGCTGGCGGCTAGTGAAAAGCGTTTACGTGAAATGGAGCGTTATGTGACGTCCGATACTTTTTCCTTACGTAGTCGCTTCCGTCAATTGTGAGGATAGAAATGAACAATCGCTGGCAACGTGCCGGGCAAAGGGTTAAGCCGGGCTTTAAAATAGCAGGTAAGCTGGTGCTTCTGACCGCGCTGCGCTACGGCCCGGCGGGTGTAGCAGGGTGGGCGGTGAAGTCCGTCGCCCGACGCCCGCTAAAAATGCTGCTGGCGTTGGTTCTGGAACCGGTGTTGAGTCGGGCTGCGGCAAAATTGTCGAAACGTTATTCAGGTAATCAACCCTGATATTTGAATCAGCAAAAGCAAGCAACAATTAATCAACATTCCCTCAGTTAATTTGCGGCAGCTCACAAATATAATTTTGGGGCTGTCAAAATTCTTTTGGGTCGTTACCACGGGTATTGAAGGTGAACTAAAAAATCTATTTCGCAGGGCATTACTACCCAGGTTTTATATCAGGAAGTCGGTCAGCAATATTTGTGTTCCTATAGTGATATTCTGTAATCCTTTCTCACCTGCCATCAGATTAAATAATAAATTACAGCTTTGCTCACCTAATTGTTGGGTAGGAACATCAAATGCGGGTAGAAAAATCAACAGGCTAACTGCAGCATGGGTAACCTGAGGAACAATCGTCCGCGCCTGCAGACGGTGATAATGCGGTCGCAATATTTTCTTAAGAACTGGCGTATAGTGTAGAGGTAAATCCAACTATCAGTCAGGAAGATATTATGTTGAAAAAAGGTGTATTAGCGTTGGCTCTGGTCATCGGCATGCCGGTTTATGCTGCGGAACATTGGATCGATGTTCGCATTCCTGAACAGTATCAACAGCAGCATATTCAGGGGGCCGTCAATATTCCGTTAAAAGAGATGAAGGCACGTATTGCAGCTGAAGTTCCTGATAAGAACGACACTGTGAAGCTGTACTGCAACTCCGGGCGTCAATCGGGACAAGCGAAGGATATGTTGACTGAAATGGGCTATACGCAGGTGACGAATGAAGGTGGCATCAACCAGATCTCGCTTCCTAAAGTAGAGAATAAATAATCCGTACGCAGTTCTTCTGCTCCTGGCGGTAAGAATAATGCCGCCAGGAACCGCCCAGGTAGTTGATAAGTAAGAATTGACCCCTATCTTTACTTCCTGTTTGTTATAATTTCTTCGGTTCCTTCAGCAAAACGGGATGGCGATGAAGCGACTTAAAAATGAACTCAATTCGCTGGTTAATCGCGGCGTAGACCGGCATTTACGCCTGGCTGTCACCGGACTTAGCCGCAGCGGTAAGACGGCGTTTATCACCGCGATGGTAAATCAGTTACTCAATATTCATGCCGGTGCGCGTCTGCCGTTGCTCAGCTGCGTGCGCGAAGAGCGTTTGCTCGGCGTGAAACGGGTTCCTCAACGCGATTTTGGCATTCCGCGCTTTACCTATGATGAGGGACTGGCTCAGCTGTACGGCTCTCCGCCGACCTGGCCGACCCCTACGCGCGGCGTGAGTGAAATACGTCTGGCGCTACGCTATAAATCCAATGACTCTTTACTGCGCCACTTTAAAGACACCTCCACGCTGTACCTGGAGATCGTCGATTATCCGGGGGAGTGGCTGCTCGATTTACCGATGCTTGCCCAGGATTATCTGAGCTGGTCGCGGCAAATGACCGGATTATTGCAGGGGCAGCGGGGCGAATGGTCGGCAAAATGGCGGCAGTTATGCCAGGGGCTGGATCCGTTGGCGCCTGCTGATGAAAACCGTCTGGCGGAAATTGCTGCCGCCTGGACGGAGTATCTGCATCAGTGTAAACAGCAGGGCCTACATTTTATTCAACCGGGCCGTTTTGTCCTGCCCGGGGATATGGGGGGCGCGCCTGCGCTGCAATTCTTCCCGTGGCCGGATGTCGATGCCTGGGGGGAATCAAAGCTGGCGCAGGCTGACAAACACACCAACGCGGGCATGTTGCGCGAAAGATTCAATTATTACTGCGAAAAGGTCGTCAAAGGGTTTTATAAGAATCACTTCCTGCGCTTTGATCGCCAGATTGTGCTGGTCGATTGCCTGCAGCCGCTCAACAGCGGGCCACAGGCGTTCAACGACATGCGCCTGGCGCTTACTCAGTTGATGCAAAGCTTCCATTACGGGCAGCGTACGCTGTTTCGTCGGCTATTTTCTCCAGTGATCGACAAGCTGCTGTTTGCCGCCACCAAAGCCGACCACGTCACGGTGGATCAGCACGCCAATATGGTGTCGTTATTGCAGCAGTTGATCCAGGACGCATGGCAAAACGCTGCGTTCGAAGGTATCAGCATGGATTGTCTGGGGCTGGCATCGGTGCAGGCAACCACCAGCGGCTTGATCGATGTGAAAGGTGAAAAGATCCCGGCGTTGCGTGGTAATCGTCTGAGCGATGGCGAACCGCTGACAGTCTATCCGGGGGAAGTGCCCGCGCGTTTACCTGGGCAGGCATTTTGGGACAGCCAGGGCTTTCAGTTTGAGGCGTTTCGCCCGCAGGTTATGGATGTCGATAAACCCTTACCACATATCCGCCTCGATGCCGCGCTGGAGTTTTTAATAGGAGATAAATTGCGATGAGCGAGCCGTTAAAACCGCGTATCGATTTCTCAGGTCCGCTGGACGTGGAACAAAACACGGCGTTTAAAGCACAGCAAATGTTCAACGAAACGGAGGCGCAGACTTTTTCTCCGGCGAAAGTGGATGAACCCCTGGAAGACGAAGGTCAGGCGGAGGCCGTCATTGATGCGGCCTTACGCCCCAAACGCAGTCTGTGGCGCAAGATGGTGATGGGCGGGCTGGCGCTGTTTGGCGTGAGCGTTGTTGCTCAGGGTGTGCAGTGGACCATGAACGCCTGGCAGACTCAGAACTGGGTCGCGCTGGGAGGATGTGCCGCAGGCGCATTGATTATCGGTGCAGGTGTCGGATCGGTGGCGACCGAGTGGCGCAGATTGTGGCGATTGCGTCAGCGCGCGCACGAACGTGATGAAGCGCGAGATTTGCTCCACAGCCATGGAACCGGAAAAGGTCGTGCATTTTGTGAAAAACTGGCGCAGCAGGCGGGTATCGATCAGTCGCATCCAGCATTGCAGCGTTGGTATGCCTCAATTCATGAAACGCAGAACGATCGCGAGGTGGTCAGTCTGTATGCCCATCTTGTGCAGCCGGTACTGGATGCGCAAGCCCGGCGTGAGATTAGCCGTTCTGCGGCAGAGTCCACGCTGATGATTGCCGTCAGCCCATTGGCGCTGGTGGATATGGCGTTTATCGCCTGGCGAAATCTACGGCTGATTAATCGCATTGCATCGCTGTATGGCATTGAACTTGGTTATTACAGCCGTCTGCGTCTGTTCCGCCTGGTGCTGCTGAATATCGCTTTTGCCGGGGCCAGTGAGCTGGTGCGGGAAGTAGGGATGGACTGGATGTCGCAGGATTTAGCCGCCCGCTTATCAACGCGTGCCGCACAGGGCATTGGCGCGGGGTTGTTAACGGCGCGTCTGGGCATTAAAGCTATGGAACTTTGCCGACCGCTGCCGTGGATCGATGATGATAAGCCACGACTGGGCGATTTTCGCCGTCAACTGATTGGTCAGGTGAAAGAGACCTTACAAAAAAACAAATCTCCGCGCGAAAGTTAGCTAAAAAACAGGCGCCGATCGTATAACTTTACGCCCCGGCGCCCAATTTTCCAGCGCGCTGTCAATATTTGTTGACAGAGTTCTTCCTGCGAACCAAATACTGTCTTATCATTTACTACATAATCCCTTGTCCTGATGAAGGTTCCTATGCGTTTGGAAGTCTTTTGTGAAGACCGTCTTGGTCTGACCCGCGAATTGCTCGATTTACTGGTGCTGAGAAGCATTGATTTACGCGGCATCGAAATTGACCCCATCGGGCGGATTTACCTTAATTTTGCGGAGCTGGAGTTCACCAACTTCAGCAGCCTGATGGCTGAAATTCGCCGTATTTCAGGGGTTACGGATGTGCGTACCGTGCCATGGATGCCTTCCGAACGTGAACATCTGGCACTAAGTGCGCTGCTTGAAGCGTTGCCAGAGCCGGTCCTTTCTCTTGATATGAAAAGCAAAGTTGAGATGGCGAACCCTGCGAGCTGTCAACTTTTTGCGCACACCCAGGAGCGGATGCGCAACCATACCGCAGCCCAGTTAATCAATGGGTTTAACTTCCAGCGTTGGCTGGAAAGCAATCCGCAGGATTCCCATAGCGAACATGTCGTGATTAACGGGCAGAATTTCCTGATGGAAATTACGCCCGTCCATTTGCAGGGCGAAAATCAGGAGCAGATGTTGACCGGCGCGGTGGTGATGTTGCGCTCCACCATCCGAATGGGACGTCAGCTGCAAAATATGACAACGCAGGATCTCAGTGCGTTTAGCCAGATTATTGCCGTCAGCACCAAAATGAAACACGTCGTAGAACAAGCGCGCAAGCTGGCGACGCTGAGCGCGCCGCTACTGATTACTGGTAATACCGGCACCGGCAAAGATCTCTTTGCTCATGCCTGCCATCTGGCAAGCCCGCGTGCGTCGAAACCGTATCTGGCGCTGAACTGTGCGTCAATCCCTGAAGATGCGGTTGAAAGCGAGCTGTTTGGCCATGCGCCGGAAGGTAAAAAAGGGTTCTTTGAGCAGGCGAATGGCGGTTCGGTTCTGTTAGATGAAATTGGCGAAATGTCGCCGCGTATGCAGACCAAATTGCTGCGTTTTCTCAATGACGGTACGTTCCGTCGCGTGGGAGAAGATCACGAAGTTCATGTTGATGTCCGTGTGATTTGCGCCACGCAAAAGAACCTTGTGGAGCTGGTGCAGAAAGGACTTTTCCGTGAAGACCTCTATTATCGTCTGAATGTACTGACGTTAAACCTGCCGCCGCTGCGCGATTGCCCACAAGATATTATGCCGCTCACCGAACTGTTCGTGGCGCGTTTTGCCGATGAGCAGGGCGTGCCGCGTCCGAAGCTGTCCGCCGATCTCAGCACGGTGTTAACCCGTTACGGTTGGCCGGGCAACGTGCGTCAGCTTAAAAATGCTATCTACCGGGCGCTGACCCAGCTTGAAGGCTATGAACTGCGGCCACAGGATATTTTGCTGCCGGATTATGATGCGGCAACGGTTGCGGTCGGAGAAGAGGTAATGGAAGGGTCGCTGGATGAAATTACCAGCCGCTTTGAACGCTCCGTGCTGACGCAGCTGTATATGAATTATCCCAGCACGCGCAAGCTGGCCAAGCGCCTGGGTGTTTCGCATACTGCGATTGCCAATAAATTACGCGAGTACGGTCTGAGCCAACAGAAAAAAAGCGAAGAGTAATGCCGAAAATGAAAATGCCTCCATCCGGAGGCATTTTTGTATGCAGACGCAGCTTAAGCTTTCAGTACGTCCAGCGCCGCTGTGTAGTCTGGTTCGTTGGTGATTTCATTGACCAGTTGGCTGAAGACGACGTTGTCATTTTCATCGATAACAACCACGGCACGTGCGGCCAAACCTTTCAGCGGGCCTTCAGCGATTTCAACACCGTAGTTTTTCAGGAATTCTGCGTTGCGCAGGGTGGACAGCGTGATAACGTTGCTCAGACCTTCCGCGCCGCAAAAACGAGAGTGGGCGAATGGCAGGTCGGCCGAAATACACAGTACGACGGTATTGTCGATTTCTGTCGCCAGTTGGTTAAACTTACGTACCGATGCCGCGCAAACGCCAGTATCGATGCTTGGGAAAATATTCAGCACTTTGCGCTTGCCTGCAAACTGGCCCAGCGTAACGTCAGACAGGTCTTTAGCCACAAGGGTAAAAGCCTGAGCTTTGCTTCCAGCCTGAGGAATGGAGCCGGCAACTGCAACCGGGTTGCCCTGGAAATGAACGGTTTGTGACATGGTTATCTTCCTGTTTACATATAGTTAACGTCGAGGCTAGTTTATGCCATCAACAGTTAACACGGCAAACGCTATTTGCGGATATCCGCTTCAGGGACTGCATTAAGGAAAACAAATGAGAACAGTTAAGGTATATGAGGAAGCCTGGCCGCTGCACACTCCCTTTGTCATCGCCCGTGGGAGCAGAACCGAAGCGCATGTGGTTGTCGTCGAATTGACAGAAAATGGCGTCACAGGTATTGGCGAGTGCACACCGTACCCGCGCTACGGTGAAAGCGATGCCTCTGTCCTGGCGCAAATTATGAGCATTGCGCCACAACTGGAAAACGGACTGACGCGTGAAGAGCTGCAAAAGCTGCTGCCAGCAGGGGCTGCGCGAAATGCCGTAGATTGTGCGTTGTGGGATCTGAGTGCGCGTCAACAGCAGACGTCGCTGGCGGAATTGGTGGGAAGTGAACTGGCGGAAGTGGTGACGACGGCGCAAACCGTGGTGATTGGCTCGCCGGAACAAATGGCCGCGAGCGCGGCTGCGCTGTGGGGAAATGGTGCGAGACTGCTGAAAGTTAAACTGGATGCTCGCTTGATTAGTGAGCGGATGGTTGCCATTCGTGCGGCTGTTCCTGACGCCACGATTATTGTCGACGCCAACGAATCCTGGCGGGCAGAAGGCCTTGCGGCACGCTGTCAGCTGTTGGCTGATTTAGGGGTGGCGATGCTGGAGCAGCCGCTGCCGGCTCAGGATGATGCCGCGCTGGAGAATTTTGTGCATCCGCTGCCCATCTGCGCAGATGAAAGTTGCCACACTCGCAGTAGCCTGAAAGCGCTGCACGGACGCTATGAAATGGTCAATATCAAACTGGACAAAACAGGCGGTCTGACGGAAGCACTGGCGCTGGCAACGGAAGCCCGCGAGCAGGGATTTGCGCTGATGCTGGGCTGCATGCTGTGTACCTCCCGGGCGATCGGTGCGGCGTTGCCGCTTACGTCGCAGGTTAACTTTGCCGATCTTGATGGCCCGACCTGGCTGGCCAGCGATGCGGAGCCAGCCCTGCATTTTACGACCGGGCAGCTCCATCTCTAGGGTGCCAGCGCAGCAGATTGGACATGGCCAGCAGGTATTTTTCGCTCGCTTCATCCGATGAAATGGGCGGAAATTCGGCGGTTATGCAGTGTAAATTCAGGTCTGCGCACCAGCTCCCAAAAGAGCCGGGCGTTTCATAACCTACGCTGGTGACCAGAGGCAATTCAAACGACTGTGCCAGCCACGAACCCAACTCGCTGCTTCTGGGATCTTCAATACAGGACAGTGGATCGTGGAAAGAGACTACCCAGGCGGGATGAATTCGGTGAATAAGCTGACACAACGCCTGGGTTTCTGGTTCCGAACCCGGACTTTCGCCGGTCAACAACACCACATCACGCTCTTCTGCACTACTGTTCCAGCGATACACCGTTTCGCCCGCTCTCCAGTTTGCGGCGGGAAAATTACGGTTCAGATCGACGCCGTTCGCATTTGCGCGCAGCCCAAGCTGGCAGCCGTCAGGGTTTACGGCCAGCACCACATGGTGGCGACGCAGGGAAGGGTTAAGCGTACGCAATGCGCAGGAAAGGGTAACGACCGAGGAGTTTTCGTCGCCGTGCGTTCCCGCCAGTATCAGGCCGCTTTCACGATCGGCTGCCAGTGCAGGAAACCAGATTAGCGGTGCGCCTAACAAGGAACGTCCGTAATGTTCGGTTCCAGGTGGGAATGCGCCGCGCTCGGCACGGGGACGGGTAACGGTCATAGTTATCTCTGAATGCTTGGATTGTTACTCGCAGTGTTGTGCAAAATGTACGGATAATCAAATCGTTTTCACACACTTATCTTTTCAGGTGTAATATCACTTTCTTGTCGGAAGTTAATTGCATTTCCTGCTGGCGATACAAATAATTACACATTCACTTAGTAGCCGGAATTGAGGGTACCTTATGCAGCATTCTGTTTCAGTAACCTGTTGTGCGTTGTTGGTTAGCAGCATTTCTTTATCCTGGGCTGCTGATGTTCCCAGCGGAACGGTACTGGCAGAGAAACAAGAACTGGTGCGTCATATAAAAGACGAACCGGCGTCGCTTGATCCGGCAAAAGCCGTTGGGCTGCCTGAAATACAGGTGATTCGTGATCTATTTGAAGGGCTGGTCAACCAGAATGAGAAGGGTGAGATCGTGCCTGGCGTCGCTACCCAGTGGAAGAGTAACGATAACCGCATCTGGACGTTTACGCTGCGTGACAATGCGCAATGGGCGGATGGTACGCCGGTAACGGCGCAGGATTTTGTCTATAGCTGGCAGCGTCTGGTTGATCCAAAAACGCTGTCGCCGTTTGCCTGGTTTGCTGCGCTGGCGGGTATTAATAATGCTCAGGCTATTATCGATGGCAAAGCCACGCCTGATAAACTTGGCGTTAGTGCTGTCGATGCACGGACATTGAAAGTTCAACTGGATAAACCGCTGCCCTGGTTTGCCAATCTGACGGCGAGTTTTGCATTCTATCCGGTACAAAAAGCCAACGTTGAGAGCGGCAAAGAGTGGACCAAACCAGGCAATCTGATTGGTAACGGCGCCTATGTGCTCAAAGATCGCGTCGTAAACGAAAAACTGGAAGTGGTGCCGAACACGCATTATTGGGACAACGCCAAAACAGTGCTGCAAAAAGTCACCTTCCTGCCGATCAACCAGGAATCAGCTGCGACCAAGCGCTATCTTGCTGGTGATATTGATATTACCGAGTCCTTCCCGAAAAATATGTACCAGAAACTGTTGAAGGATATCCCGGGTCAGGTTTACACCCCGCCGCAGCTTGGTACTTATTATTATGCCTTCAATACCCAGAAGGGACCGACTGCCGACTCACGCGTGCGCCTGGCGCTCAGCATGACTATCGATCGTCGTCTGATGGCGGAGAAAGTTTTGGGTACCGGTGAGAAACCAGCATGGCATTTTACGCCGGATGTAACGGCAGGATTTGTGCCGGAACCTTCACCGTTTGAGCAAATGAGTCAGGAAGAGCTGAACGCGCAGGCGAAAACGCTGCTGCGCGCGGCGGGCTATGGCCCGCAGAAACCGCTTAAACTGACGCTGCTGTACAACACCTCAGAAAATCATCAGAAGATTGCTATCGCTGTGGCTTCTATGTGGAAGAAGAACCTCGGTGTTGACGTAAAACTGCAGAACCAGGAATGGAAAACGTATATCGACAGCCGTAATACCGGTAATTTTGATGTGATCCGCGCCTCATGGGTGGGTGACTACAATGAGCCTTCTACGTTCTTGTCGCTATTAACATCGACCCATACGGGCAATATCTCCCGCTTTAATGATCCGGCGTACGACAAAGTGTTGACCCAGGCAACTCTGGAGAATACAGAGAAAGCGCGCAATGCCGATTATAACGCCGCGGAGAAAATTCTGATGGAACAGGCACCTATTGCGCCGATTTATCAGTATACCAACGGGCGTTTAATTAAACCGTGGCTGAAAGGGTATCCGATTACTAACCCTGAAGATGTCGCATACAGCCGCACAATGTATATCGTTAAGCACTAAACCTGGTGAAATAGCGGGAATTGCTTATCGGGGAGAAGGTTTTCTGTATTGAGGGCGGTCAGGCGGTGACCCGCAGGTCGTTACGGCATGAGCATAGCGTGCGAGAGCTGCCTTTGCAGGAGCGTTTGTACACCGAAGGATCGTCATGAAGGTTATTGCCCGGTTAGGTTTCAGAAGGACCGGCAGACAGCCGGTCCTCAAGGACGGCTATTTCAGCTCCAGTGTGGTTATCACACGGGCAATATCCGCGATATCACCTGCTGACAAAGGCTGCAGGGGGCGAGGGAGGCAGTCCGTATCGGTAAGTCCAAGCACGCCTGCGGCAGCAGCAATAACGCGGATGCTTCCGCCATGTTTACGGAACAGCGCCCAAAATGGCTCAAGGCGCGTTGTCAGGGCAGTAACGCGTTCATGATCGTTCGCCGCCGCTGCGTCAGTAATTTGTTTCGCCATCACCGGAAACAAACCACCGCTAACGGAGTACCACACTTCACAGCCGGCGTTTAATCCCAGCCCGGCATAAGTATCCCCACTGATACCGATGGTTACGCCAGGACGCAGGTGTTGACGTAATGCCTCGACCCGCTCTCTCGCTGCAGTCGGGCTATCCGGGACACCAGGAAGCTTGACCGAGCGAACCCCCTCCAGTGAGGATAGACGCCCGTGCAGTTCATCCGTAAAGGTAAAATGTGTGGTGCCCGGGTTATCATAGATGCACACCGGCACTGACGCGTGTCGGGTAACGGTCTCAAATAGTGCGAAGACTTCTTCGTCACGGAGCGGCTGGTAGCTGACAGCCGGGAGCAGCAGGGCATTTGCGCCCGCGGCTTGCGCATCGTCTGACAGATGCAGGATGGCTTCCGTGCTGACAGCTCCCACACACACCATGACAGGGATCTCTCCGGCGTGCTGTGTTGCCAGAGTCGCGATGCGCTTGCGTTGCTCCCGGGTCAGATAAGCGTAGCTTCCGGTTGACCCCAGGATACCCATAGAATCAACCCGGGCTTCTGTTAGGCGAGAAAGAATATGACTGAAGCCCTTTTCATCCACGCCGCTGGTGGTGAATGGAGTTAAGGGAAACGCAGACAAGCCAGTAAACATAGGTGTTTGTCCTGAATAAGATTACTGGTGCTGATCTTCGATGAGAGTAATTTCACACCATAGACCTGGCATCATTTCTTCCAGACCGTCAGTCAGCATTCTTCCTGCTTCATGAAGCTTTTCCAGCGGCATCTGTGGCAGACTTTCCAGAATAAACCACATTTGCTGCGCTTCAACACTTAAACGTGTCCTTATCCCTTGCCTCCAGTTCCAGCGACGGCAGGTGACGCCAGCATTGTCACGCCAGATAACCTCTCCGGGGGAGGGATACTCGATAACAGGTGCGCCTTCTTTCATCGTGTCAAAGGGCTCGGTACCTTCCGCAATGGTCAGACGCGGAGCGCCCTGGTAAGCGGAAATATTCTCGCCACCAACCGGAACGGCATAGCTGAGGCTGACGGCGTTATAAAGATCAACAACAGGATCCAGTGCTGGCATCATCCCATCACGAAGCACGCGCTTACGTAGCGCATCAGCTGAACAAGGCGTGCGCTTTGGTTTGGCGCCAAATGATTGAAAAATGCCAGCCCATGCGGCCAGATGAGACTCCGCCCATTCCGGTCTGCCTGCCATAACCGCCTCACAAGCTTCCAGCAAGGCTGCCCTGCCAACGTCAGGATTCAGTACCGGCGAGGCTTTTACGTAGATACTAAGCGCTCGAAAACCGGGAGCAGTACGATAAACTTCCGGGGCAATTGACGGAGAATGTGTTAACACGGGATAATCCTGTAATGACCAATTTATTTTATGATATCGACCAATGACCAAAAAAGTCAACTTAATGACCGATGCGGGTGCAGATGTCAGCACCGTCAATGAAGCTGTTTCGCAGCGAATTAAGCAGTACCGTAAACAAAAAAAAATGTCGCTTGATGAGCTGTCCAGGCAGGCAAATGTCAGTAAGGGAGCGCTGGTCGAGATTGAAGGATGTAAGGCCAATCCCAGTATTGCGCTGTTATGCCGTCTGGCAGCCGCAATGGGGGTATCGGTGGCTGATTTTGTCGATGTAGGGACAAAACCAACCGTCCATCTTATTGCTGAAGGTGAGATCCCTGAACTCTGGAAAGGCGACAAAGGAGGAAGAGCAAGGCTTCTTGCTGGTTCCGGGGGGCCGGATATGACAGAGCTCTGGATGTGGGAAATGCAGCCAGGAGAAAAGTTTGCTTCGCCCGGTCACTCTACGGGAACACTTGAATTGTTTTATGTACAAACGGGGACGCTCACGCTTGGCGTACAAGAGCATATGTATCTGGTTAATTCCGGTTGTTCTGCAACGGCCAGAACGGATGTCCCTCATTTCTATGAAAACCGGGGTGAGAGCCCACTGATATTTATCATGACAGTGAATGAGAAAGCATCATGAGTAACTCGTAAGAGTGAGATGTGTAGGGATAAAAATCGTCCGGACATACGCTCAAGATCTATTTCTCAGAGATAACTACGGGCTGGCTTTGTTCCCGGTATACCTGTCTGTCAGATCCCGTGCTTTATCATCTCCGGAAACTGAAGGCTGGTGAAGGATACCGGCCTCCCAGGCATTTTCATCGCATAGCGATGCTGTTCAATCACTGACCTGCTTTGTTTTGACTATCCCCAGACAACAGTACCTCCCTTATAGCTGTGATGATTAATATAACCATCTGATTTTATAGATTTTCATCGTTATACCTATTCTGTCATTAGCGTCTCTGACTTGCTGAGTCATACATACATAATCTGCGTTTTTGGGTTCACCTTTCAAAAGATTTATAGATCTTAGTCAATATAGCGACCTTGTTATACCAATAATATGACCGACAGATCCTGATGATCACACTGGCTGAACCCCAGGATCAAGGTACTTTATACAAAGATATTTGGACTAATAAGGCAATTTGAAGAAGAAAACGCAGCCACTGGTCTTACTGCTCTGTCAGTTTGACTCACTGGCACGTATTCAAAAATCTCAGCAAAAGCCATAACAGAGATAACATAGATGATAAAACCAATGGACTATGAACCTGAACCAGGTCTGGGGAAACATAGCTGGCCACAGGTAATCAAATGGCTACTCATCATTCTGGTCATTTATGCAGTATGCAGTGTTTTTATTTCAAATCCTTTTTCTATTTTTGTGGACAGAGTAACTCCCGTAGATTACTCAAGAATAATGTATTTTCATGGCTTGTCTGTAGGTCTTGCTGGTCTGACTGCTCTACTGGTTAGTCAGATTTATGGTCTTGACGGAAAATTCAAAAAAATTATTTTCTATTGCACAATCGCCACAATTTTAATTGGTGTAAGTGGTGGTGCGATCAATCGTTCTATGGAATACAGCAAGCTTGCATTGTGGTACCAAATTCTTTCTTTTTTATCGCTTGATGTGATACTGATAACAATGTTATCAGGACTTATTCTGTCAAAAAATAAAGAATTAAAGTCATCACGAACATATTATCTGGTTATAGCCGCATCCTGCACAGCTGTCATTGCCGCACTGATTGGCGATTTAGCCGGGTTCATTCTTGATTTTGGCGATTGGCTGGGAATATTAGGTTGGTATGCTGGTAAGATTGGTTATACCCTACCGGAATGGCAGGACAATTTACTACGCTCTCACTCAGACATGATGGTAGTGGCTGTCATTGGTCTTATACTGTCGGTA
Source organism: Citrobacter sp. Cpo221 (assembly GCF_030332345.1). Taxonomy (NCBI): domain Bacteria; kingdom Pseudomonadati; phylum Pseudomonadota; class Gammaproteobacteria; order Enterobacterales; family Enterobacteriaceae; genus Citrobacter; species Citrobacter sp. Cpo221. The sequence continues at coordinate 61,982 of NZ_JAOWIA010000050.1, forward strand.
GTGACCTGGAGATACGGGAGATATTTATCCGGAAATACTGCAAAGATAAAAGCAACTGGTGAATGGCTGGTTATTTTTGGGCTGGTTGCTGTTGTTATTATTTTAGTAGTATCAGGTTTCGGTGGTTCTCATTTACAGATCCCTCATATATTTACAGAAAAAGGATTCTTTGAACCCAGAGGCCATAGTGTGGCTGGTATTGATTTAGGTGATTTCACAATCGGTATCTTTATTTTATGTGGCGGTTTACTTCTGATTGGCGCAATACTTTTCGGAAAAGGGAAAAATGGCGTCAAACTAAACAAATCCAGCAAGTACACTCTTATGGGGATCTTTCTTACATGGTGTAGCATAGTGATTACCGTAGCAGGTATGGGGTTCCTGGAAGAGTATCGAGCCGATCTTTATAACTCAGCTAACCCTGTGCCACTAGGGGAGTATGGTTTTGCATTCCGCATGCTGCATCTTGATGTCAGTTTGATATTATTTCCGGCTATTATGGTTGTTATGTTGTTTGCCCAGCATTTACTGAAGGATGAACAGACAAAATTTATCCAATGGGTTTTACGCACAGGCGTCTTGCTTTGCTCTATTGGATCCCTGATATACATGATACTGAACCCCCAGACCTTTGGTCCCGGTTACTGGGTCGTCGGCTCCGGTTTCATATTTGTTGTAATGGGGATGTGCTACTTTTTTGTTAAAAGCGATAATCACATTAAAGAAAGATTTAATCAGTAAAACCATCATCTGGATCCTTTAAACGGATACAGACGATGGCTGATGGTTACGTATTACAGATCAGGTGCCACCATTAAAGGTGGCATCATTAGTTTGATCTCACCTGAATGTTGTAGTCTGTTATGCAGACTACAACATTACTCAGAATTTATAGTGTCGACCTGAAGGAGCCATGTCCGGAACCATGAATTAGGTTCATATGCTATGTTGGTTCCGTAGAGCCAGTCCTGTCCTGATGCGTTCATAAAGGCTGATATCGCAGCCTTTATCCTTTCTTACCCTCATCTTTAACAGAACAACCTCATCTGTATTAATGAATGCCATGCATAGGTCAAATCAGAGATGACTGGGTAATCACGGTGGGGTTTCTGGCCTAATATGGTGTTTTAACATGACAGGGGGCTTGGCCGTGGAATACTCCATACTAAGTAACAATCGCAAAATGCCGATGGTTGGTTTTGGCGTTTTTAAGGTCACCGATAAAGAAGAGTGTAAGCAGTCTGTATTAAGCGCTATTCGTACCGGTTACCGCCTCATCGATACCGCAGCCGTGTACAGCAATGAAGATGCCGTGGGTGAGGCGGTTCGTGCAGCCATTGCCGAAGGTCTGTGTACCCGTGAGGAGTTATTTATCACTTCTAAGCTGTGGGTCCAGGATATGGCCAACTACGATATGGCTCAAGCCGGTATTGAGGCGTCGCTGAAAAAATCGGACTTGGAATATATTGATCTTTATTTATTGCATCAGGCCATGGGCGATTATTTCAGCGCCTGGCGTGCGCTGGAAGAGGCTTATGAAGCCGGTAAACTGAAGGCCATTGGCGTCTCCAACTTCTATGCGCATGTATTAGCTAACTTCTGTGAAACCGTCAGAATTAAGCCGATGGTGAACCAGGTCGAATTACATCCTTACTTTGCGCAACCTGTAGCCATTGAAACTATGAAGCGCTATAACGTTCAGCCTGAAGCCTGGGCGCCGTTATGCGGTGGCAGGCATAAACCGTATGAAGATGAAATCCTCCAGGGGATTGCGGATGCCCATCAAAAAACGGTTGCTCAGGTCGTTCTGCGCTGGAACGTGCAGCGCGGCGTCACGGTGATTCCTAAATCCACCCGGCAGGAGCGTATTGCAGAGAACTTTGCCATCTGGGATTTCTCACTCACGGATAGCGAAATGGCGCATATCAGCTCGCTGGATTTAGGCTATGTGGGTGAGGCGGTGAAGCATTTTAATCCTGAATTCGTCCGCGGCTGCCTTGGCGTTAAAATCCATGACTAAGCGTGGAGAAAACGTCGCGAGCTCGTAAAACGGACAACTTTTTTGCCTGCGTTAAAATGGCTGGTGTGATTTTGCACCAGCCATTTTATGTTTCCGGCGGCTGATGCTCCCGGCAAATCAGCAATGAATCTTCTTCACTCAATCTCTCTTTCGTCAGATTACAAAATCCCTGACCATCAATTTTTTGGTGGAACCGACAGCTATGGCAAAGACCAAAGCCAGGCACATTGTTGGTTCTCTGGATCCCGCGTAACAGTTCTAACAGCAGCTCTCTGAGCACGATCGCCCGTTCACCCATTGCCGATTCACCCTCCACTAAAAACGTTGGCGGGAGCAGGGCGTCCAGTAAGGTATTGGCCGACTCACTTAAGTGTAGATGGACGCTACGTTTATCACGGTCATCCGGCTTGCGAACAATCAACCCTTTGTTTTCCAAAAGCTTCAGCGATTGTGACACGGTACCTTTGGTGAGCCCAAGGTAGTCTGTCACGCCAAGCGGCGTATTGGAATATCGGTTGCAACGGGCCAGATACATTAACGCGCTAAGTTGCACTGGCTGGAGATCCGCCAGTAAAGGATGCTGGCGAAACCACATCCTTGTCAGGCTGGAAAGCCGGTCAAGTACGTCGAAAAGTGACATGTCGGGCATAACAAATCCTCCTCGGCATATAGTATCGATTAAAAACTATATTGACAAAGAATAAAAGCAGCGTAGCATAATTTATAGTATCGATTCGATACTATAAATTAAAGGAGATGTATCATGACTAAAGCTCGTTTCTATCATGCAGGTTGCCCGGTTTGTGTTTCCGCAGAACAGACACTTCTGCAACACTTGTCCCCCGATGTTGAAATAGATGTGGTTCATCTGGGAGAGCAACCTGATCGAGTTGCTGAGGCTGAAGTGGCTGGCGTGAAATCTGTGCCAGCGCTGGTGATCGACGGCAATGTGCTGCATATTAATTTCGGTGCTCCCATTGAAGCGCTGAAATAGCTGGATCGTTCGGGAAGTTGCATTGGCGATTTCCCGGATATACAAGTTGTTGGGGGACGGTAGCGTGATGAAAACGACCGAAGAGTATCACCCGATAGATTGCGATCTTCATGATTATCTGGAAATCGCCTGCATGTACCACTATTGGTTGCACATTGAACTAACAGATGGCACATGTTTTGATGCTAAAGCGCTGACGACGTGTACCACAGTGGAAAAAGAAGAATTTCTGGTAGTGGAGCAATCTGAAAATCAGCAAAAAATCCGTCTGGATTATCTGTCAGCGATCACCGCGCTGACGCCAGGAGCGACGTTTAGCACAGTAAATTTTCAGCGAGCCTACCGCGGTTAGACGGTATAAATTCGAATGTCATGTGCCTGGAACGCTGTGGCGTACTCTTTGCTGATGTTGTCCTCTACAACAATCACATCGATATTGCTGCTTTCGGTCACGACATATTGGGCGACGGCTGGGATTTTTTCAGCCGTTAGCGCGACGATGGTTTCATTACATTGTTTTATCACCGCTTTTTTGAACTCACAATCCGCATAATCAAATCCCGTTAAGCCGGATTCAGGCGACATCGCGCAGCCGCCAATAAATCCCTGATCGAATAAAATGTCCTGCACTTGTGCGATGGCGGAAGCTCCCACGCACCCACCTGAAGATCTCTGCACCACGCCACCCAGCATAATGACTTCAAACAGCGGTTTTTTTAGCAAAACGGCGGCAATCTCCGGCGAATTTGTCACCACGGTTAACGCCAGTTCGGCGGGCAGAGCTTCTGCCATTGCCAGATTGGTACTACCCGTGTCGATAAAAATACAGCTTCCAGAATTGACCAGCCTGGCACATCTCTGCGCGATGTTGCTCTTTTTGGCTACATTAATACTCTTGCGCACGTCGATGTCTTCGGATTCAGGGAGTGTAATGACCGCGCCACCATAAACTTTTTTACACACGCCATCTTTGCTCAATTCATGCAAGTCACGGCGAATTGTATGTTCAGAAACGCCTAATCGGTTTGCGAGTTGAGAACAAATGACCCTGCCGTTTTCTTGCAGGATCTGATAGATAAGCGCCTGGCGCTGTTCCGGGAATGCGGCGTAATCGAGCATGGATACTCCAGATAAAATAAACATCGAGCAATAAAGTGCATGATCGTGCATTATGATTAACGATGTCAACATCCCATATAGGGGTCGTACTATTCTGGATACAACGGGAAGAGGTTTGCTATGAAGATTGCGCATATGGCGTTATGGACACAAGATGTAGAGCAGCAAGCTCGCTTCTGGGTCTCGTTTTTTGACGGTAAGATCAACGAAAAATACTGCAGTAGAACCAACCCTGGGTTTGAATCTTATTTTGTCAAAATTGGCGAGGATATTGCGATTGAGTTAATGACCAAACCGGGTCTTGTCGGGCAGCAACCTGACAATAATCGTTGCGGATGGGTGCATCTCGCCATTTCAGTTGGCAGTAGTGAAAATGTTGATGCCATGGCGAAGCGTGCAAAAGAACAAGGGATATTAGTCTCTGGCCCGCGCACCACAGGTGATGGCTATTACGAAGCGGTAATACATGATCCTGACGGTAACTTGATTGAAATCGTAGCGTAAGGCTTTACGCGATCTCCAGCCGATAAATTGTACCCTCATTATTAATGAGCACGATTCATAAGTTTGTCCTTTTTTCTCCCTCTAATCACCGGCACGTAGAGTCTCTATAATTTTACTGTTTTCAGCATCCGGTGGCACATGTCGCCACCGTTTTGGAGAGTCGAAATGCAAAATCAATTGAATACCGCGCCCAGCGCCAGCGTGGAGATTATGAACGAACAATTTGATGGTAACAGCGTCTTTCCGCGTGGAGAGAAAAATGAAGCGTATGCGAAGTATTTCACTGGCGACAGCTATCTGACCATGCTCTCCATGGAAGGCGTGGTAATTGGCAATGTCGCATTTGAACCGGGTTGTCGTAACTTCTGGCATGTTCATCATGAGGGCGGACAGATATTGCTGGTGACCGGTGGTAGAGGCTGGTATCAGGAATGGAATCAACCGGCGCGCGAGCTGAAAACCGGTGATGTCGTGCACATTCCGGCGGGAATGAAACATTGGCACGGCGCTGTGCGTGATAGTTGGTTTGCCCATATCGCCGTGGAAATCCCGGCCCCTGGCGCGTCGAACGAATGGCTGGAACCGGTTAGCGACGCTGAGTACAACCAGCTGCCCTGAACTATGCTGGTTCTGGTAACACCTAATCCCTGAGGAGATCTCAATGGTCATGAATGTGAAGGGTTATGCTGCTCTGGCGGTGAAAGAAGATTTAGTCCCCCATAATTTTGTTCGTCGCGATCCGCGTGAAGATGATGTGGTTATCGATATTTTATACAGCGGTGTATGCCACTCGGATATTCACAACGCCTACAACGATTGGGGCGGTGCTAAATATCCGATGGTACCAGGGCATGAGATCATTGGCCGCGTGGTGCATGTTGGTAAGTCGGTAACAAAATTCAAAGTGGGTGATCTCGCAGGGGTCGGCTGCATGGTTGATTCGTGCCAACACTGTAGCGCCTGCGAGCAGGGGCTAGAGCAGTATTGCGAAGAAGGTAACACGCTAACGTATAACGATATCGACCGTCATGACGGTCTGCCCACTTTCGGCGGCTATTCTGACAAAATTGTCGTTACCGAAAAGTTTGTGGTGAAGGTCCCTGAAGGGATCGATTTACGCGGTGCGGCGCCGCTGCTTTGCGCCGGGATCACAACATGGTCGCCTCTGCGCCACTGGCAGGTAGGCGAGGGCAGTAAAGTCGCGGTTGTCGGTCTGGGTGGACTCGGGCATATGGCAATAAAACTTGCAAATGCGCTGGGCGCGGAAGTTACGCTGTTTACGCGTTCACCGGGCAAAGAAGCTGATGCCAGACGTTTGGGGGCCAGTCACGTTGTGCTTTCCACTGACAGTGAACAGATGAAAGCGACAGCGAATCAGTTTGATCTGATTATCGATACTGTGCCCTACGTTCATGACCTGAACCCTTATATCCCAACCCTGGCGCTAAGCGGTACGCTGGTGTTGGTTGGTTATCTTGGTGCGTTGGATCCGTTGCTGAATACGGTTCCCCTGATCCTTGGGCGTAGGTCTGTGGCGGGTTCAGTTATCGGCGGTATTGCCGAAACGCAGGAGATGATGGATTTTTGCGGTCAGCATGGTATTACCGCCGATGTCGAGGTGATCGATATTCAGGATATTAATCGTGCCTGGCAGCGGATGTTGAAAAGCGATGTGAAATACCGCTTTGTAATTGATATTGCCTCATTGAAATAAGTACAAAAAAGACGCGGATTTCCGCGTCTTTTCTTTTGTTAGTGTGTCGATGGCGATGTTTCAGGATTATCCATATACAGCGTCTGGCTGGGGAACGCAAAGTCGGCGCCGTTTGCCTGGACTATCGTGATAATCTTTAAATAAACGTCTTGCTGTACCGCGAGCCATTCCTTCCAGACGGTGGTTTTCGTGAAGCAATACACCATGATATTCAACGATGAATCGGCAAATTCATTAAAATAGACCAACAGAGTTTGTTTCTGGTCTATTCCTGGATGGCTTTGCAGCATTTCTCTAACCGACTCGACAACGGCACCGACTTTATCGGCATCCTCATATCGTAACCCGATCACCGTTTTAATTCGCCGGTTGGTCATGCGCCCTGGGTTTTCTACGCTGATGGAGGAGAAAATCGAGTTTGGCACATACAACGGACGATGGTCGAAGGTGTTTATTTTAGTCATTCGCCAGCCAATTTCTGCTACTGTGCCTTCAATATTGCGGTCTGGGGAGCGGATCCAATCGCCTATGCTAAACGGTCTGTCGAAATAGAGCATAATGCCTGAGAAAAAGTTGCTCAGAATATCTTTCCCCGCCATACCCACTGCGATACCGCCAATACCGCCAAAGGTTAACAGGCCGGATAAGCTCATACCGAAGTGTTCGCCATACAGTAAAATGATGGCAACCACGATGGTAATCTTGATGATACGCGACAGGATCCTCGCGCTGGTGATATCTCTGCCTTTATTAATCTGCGTCTTTTCAAACTGATTAATCACCAGAAAAAGTTTGATGGTCAGGATCAACGCAATCAACGAGGTGCAGATAAAGTCGACCACGCTGGGGGAGATAAATTTCAGGCTGTAACTTTCGATAACGTTATTAGCAATGCTGCCAAACGTCCCAATGATAATGGCATAGACAAAAAATTGTGCGGCATGAAATATGAATCCTTTGCAGCGACGCTCTCCACGATGATACCAGACGCTCATCAGGACCAGCGCGGCACAGCAGCTAAGAATTACCGTCAAATTAAACGCATTATTCATAAACAGTTCAGCGATCATGATTCTTCCTGGCAACTCCGTGTTAGCTAAATATCATCTGACATCCTAATCCCCAGATATTTTACCCAGTTAAGGAGGTCAGATCATTAATCAAAAGGAGAGATAAATAATGCAATCAGCGCTATTTTCAGCGAAATAACGCTGACGTCAACCCTGTATGCGGTTTATGTAGCAGACAGTCAGTTGATGTCATGGTATTGTTAGAGCAAAGTAACAAGGTTTTCATCTGCAAAAGGACAGTACTATGATCATGGCTAAGCTGAAAACAGCGAAGGGACGGAAGTTTCTGTTGTGCCTGCTTGGAGTGTTTATTATCGCAGCGTCGGTCGTGACGCGAGCGACGATCGGTGGCGTTATTGAACAGTATGACATTCCGCTATCCGACTGGACCGCTTCAATGTACGCCATTCAATCGGCAATGATTTGTGTCTACAGCATGGTGTTTACGATTCTGTTGGCTATCCCGCTTGGTATCTATTTCCTCGGCGGTGAGGAGCAACACTAGGCGTTTAAAATGCCGGATGATATCGCCATCCGGCATTTCATTGTGTGGTTAATCGTCTTCTTCGTCGTCCAGTTCAACTGGTGTCTGATATTCATCCGGCTTGATGACCAGCAGGTCACAGCGTAGATGATCGATAACCTGTTCCGCGGTATTACCAAGAAACGCGGCAGAAATACCGGTACGTCCGACGGTCCCCAATACCACAATACCCGCCTGCAAGTGCTCGGCTAAATCAGGAATGACCTCTTCAGGTAAGCCTTTTTCAACGTGCGTCACTTTCTCATCAATACTGAATTTCTGGCGTAGCGCCTTCATGGCCAGCAGGTGCTGTCCACGAATTGCGTCGTTATAAACGCTGGGATCAAATTCAGGCAGTTCAATCGCGATATTGATTGGTGTGACAGGGTAGGCGCCTACCAGATGTACTTCGGTATGGTTAACCTGTTCTGCAAGCTGTAGCGTCTCCTTGACCAGTTTTTCATTGAGCGCGTTGTGATAAGCCTCTTCACTGGCGAGGTTTACGGCAACCAGTGCTTTACCCCCTTCAGGCCATGGCTGGTCTTTCACCATCCATACCGGACTTGGACATTTACGCAATAAATGCCAGTCGGTTGGCGTAAATATTACGGCTTCGAGGCGGTCGTGTTGGTGCGCCATCTTGAGGACCAGATCATGCCTGGCACTGATGACTTCCTGGATGATGGCTTCAAAGGGTCGGTTATGCCAGACCACTTTAATCTCCAGAGGGATCCCTGCTTCGATGTAGTATTTCGCTTGTTCACGTATCCATGCAGTTCGCTGGCTGATGACCCCCTGACGCATTGCCGTACGCTCATCAGGCGACAGCAGGGTAGTCATCTCATAGGAAAAGTCATAGATCGGCAAAAAGGCTTTAATTTTGCCACCAATCCGTTGATGCAAATAAACAGCTCGCCGTAATGCTGGTTGATCGTCCTGGTTAGGGTCGATGACGACCAGCATATTTTTATACATAGCCATACAGGGTCTCCTTACAACTGTCATCGCAGTTTGTAACTAAAAGAGTAACCCAATAATGAAGATTGAAACAGGGAATAACCTCCTGCCAGATCAATAAATCGGGAAAATTTAGCGATTTGACAGAAGGATAACTGAGAGGCTTGCGGAAAGATTACGCAACGTTACGCGTGTGACCGGCAAGAACTGCCAGCGCGTCGCTGTTCTCAATAGTGATATATTTGCCTTTCACCGCCAGCATGCCGCTTTTCTGGAAACGACCCAGCAGGCGGCTGATGGTTTCAACCGTCAGACCGAGGTAGTTACCGATGTCGCCACGGGTCATGGTCAGGCGGAATTCACGAGGCGAGAACCCACGCTGGGCGAAGCGACGAGACAGATTGTAGATAAAGGCCGCCAGGCGCTCTTCAGCGTTTTTCTTCGACAGCAACAGGATCATATCCTGATCGCCTTTGATTTCGCCACTCATCAGACGCATCATCTGCTGACGCAGGTTCGGCATCTTACCGGACAGGTCATCAAGGGTTTCGAAAGGAATTTCGCATACCATTGAGGTTTCCAACGCCTGAGCAAAGCTCGGGTGATGACCGCTGCCAATGGCGTCAAAACCTACCAGGTCACCCGCCAGATGGAAACCGGTAATTTGCTCATCGCCTTGTTCGGTAATGGTATAGCTTTTTATCGTTCCGGAGCGGATAGCATAGAGTGATTTAAGCTCATCACCTGCTTTAAAGAGCGTCTGCCCTTTTTGGATAGGCTTTTTGCGCTCGATGATGTTATCGAGCTGGTCAAGCTCATGCTCGTTAAGTGTGAACGGGATGCAAAGCTGGCTGATGCTGCAATCCTGGCAATGGATAGCACAACCGCCAGACTGAATGCGCCGTATAATTCGCTTTTCCGGGATCATAGGTCTGCTCAAGCCGTAATTGATATTTGTCAATTTTAACATCTTTTTGGTGAGCACGTAAGCCTGAGCTACTCCCAATAGAGAATAATTCAGGCATAACTGGAGCGAATGTTTGTATCTGCTTGATTAACCACACTTAATTTGGGGTCGCATTATGCGGAAGTGTGATGAATAAGGCATTAATTGCCTGGAATCTAGAGTAGCAAATAACCTTCGTGGCGCAATAACCACTCTTTTCGTTGTACGCCGCCGGCATATCCGGTCATGGTGCCGTTACGTCCAATGACGCGATGACAGGGAACCACAATGCTTACTGGATTGGAGCCATTAGCTGCGCCGACGGCTCTTGCAGCGCCGGGGCGTCCCAACTGTTCGGCCAACTGACCATAATGCATGACCTGCCCGCAGGGGATAGTTCGTAATGCTTGCCAAACTTCACGCTGGAAAGGCGTCCCAGCGGTTGCCGTTTCCAGCGAGTCAATGATGCTGAGGTTTCCGGCAAAATACTCAGAGAGTTTGTCGCTTAATCCACCTGGATTGTTGGCGGTAATGCGCTGATAACCTTCTGTACGGTAATGAATATCAAGCAATTGTTCCATGCGATCGCTGTGCTGATCCCATTCCACTGCGCGCAGGCGAAATTGCTCATCACAAATAACCCACAGCGGGCCCAGCGGCGTGTCTATGGTGTCTTCCAGTAAGTTAAGCATCCGTTTCTCTCATTACAGCATTCAAGCGAGGCTACACATTATCACGCCAGTGACCGTCGCAGCTATACCCCTAAAAACGGATATCAACTTGTCGTGAGTAGATCGATTCAGCGCGGCGGATCCGGTTAATTATTGGAAATAACCGTAAACCGTTACCGGTATAGTTGTCGGTATAATAGTGCGCGGTTATGATAATGCTCGTCGCAATATGCTGGAGGATGAAACATGAACCTTGATGATGCATCGCTGTTTCTTGACGCAATGGGGGATGTTCAACCGCTGAAAAACCATGCCGATGTGCACTGGCAGCCTATGCGCAATCTTCGCACTCCGGCGCGTGTCGATACGCTTCAACTGGATAATTTTCTCTCGACGGGATTTCTCGATATTGTCCCGTTGAATGTGCCGCTCGAGTTTCGTCGCGAAGGTTTACAGAACGGTGTGACCGACAAGCTGCGAAACGGAAAATACCCGCAGCAGGCGAGTCTCAATCTTATTCGCCAACCTGTTGAAACATGTCGCCAGATGCTCTTTAGCTTTATTCTGCAGGCGCAGCAGGAAGGGTTGCGTAACGTGTTGGTGATACACGGCAAGGGACGTGACGATAACTCCCATGCCAATATTGTTCGCAGCTACGTAGCGCGCTGGTTGACGGAATTTGACGATGTGCAAGCATACTGCGCCGCACTGCCGCATCACGGCGGCAGCGGGGCATGTTATGTGGCATTGCGTAAAACCGCACAAGCAAAACAAGACAACTGGGAGCGTCACGCTAAACGTAGTCGCTGAACGACGTAAACATCAGGCGGCCAGCACTCTGTTCCTGCCTTCGTTCTTGGCTTTGTACAACGCGTCGTCAACGCGTTTGAATAACTCATCGATGCTTTCATTTGTTTCGTGCCGAGCTACGCCAATGCTGACGGTAAAGCGGGGAAGGCCAGGGAGAGTCACTTTGGCCACCGTCGCCCGTATCACTTCTGCGAGATTGAGGGCAGTGTCCAACGAGGTTCGCGGCAGCAGCAGCACAAATTCTTCACCTCCCCAGCGAAAAATCAGATCGTCCTTTCTCGCACAGGATTCCAGTGTGCGTGCCAGAGCGCAAAGTACCTCATCACCTTTTAAATGACCAAAAAGATCGTTAATGCTTTTAAAGCGATCGGTGTCGATCAACAGCAGGCTGTAATCCTGTGTCAGTGACATCGCGTGGGTCTGTTCCGGCTCGGTTACCTGATAAAAATGTCGGCGGTTAAGCAATCCCGTTAAGGCGTCACGCAGGGCCGCACGCTCAAGCTCCTGTTCCAGCCGCTTTTGCTCGGTAATATCATGAATAATGCACAACATGAGCTTATTACCGTAGATTTCGATTGGACCGGCGTAGGTTTGTACGTGACGGGAGGTGCCGTCTGCCAGTTTATGTACAAAATGCAAAGGCTTATGGCCACCGGGAAGATGGGCGATTTCATGCATCACCGGGAGTATATGACGGCCTAGTGTATTGATTTCCCATGTATGTTTCTGACACATCGTATCATGGCTATAGCCATAAAAATTTAGCGCACTGAGATTTGCATCAACGATCAGCCCATCGCGGGACGGATCGATAAGCAACATTGGAGCCGAGTTGGTCTGAAAAAAACGCGCGTAAAATCCCTGTTTTTTTCGCTGATAATTCGCTGAACGGCTCGCTTTCAGACCTTGCGAAGTCGGGGTTTCAATGCCTTCGAAAAGAATAACGTCACCTGATTCCGGCAGGGTTCGAATTGACAGGCGGCTGGCCATCGCGACGTCCTCACCTTCGCGGTAAACCGTAAGAATTTCCACAATGTCGTGATGATTTCTCAAATCGCTGAGATACATGGTTAAATCATTCTGGGCATGTGTTGAAAATATGCCCTTGCGGAGTAGAGAAAAGCAGGGGGCCTGCATCAGTTCCCGTGCAACGGTATTAGCGAACACCAGTTCTTCGGTATGCGGCGAAACAATCCACACCGGCAGGGTTAATAAATCCAGTGAATGCAGCTCGGTTGTGCTCATCGATAATCCCGTTATCTTTATCTGCTGTGTTGCCCGTTTAATGGCATCTGTTTTTTTATTTTACAGTCTCATAATGTTATTGATTGTTGAGGAGATAAAGACTGTACGATTCGCTGTTGCTTAATGTTGCTTTCCGTTGGAATCAATTCATGGATCTGATGCGCAGGCAACGGTTTTGCAAATAAGAAACCTTGCAGCACGCCACATCCCATCTGGGTCAGGAGTATTTCCTGCTCCTGGGTCTCTATTCCTTCAGCCACCACTTGCATATTCATGGAGTGGGCTATGTCAATAATAGTAGACACAATCTTTGTATTTTTGCTGTTCTCGCTGATATCTTTAACAAATACTCTGTCAATTTTTAATTCCCGTGCCGGAAGAGACTTCAACATCAATATATTTGAATAACCGGTGCCGAAATCATCAATAGAAACGGTGATCCCTAAAGCTGAAAATGCATTCAAGACTTCAGCGCTACGTTTTAAATTTTTAAGTGCTGTACTTTCAGTCAATTCCAGCGTGAGATATGCAGGTGATAGTTGATATTGTGCAAGGGCGCTGCAAACCACATCAACGATATCATGTTGTTCAAACTGGGAAGGGGAAAGATTAACGGCGAGGGTCCATTCCGCATAGCCCTGTAACTTCCATTGATGTAACTGCTGGCATGCCTGCTGGATAACCCATTTCCCGACCGGAATGATAAGACCTGTGTCTTCCAGCGCAGGCAGAAACTCTGCGGGTAACAGCATGCCGCGTTCCGGGTGATGCCAGCGTAATAACGCTTCAAAACCGGTCAGAGAATGATCTCCGGCGGTGTATTTGGGTTGATACCAAAGCTCAAACTGATCGTGTTCCAGTGCTTGTGACAGTTCCTGTAAAAATGTCGGCGGTGTATCGGCGATAGCTTCCATTTCCGGGCTATAAATAGCCCAACCGTTTCTGCCAGCCTGTTTGACATGATACATCGCCATATCAGCCTTTACTTTTAACTCATGCAATGTGGAACCATGTTCAGGATAAATACTGCTTCCCGCACTTAACGAAACCCGAATGGTGTACCCAAACAGCGTGAAAGGATCGCCAATCGCAGCCGCAATCCGGGTCAGCAGAGCGGTGATAGCCTCTTTATTACAGTCAGGAACCAGAAGAATAAACTCATCTCCCCCCAGCCTCGCCAGCGTCATGGTGTCATCAAGGCAGCTGTAGATTCGCTGCGTACTGGCGATCAGCAACTGATCGCCGATGTGATGTCCCCAGGTATCGTTAACGACTTTGAAGCGATCGAGGTCGATGAATACCAGAGCAAATTGATGCTGATGCAGTTTGGAATGTTGCAGACAGGCCTGTAAGCAGGCATCTATTTGTGTGCGATTGGCAAGTCCGGTCAGTGCATCGAAGTGGACCTGATGCTCAAGCTGGCAGTTAAGTTGATGTAAGTTGTCTGCCAGTCGGGAGGTGCGCAGTTGCGAATCCACCATCGAGACCACCAACATGATACCCAAAATAACCAGCGTGACGGCGCAGACCCAGACAGAGAGTTCCAGCGAGCTGAGTCCATCGTGTGCAGTGTGTCCAAAATGGGTGAACGTTGCCGCTCCCATCCCAGTGTAATGCATAGAAGCAATCGCCAGCGCCATAATAAGGGCGGCGACAAGCCGGTTGATCAGGGCGCGACGGGTATTTTGGCGCAAATGAAAAGCCAGCCACAAACCCACACCAGATGCAACGATGGCAATCATTACTGAGAGCAGTATCAGCGAATGACTCCATAGGATGGCAACATGCTCAATGATGGCATACATGCCAACGTAGTGCATGGTGACGACACCTGCGCTTAATATTCCTGTGGCTACGACTAATCGTTTTGTTGAAAGCGTATTACCGGAAATGGCGATATTAATGGCGAGAGTTGCAGAAATGAGCGCAATAAAGAAAGAAAATGCCGTGAGCGAAAAATGGTAATTGATCGGCATACTCATTTTCATGGCCAGCATACCGATAAAATGCATTGACCAAATACCCATCCCTAGCGTAGCCCCGCCAGACAGGCGCCAGAAGGTTGATTCACGTCGATTGGAGATTGCCACTTTGCCCGCACTATCGAGAGCAATAAAAGAGGCAATAAACGCGACAACAAAGGAAATCCCAATCAATACAGGGTCCCACGACACGTTCAACATCATACTACCTATCGAAAAAAAGCCGTGGTAATAAATCTAGCAGGTTTTGGTGATGCTGCCAACTTACTGATTTAGTGTATGATGGTGTTTTTGAGGTGCTCCAGTGGCTTCTGTTTCTATCAGCTGTCCCTCCTGTTCAGCTACTGACGGGGTGGTGCGTAACGGCAAAAGCACTGCCGGACATCAGCGCTATCTCTGCTCTCACTGCCGTAAAACATGGCAACTGCAGTTCACTTACACCGCTTCTCAACCCGGTACGCACCAGAAAATCATTGATATGGCCATGAATGGCGTTGGATGCCGGGCAACCGCCCGCATTATGGGCGTTGGCCTCAACACGATTTTACGTCACTTAAAAAACTCAGGCCGCAGTCGGTAACCTCGCGCATACAGCCGGGCAGTGACGTCATCGTCTGCGCGGAAATGGACGAACAGTGGGGCTATGTCGGGGCTAAATCGCGCCAGCGCTGGCTGTTTTACGCGTATGACAGGCTCCGGAAGACGGTTGTTGCGCACGTATTCGGTGAACGCACTATGGCGACGCTGGGGCGTCTTATGAGCCTGCTGTCACCCTTTGACGTGGTGATATGGATGACGGATGGCTGGCCGCTGTATGAATCCCGCCTGAAGGGAAAGCTGCACGTAATCAGCAAGCGATATACGCAGCGAATTGAGCGGCATAACCTGAATCTGAGGCAGCACCTGGCACGGCTGGGACGGAAGTCGCTGTCGTTCTCAAAATCGGTGGAGCTGCATGACAA
>NZ_JAOWIA010000051.1:0-18860 GCF_030332345.1 Citrobacter sp. Cpo221
CTTTACCCAATGCAACCGTTGCCAGGCAAAGCATATAGAGATGACCTGGACCGGAAATTTGCTGCGGCGAAAATGTACATCAACGTAACCCCGGACGCCGACAGCCGAACAGTCGAAATCAGTGGTCAGATTGATTATTACGATCACCAACGATATAACAACGCCCAGCTGGTCGGTGATTCCATTAAGACCTTCAATGTACCAAAAAGAACCGTGGAGCTGACATACGGGAAACCCGTTGTTATCGAATTACCACGCGGTATTCAGTATTCCCTGCTGTTGACAGACCAATTTCAGTAACTTTCCAAAAATGGATTTAATGATGACCCAGACCCAAGGAAATGTTCTTGTTCCACCGTTGGACTTACGTCCGGTAGTGCAGATGGATATTTGTACCATTGGAGTACTGAAGGAGCGGGAATCTGTTTTTTATGGCAGCGATGAACGAAAGAAAACGCGAATCCAACAGCTGGCAATGATGGCTGAGTCAGGACTATGCCGGTTTTCCTTCCTGGTCGCGATTATTGAAAAAGCGACCGATTTTAAAAACATAATGAATGCTGAAGAATTGTCATCTGTTTTTCAGAATGGCTACGATCAGATCGTTAATTTTCTGGGATGAGAAAATATACTGGAACCACGGGAGTTACTCCCAACTATGATCGACCATCTTGTTGATCCGTGGTTCAATATGGAGGAGGGGGCTGAATTATCTATCACTAAAAGTCTGAAAATACTTAGTTTTCTAACTCACTTGGTATATTCAGTACGCCAGCAAAACACTTACGATTTGATATCGCCAGCAGTGTTGCCATTGAAGGTGAGCGACTCGGCCTTGCAAAAGGGTATCCCAGCATTGCCATCTGTGTAGCGTCAATTTAGGGCTCCGTTTGGGAAACGGGAATTATTGTACGTTAGGCGCTTTTTTGTACCGCTGAGCTGTGGTAGCGCTTAACCATTTTGACAGGCCGCTTTGAGCGAAAAGCGGACCTCTTACGATCTTGCTGCTGAATATCACTACTAATAAAAAAGCTCCCGCAGGAGCTTCTAAAGTAAATCATAATCAGTTGTTCAGCGAATTGAGCGTAACAATCCCGCTAGTTCATCGCTTCCAGGTTCGTAGCCATTTTTTCAGTTGCTTCTGCAATAAGCTGCTCTGAAACAGAGTCGTTCCTTGCTGGCACTGAAAAGCGCCTCCTGCATTTCAGAAGCAGTCAGGTTTGTACAAAATGCAGGCGTCCCTAATTGATGCCTCCAGGCACCGTCAAGGTTGCCAGCATCCACAGCGTCAAAGCCGATATCGTTTATCAGATTCATAACCACTTTTTTTGCAGCTTCATCGTCACCTGAAACTGGAAAAGCAATTCGATCGCCTGCAGTTGCTGAGCGGCCTTTGACAAGAGTTGCATAGTGCATTGTATTCAGGGATTTAATCACAGGACGAGATATGAGTTTTTCAATCCAGCGTCCTTCAGATATCCCCTGTTCTATCTCTTCAATTTCTCCGGAATAATTTGCCGAGTAATTAGAGGTATCTACAAGGATTACCTCTTCACGGACCACACGCAAAGATGTCTGGTTCATACTGATTTAAATCGACAAAAGTCATCAACGACATTGAACGTACGAAAACGACGGCTACAGACCAGGGGCACCTGGCTTTCATAATTAATCCTGTTGTTCTAGTTATATTCAAGATATTTAGTTTGCAACTATATTATAGTCGATAGTTGTAGATATTATATCTTTAACATGTTGTCTTTTTTCCTATTTTTATTAAACCATTTTAGATGGTTGATTCAGACTTTTAAATATTAAATAAAACAAAAAACCACCAGACCCTGCGAATTACTATTCAATGTGCCAATTTTAGGGGGGATTGTAATGTTTCCGTCACTCATATGGGCTCAGATCTGAAAGGTATGCTTAGCTAGGTCGCCA
This sequence comes from Citrobacter sp. Cpo221, assembly GCF_030332345.1. NCBI lineage: Bacteria > Pseudomonadati > Pseudomonadota > Gammaproteobacteria > Enterobacterales > Enterobacteriaceae > Citrobacter > Citrobacter sp. Cpo221. The sequence continues at coordinate 1,942 of NZ_JAOWIA010000051.1, forward strand.
TGATACGGTCCCCCTGAAAAATCAGCGTAGCTGCAGCAGGGCTTTCGATGAGAATGGAACTGCTATTGCATCGCTACACGCGATAAATTTTTCTGAATAAAATATGTTCTTACGTTAATGTATTAATCAATACAATGCCTCATCTACCTAATAAATGGAGGGACTTATGATGAATAAAAGTATAATATCGACCTTTTGAAATTATGGACACATCATATGAAAGTAACATCGATCTCCGCAACATTTACAACTGTTATGCCTGCTTTTCTTTTGGTGGGATGCGCAGCGTCTTTTCAACCGGTTTTACCTGATTACAATGGTACAGATGTAGCCTATTTACGGTTTGACAACAGTCCCGTTTATACGAGCCTTCGACAGGCATCTGGTCAAATGCTTCAACCTGTACCTTACATTGTAAAATCGTCAGGCGAGCCGGATAAGGAATACAGTGTTAATGCTCGATTCTCAATCATGGGTATTAAGTCTAGCTACGGAAAAAAGGTAGAAGGCAGTGCTCCTGTTTCCTCAAAATTTGCTGACAAAAGCTATATGGAATATAAAGTTAAGTCTGGTGAGACCTATGCTATTAAGTGGGTATTTACAGAAAAAGGAATGTACAATAGCTTCGATCGTTCATGGGGTGGTTCAGTGACACCTGAAGCTGGACATACATACGAAGTTACTATTGGTGGCGGTTCAGATGGTAATGATGTAGTAATTAATGACATTACTAGTCGCTAGGTTGATTGCTTATCAGGCATCAGTATGTTTATACAGCGAACGTCGATGTAAATGGCGATATGTTTTTTTAGCGGCGGGTGACGCGATGTTTTCTTGTGGTGGGGTGATACTGTAAATATACCGCATGAAGCATGCCCCGCCGAAATGCATCATGTAACAGGCTGAAAGCAGGAGGAATCTACGTTTTTAGGATGTTGAGAATGTCAACTTTTGCATCGTTGCAGATATCTTTTAAACATTTTGAGATTTACAGCATAAAAGAATAATTTAACGGTTATGTTACTGCTTTTATCGGCGATAATAGTGGGGATAGACAGGTGCTACGAAACAACTATAAGATAAGCTGATATATTGATAATCATAAGGGGAACTGACATGACCAGGCAAGAATGGCTCTTACTTCTCCGACGCTGTACTTCCAAGGATACACTTGAAAAAGTAATTGAAAAAAATAAATATGCTTTATCCGATGACGAGCTGGAAGTTTTTTATGCCGCCGCAGACCATCGACTGGCAGAACTGACAATGGGAAAGCTGTATGACAAAGTGCCGCCAAGTGTGTGGAAGTATGTAAAGTGAGTGAACCTCTACAAGTAAGAACATTAACTGAATGACTTAAAATTCATCAATGTAGCTACATCGCTACGGAAACTGCGACAAGCGTGGGGTTGCGCGCGCTTGCTGTACTAGGTGAAAACCGCGACCGCTTCAAGAGCGCCGAAGAAATTCAAAACTACGCTGGTATCGCGCCAGTAACTGAGCGAAGCGGTCAAAAATCCTGTGTACGCAGGCGTTGGCAGTATGCGAAGTTCGTCCAACTGACATTCGTGGTATGGCTGCGAAGACAGTTAACTTAACATACTGGGCCAGGCTTTATTACCAGGGCCGGCGAGGAAAATGGCGATCGCATCAATATGCGATCCGGCCTCTGGCGCTTGGAATTGAATGGATGAGGATCATTTCCCGCTTCGGGAAGACCCAAGACCAGCCCAACGAAGCGAAGTATTTGCTTGCACTGGCAGCACGAAAGCCGCCCTTACTAAATCTTATCGAATGTGTCAGGCAGCGAAGTGAACGATAGCCAAATAATTTATAAAGAGACAGCTACAACTCTCTGAATATATCATTCTTCGTAATTCGGTTAATAATACCTTCAAATAAAAAAAGCGGTCCGGCGACATCCCCCGGACCGCTTCAACAAACTGTCTGATGTTATGTATTCATCAGTAGGCAAATATCATACCAGCTTATGGTTCAGATAGCCACGTTGCTTGATTGTTGTGCAATGTAACAAATGTGAGGTATGTGTAGGTAATCGTTATTTTTAGGACTTAATGCACCGGTATTCTGGGCTTCAAATTCATCGGGGTAATGGCAAGTTAATGAAAAAAAGACCATTCCTCACGGGGGAAAAATGGTCGAATAATAGTATCCTGGTTCTGTGTACGTCAGGGTTCCAGTAGGATAGCGTCTATTATCATGAACAAAACGACAAATAAGGGGGTAAATATGCCTCATTTTTGTTAAGGAATTGAATCGCCACGGAAAATCTAGACACTTCCGAGCCGTTGATAATACTGGTTTTCATATTCTGTCGGTGACATCTGATCGCTAGAACCATGCCGACGCTTACTGTTATAAAACATTTCGATGTAATCAAAAATATCGCTGCGGGCTTCTTCCCGCGTTCCGTAGATCTTTTTCTTTATCCGTTCGCGTTTCAACAACTGGAAAAAGCTTTCTGCAACCGCATTATCATGGCAGTTACCGCGACGGCTCATGCTGCCCTCCAGGCCGTGTGATTTCAGGAACGACTGCCACTCATGGCTTGTGTACTGACTGCCCTGATCCGAATGAACCAGCACCTGTTTTTGGGGATTACGCCGCCATACAGCCATCAGCAGTGCGTTCAGGACAATGTCCTTTGTCATCCGGGATTGCATGGACCAGCCGATAATTTTGCGTGAGAACAGATCAACAACAACGGCAAGATACAGCCAGCCTTCGTGGGTCCTGATGTAGGTTATGTCCGTTACCCAACGCTCATCCGGAGCATCCGGATTGAACTGTCGCTGGAGCCTGTTGGGCGACACGATACTGGCCTCGCCTTTACGTGCCCGCGGGCTCCGGTATCCGACCTGAGCCTTTATCCCGACACGTTTCATCAGTCGCCAGACCCGGTTCACTCCGCACTGTTGCCCGCTGTCCCGCAGATCCAGATGGATTTTGCGATAACCATAGACGCATCCCGATTCCAGCCAGAACTGTTTAATCTGTCCTGTCAGTCTCAGGTCTGCCTGATGGCGTTGTGAATGCGGCTGCTGAAGCCAGGCGTAAAAACCACTGGGATGAACATCCAGCACCCGACAGAGCAGGCGAACAGGCCAGCAACAGGAGTTGTCACGGATAAAGGCGTACCTCAGTCGGACAGCTTTGCGAAGTACGCCGCTGTAGATTCAATCTGTCAACGCAACACCCCTTTCAATTATCTCTTTAGGTGTTTTGAACTTCAGTGTCTTTCTCGGTCTGTTGTTTAGCTGAGCTGCAACCTGATCCAGCTCATATTGAGTATATTGGGCAAGGCATGTCTTTTTGGGAAAGTACTGTCGGATTAGCCCATTAGTGTTTTCGTTTGTTCCCCGCTGCCAGGGGCTCTGAGGATCGCAGAAGTAAACTTTAACTCCTGTGCTGCCAGTAAATTCCAGATGTCTGGCCAGCTCCATTCCTCTGTCCCATGTCAGTGATCGCCGGAGTTCAGGTGGTAAGCTCAGGAATTTATCTGTAAGAGCCTGATTCACTGATAAAGCGTCTTTGCCCCTGAGTCTCAGGATGATCGTATAACGTGATTTTCGGTCTACAAGTGTGGCTATATGGGAGTTTTTTGTACCCGAGACTAAATCGCCTTCCCAGTGTCCCAGAGAGCGTCTGTTATCGATATGCCGGGAACGTTCGTGGATTGGCGTTCCGTTCACTATGTTGATAGTGCCTCTTTCACCTTTGCGAGTATGGCGCCTGCCATGACGGAGGCTGTGCGATCGGCGCAGGTGCTGTACGTTCAGGTGGTGTAGCGCTTCACGACTACGAAAGTAAAGCGTCTTATAAATTGTCTCAGGTGATATTCGTAGTGTTTTTTGACGCGGCTTCGTTCGCCTTAACCATCCTGATATTTGCTCTGGGGACCACTTCATCTCAAGCTTTTCCAGAACAAGCTCTCGCAACGGCATATTCTGATCCAGTAAGCACGGTTTTGGTCTTTTAGCCATCCTGTTGGCCCGGTTATTCGCATCAACGGCTTTGTAATAGCGCCTACCACGATTACGCTGAACTTCACGTGAGATTGTTGAAGGGCTACGATTCAGCATTGTAGCGATGGCTCGAATGCTCATTTTAGCTGACAAACCGGCTCGTATTTCCTCGCGCTCAGACAGCGTCAGGTGAGCAACAGCTCGCTTGCGCTCATTGGGTTTTATGCCGCCAGTATCTCTTAACATCGTGAAGATGGTCCCTGGTTTCGAACCCAGGATATTAGCTATCTCACTGAAGCCTTTTCCGTTCTTCCACAGTTCAAAAACAGATGTTTTTTCCTTTGCTGTAAATGTTCGTCTCATTCAACAATCCTCCGCAACTACATGTTTTCACATGACTGTTGCGTTGACCAATTGAATCTACAGCGGCTTTTTTTAATATGTCCCGTTCGTCGGTAACCCGTTTCAGCTCTTTCTGGAGACGGCGGATCTCGGCCTGAGCATCTGACTGTTCTTTATTAGTGGAAGGATCCGGACCGTACTTCTTTATTCAGGCGTAAAGGCTGTGGGTGGTGATATCGAGACGTGTTGCAACGCTGGCAACAGAATAACCGCGATCAACAACCTGTTTGACTGCTTCAGTTTTAAACTCTTCGGGATAACGCTTACCGCTCATGGGCACCTCTCTTTAAGCCATCTTAAATGACTCTGAGGTGTCTGTTAAACCCATGGCGATTCACTATTATTGAAAATTCAAATCAACTTTCATTTCTTTAATAAATACACTTTTTTCTACGTAAACATATTTAATATTATCAAATTTCCTACATATTTACAATTTATAAAGCAAAGAGTTTTGTTACAATTTAAATGATGTTCTTCATACTGATAAATTAACGATATTCGCAGCCAATGATATTTTTATAAATTATTTAATCAGGAATAAATTAATTATTCAAAATGATTCCTGTTAAATAGTTACACATATGATAACTATAGAGTAAAGTAATATAAAGAAATGCCGATACTCTAACATTAGAGTCGGTGGGCTGGTAAATGAAACTGGCCGGAAACAATAGCTGGTTTCTGCGGTACACTGTTTTCAGGAGGCGCTGGATGATTATGCTTAAGATAAAAAAGTGGATTTATTTTGGAAAAAAGAAATATAACCCTGTGATTTTGATATTTTCTTTACTTTTATCTGGTTTGTTTCTCTTCATATCCTTAGAAGGGATCGCATACCTGATTTTTCGGGACAGAATTAAGGATTATACTTCTGATGTTCTTAACCGTGCTGAGTCTCTCATGCTTCAGGTTGATACTGTTAACGCGGCAGCAAGATCAAGCTCGGATGTGAGCAGTTGGCCCTGTTCCTATGAGAATCTTCAGCATCTCAGAGTTGTTGTTTGGCCTTATTCTCTGATTAAAGATGTAGGCTACACGTCGAAAATCGGGTTAACCTGTAGCGCTATTTGGGGGGTTATGCGCCTCCCATTATCTCTTGATCATTTTGAGAAAAAAATCCAATCAAAGGAAGGCATATGGTTGTTTGGTGTTGCATTAAAAAATGGTATTTCTGCCGATGCATATATCTCCAAAGAAATAGCAGTTATTGTCTCACCATTTTCATTTAAGCGATTTGAAACTGATCTGCATACAAAAAATTTCAGTGCAGTAGTGGGAAATAGAAAACATAATGAACACTTCTTTAAAATTGGACCTGACTCTGCGCTTCTGGATAAACATGCCAACCTCCCTATGAGATTTATTCAGTCCGAAGCGTGCAGTCACCATTATGATCTCTGCATTGCCGGGGGAGGATACTTTTTGAATGTATTATTTGAACACTGGAGTATAACTGTATTATTAGTAATAGTATCCCTAATATCAGGCTTGATGATCTATATCATCATTATGGATAAACGTGAAATTAATGACTCCCTTTCGGTAAGATTTACAAAAGCGCTAAAAGATAGAAGATTATCAGTGGCCTACCAACCTATTTACAAGATTAATAACGATACCATCTGCGGATTCGAATCTTTACTTAGGTGGAAGGATGAAAGACTTGGAAATATTGGTCCTGATGTGTTTATACCTCTTTCAGAAAAAGAGGGGTTACAGGGAGAAGTTACATTATACGTAGTTACACATGCAATAAATGATTTTATTCACATTGCCAAACAAAACAAATTATTTCTAAGTATAAATATTAACGCGAGTGATCTTGATTCGGTTAAATTTAAGGAAACACTTACTTCACTAATTTCAAAATACAACATTCCCTTTGGGACGATTATTCTTGAAATAACGGAGCGCCAAGGCGGAGATTTTGAAGAAATGAAAGAGTATATCGATTTTTATAAAAAACATGGCGTCAGATTTGCTATTGATGATTTTGGAACGGGGTATTCCAATTTAAATTTGATCACCGCTCTTGACGTTGATGAAATTAAAATAGATAAATGTCTAACTGATGCGATCGGTACTGATTCATTGAGTTATGACCTTCTTCCTGGGTTGCATGAAATGTTTAGAAGTATTGCTGATAAAATTGTATTCGAAGGTGTTGAAACACAATTGCAGGTAAGTTATCTGAAGTCATTCTGGCCTCAGAGTTATGCACAGGGATGGTATTACTCTAGAGCACTACCACTGGAGGATGCTATTGACTTAATTAATCTGGAAAAAGAAAAATAAATATTTTTAGCCTGTAATAGTTGCAATTATCTTTGGTTATTAGTTCGGGAATTAGCGCACATTTCATAGAAATGTGCCATGCTAAAGCTAAAAAAATATAATAACTCTGGATAAAGGTGTAAACAACTCTCAGATTCTTTTTTTTAGATGGTTGTGATGCGATTTTATATCTATCAACTAAATACACGAAAAATTAAAATATATTTTTTCTTACCTGTTGTACGGCATCTTATTTATTTACTGCAGACTGATACTGAAATTATTATTATCCGTATACAGGATGCCGGCCGTCATCTCAACTGTCAGTAGTCAGCAACTACATTGCGCTGCGTGAAATATGACAGGGTTACAGAAGGGTTGTAACAGGTCAGAATTCACGTAGAGCACCTTCCCTCTTCTGGCTCACTTTCCGCTCCTGTTCATCCTGGCATTACCCCAATTCTCCCAAATGTTCAGTACTGGACGCACCTTAGAGTATCGAATAAACTGAATGTAAGATTTAAACTTACAATCATGAGGCTTGATATGGCCAGAACAATGACAGTGGATCTCGGCGATGAACTCAGAGATTTCATAGAATCACTAATAGAATCAGGTGATTATCGTACACAGAGTGAAGTAATCCGCGAGTCACTTCGTCTCCTGCGCGAGAAACAGGCAGAATCACGTCTCCAGGCCCTGCGGGATTTACTGGCAGAAGGTCTGAGCAGCGGCGAACCTGTGGCGTGGGAAAAGGATGCGCTTCTGAAAAAATTGAAAGCAGGCACGAGGGCTTCCGGTGAAAACCGTTAAACTCACACCGAAAGCCAGTCAGGATCTGGAGGATATCTGGTATTACGGATACCACCATTCCGGTGAGAAACAGGCCGACAAATATATTAATCAGATATCCGACATTTTTCAGGTTATGAGTGATCATAATATCGGTACTCCCCGTCCTGAACTGGGGGAATACATATTCGCACTACCCGTTGAGCGGCATATGATTTTTTTTCTGCAGACAGATACTGAAATTATTATTATCCGTATATTAAGTCAGCATCAGAATGCCGGCCGTCATATCAACTGGCAATAGTCAGTTACCACATTGCGCTACGTGAAAACTGACAGGGTTACAGGGGTGTACCAGGTCAGAATTCACGTAGCGCATCCTCTTCTTCTCTGCTCCATTCTCATTATGGTCCGATCATGTCTGTCCTGGCATTACCCCATTTCTCCCAAAAACAGTAAAACAGCGCTAAGCCCGCGTCATGACTGGCTTCATGGCGGATCGGAGAAGAAAATAGATCCTTTACGTATTTGGTTTTACCCGCAATAATGAGGGATAAGACAACAAATGGATCCGCGCGATGCGATTTATTGTGATGGCAGGATCGGGCCTTTCAGGCCAGAATAACTGTATTCATAACCAGTGCGTGCGCTACGTGAAAAATAGCCGATGAACAACATCATTCCCCTGCAGAATTCACCAGAACGCGTTTCGTTATTGCCGATCGCCCCGGGCGTTGATTTTGCGACCGCAGTGGCATTACGACGCATGGCCACCTCCACCGGCGCCACCCCGGCCTATCTTCTGGCACCGGAAGTGAGTGCCCTCCTCTGGTATATGCCTGACCAGCGACATCACATGCTGTTCGCCACGATGTGGAACACCGGTATCCGTATCGGAGAAGCCAGAACGCTGACCCCGGAGTCGTTCGATCTCGAGGGCTTAAGGCCGTTTGTGCGGGTACTCTCTGAGAAGGTACGTGCACGACGCGGGCGTCCACCGAAAGATGAGGTCCGTCTGGTCCCACTGACAGATATAAGCTATGTCAGGCAGATGGAGAGCTGGATGATTACCACTCGCCCCCGCCGGCGCGAACCTTTATGGGCGGTGACCGACGAGACTATGCGTAACTGGCTGAAACAGGCAGTAAAACGGGCAGAAGGTGACGGGGTATATTTTTCAATTCCGGTGACCCCGCATACGTTCCGGCACAGCTATATCATGCATATGCTCTATCACCGTCAGCCGAAGAAAGTCATCCAGGCGCTGGCCGGTCACAAAGATCCACGTTCAATGGAGGTCTATACGCGGGTGTTTGCGCTGGATATGGCCGCCACACTGGCCGTGCCGTTCACCGGTGATGGGCATGATGCTGCGCAGATCCTCCGGACACTCCCTCCCCTGAGGTGACAACGTCACTCACCACAGTTGATATAAACTGTGGTGAGTAAATCCTCCATAAGATAAGCTGTAGTGAGTTAAATAAACTGTAGCAAGCAAAATAAGCTATAGTGAGCAGATTAGGCTTTATGGGGGGCACGACCGGTTCGCAGGGCTCTGGCAGTAACAGGAATACCATTCTGAAGGGGTTGTGGATCAGGAAGGATGTTTTTCCGGTATGGGCTGCTCTCATCACTACTTATATAAGCTGTAGTAAGTAAACACAGATGCATTACTCACTACAGCTTATGTTCAGCGGGATTTGAAGAGTTTTTCCAGGTCATCAAGGGTGATGCCCAGTTTCTCGAGAAGTTTCAGTTTTTCAGCCATTTCCGGGCTGACATCACCCGTTGTGGCTAACAGCTGCGGGTTCTCCGCACTCTCATCATGAGGTGGCTTTAACTTGGGCCGGCGGTAGTGAATGCAGAAGAGTTTAGTGCGTCCCCGCTGGATCTCAGTGTAATCCAGATAGCCAATCTCCCGGAGCTGCTCCATGGCTCGCCTCACCGTCTGGTTCTGCGAAAACACCGGGGATTTCAGGTTCAGACGGGCCCGCAGACGCGCCAGTGATATAGGCGCCGGATCCCGTGGCAGACTTTCTATAAAGGTATAAAGGGCCTGAGCGGATTCCCGGCGCTTCAGGGCATTGATGGCCTTGAGCTGCAGCAGCACTTTCCGGTCAAACTGGTAGAGCTCAAACAGGCGTGGATCGGCCTGCAGCTGGACGATATCCTTCTCCGTATCATAGTAAGCGGACTGTACCAGATGCGTGATGTACTCTTTGGTGTGCTTTTCAGTTGTGCGGGAAAACGAGATCACCGTACCCGCAATACGTTTGAGTGAGGGGCTGATACGTTCCCGGAGTTTACGTGATGACTGACTGGAGGGGATCCCGCATAGTTTTGCGAACTCGACAAATGGCAGCTCAACTTTATCGCCGATAACCTTATGCCGGGCAAAGGAATGGATCACCCCTACCCAGGTCTTGAAGTCATTATCCATATCCAGGCGGGGGCCGGTGATCTCTACCTTATCAAACCCTTCGGCTCTGGCGAGAGACAGACGCGTCAGTTCTTCCGTCGCATCAGTCCGGGAAAGCGTATTTTTTTTGCTGTTTTTCAGTGATTTGAGCGTAGGAACAAACACCCCAAGCCGCATCAGTGCCACAGGCTGCACTGTGTTACTGGCATTAGGAGTAAGATTTACAACTTCACCGGAGGATTTATCCACCTCTTCAAACAGCTTTTTTATGTCCAGATTGTCCTTGTCCAGAGAGCCTCCGATCGGTGGATAGTTTTAGAATAAAAGCAGCCACACTTTTCATGTGATGGCCTGTAAGGCGCCAGACAACTGGCTTCAGTTTATACACAACCCTGATGAACTTTCAGGGGACATACTCACTGTAGTTTATATCACTGGCTCATTACAGCATATCCTCTGCATAATACAGCTTATTGCATGCCAGTTACAGCTTATGATTTACCAACTACAGCTTATGTGATCATGCGTCAGGCTCAGAGCTGGCACGGCCTCCAGAGGTGTCGGGATCTTCTTTGGATCTTACAGGGATCACTTTAAGGATCTTATTATTGGATCGAATGTGTGTATATGTGGATAACCTGCTGACAGGCAAAGTAATTAGGACCTTTCCTCTGACCATAATATCAGTGCGTACTTGCCCATACAGGCTTCAGTGTTATTGTGCTTCCTCGCCGGTTCGCGGGCTAAAGCCCGGTCACCGGTCTGCGGCGAGCACCTTCTCATTTAATGGAACTCATAGCTGCTTCCCGTTTTTCCTTCGACACTAAACCCGCCCATTCTGATCGCTGATGAGTAATGCAGCGTCGGTTCCCGCGGAATTTAATGATAATGACCAGACATCTGAGAGGGATCGCTCTGAAAATATAGCAAGTAACTGATGAGGCTCGTAAAGAGCACATCCGTATGAGGACTGTTTTTGAAAACGCTGTCGGCGTACAGAGGACTGCTCGTTCAATCAGGGAACTGTTTATGATGAGATTCTGAGATCGCCTGTCACTACATAACACTGGGTGTGAGCCGATTTCCCATCTTCATTTCAGGTCTGAAACATATGGAACAATGTGATGTGACCGTTGAAAGCAATAACAACGGCCACACAATGGTTATCTTGACTTGGAACTATGAGTTTCCTTTTCAGTGGCCTCTGTTTCCCGATACCAGCGAGGATGGTGTTTTTTCGCCCAGCGTCGACTCACTTTCCCTTCGATCATGCCTTTAATTGACCCTTTTACCCAAAACGCCATGTACATATGGATCAGAATGGCGTGGATCAGCACAATGGCTGCTGTCGCGTGGATTAACAAACTCCAGCGAACTATGTTAATTGAGAAATAATGGGCAAAGTAGGGTCTCCAGATAATAACGCCGGTAACCAGTAATACCAGAATCAGGCTCATGATGCTCCAGAACATCATTTTCTGCCCTGCGTTGTATTTCCCCACATCAGCGACTTTATGCTCATTGCCTTTAAGTACCTCAACGATCCCTTTAATCCAGGGGAGGTCCTGTTTATCGGGAATGTTGTGGTGTACAAAACGGACGAACATAAACATCAGCATGATGAAAATCATCACTCCGAAAAACGGATGTAGAATTCGTCCCATTTGCGGTGTACCGAAGGTTTCGGTGAGCCATTGCAGCGTCGGGAAGAACAGCGCAATACCGGAAAGCGACACCAGGAAGAAGCTTATTACCACCGTCCAGTGACAGGCACGGTCGATGAATTTGGTGCGCAGAATCATTTTGCTTTTACTCATGACCGTTCTCCCCTTCATCATCATCCGTCTCTTTGTTTGGGCCGACTCCCACGTAGTGATAAATCAGCCCGGCAAAGGTGACGATAAATCCGGCGGCGGAGAGTGGTTTTAAAATCCCCTTCCAGAGGTTCACTGGTGCGGCGATTTTTGGCTCATCCGGCAGATTGTGGTACAGCGATGGTTGATCCGCGTGATGAAGTACATACATCACGTGGGTGCCGCCGACCCCTTGCGGGTTGTAGATGCCCGAGTTGGCATAGCCGCGTTTTTTCAACTGCGCCACGCGAGTTTCCCCTACATTGAGCATTTCTTTTTTGGTGCCAAACTGGATGGCACCGGTCGGACAGGTTTTCACGCAGGCGGGTTCCTGGCCCACGCTGACCCGGTCAATGCACAGCGTACATTTGTAGACCCGGTTATCTTCGGGATTGAGCCGGGGAATATTAAACGGGCAGCCAGCAATGCAGTAGCCACAGCCAATGCAGTGCTCGGACTGAAAGTCGACAATTCCGTTGGCATACTGAATGATTGCTCCGGCGGATGGACAGGCTTTCAGACAGCCGGGATCGGCGCAGTGCATGCAGCCGTCTTTGCGGATCAGCCATTCCAGCTTGTCGTTCTGGGTGGTTTCGCTAAAGCGCATCACCGTCCAGGACTTGGCGCTGAGATCGGTCGGGTTGTCGTAGACGCCGTTGCAGTAGCCCACTTCATCGCGAATATCGTTCCACTCTGAGCAGGCGACCTGACAGCCTTTACAGCCAATACAGGTGGTGACATCAATCAGTTTCGCCACTTCAGTACGGTAATCCCGCGCCTGGGGCGGCGGCGTGATGCTGTTCGTCGCCGAGCGTTTAATAATATCTTGTGATTGCATAGCCATGAGTTCCCTTCCTTACGCTCGCTCGATGTTGACCAGAAACGCTTTATACTCCGGTGTTTGCGAGTTCGCGTCACCCACCGATGGCGTTAACGTATTGGCGAGGAACCCTTTGCGTGTGGCGCCTTCAAAGCCCCAGTGACAAGGGATACCGATAGTATCGACCTGCTTACCATCGATCGTCAGCGTTTGCAGACGTTTGGTGACCACCGCCTTCGCTTTGATAAAGCCGCGTTTCGACATCACTTTCACCGTATCACCTGCCGCAATGCCTTTTTTGCTAGCCAGCGCCTCACCGATTTCGATGAATTGATCGGGTTGAGCGATGGCGTTGAGCAGCGCATGTTTGGTCCAGTGGCGGAACAGTTCGGTAATGGAGTAAGTTGTGGCGACGTACGGGAAGGCATCCGCTTTACCCATATTGGCGATATCGTCATGGTAGATACGCGCAACCGGGCTGGATACAACATCCGGGTGCAGCGGGTTGGTACCAATAGGCGACTCAATGGGTTCGTAATGTTCCGGGAATGGCCCGTCGTTCATTTTGTTGATGGAGAACAGACGCGCTACGCCTTCCGGGTTCATGATAAACGGACCAACGTTGCTGCCCGGTGTGGCCTGGCCGTAGTCGGCTACGTCCATACCGGCCCATTTTTTGCCATCCCAGTGCAGCAGGGCTCGTTTGGGATCCCACGGTTTTCCTGATGGATCGGCCGAAGCGCGGTTGTAGAGAATACGGCGGTTGGCAGGCCATGACCACGCCCAGCCCGGTGTACAGCCCAGACCATACGGATCGCTGTTGTCGCGATTGGCCATCTGGTTGCCTTGTTCTGTCCAGCTTCCGCAGTAGACCCAGCAGAAACTGCTGGTCGAGCCGTCATCGCGCAGCTGTGCAAAGCTGCTGAGCTGCTGGCCTTTTCTGGCTATAAGCTGGCCTTTGTCATCATAAAGGTCTTCAAGTGCCTGGCCATTTGCTTCACGCGCAATCTCTTCCGGGTGCGGGTCGTAGGGATCTTTATAATTCCAGGCAATATTCAACAAGGGTTGCGGATTTGCGCCGCCTTCCTGCTGATACAGCTCGCGCAGCCGCATAAACAGACGGCCAAGGATCTTCCCGTCATGTAGGGCTTCTCCAGGTGGTTCTGCCGCAGCCCAGTGCCACTGTAACCAACGCCCGGAGTTAGCGATTGAACCATTTTCCTCAGCAAAGCAGGATGAGGGCAGACGGAAAACTTCGGTCTGAATATCTGCCGGGTTTACATCGTTCATCTCGCCATGATCCTGCCAAAAATTGGACGACTCAGTGACCAGCGGATCGATAACCACCATATATTTCAGTTTTGAAAGCGCGCGGGATGATTTGTTTTTATCAGGAAATGCCGCCAGCGGATTGAAGCCCTGAACGATGTAACCATTAATCTTCCCTTCGAGCATCAATTCGGCCTGGGTCATGACGTCATACAGGCGATCCCATTTAGGCAGCCAGTCGTAGCCCCAGTTATTTTCCGCCGTTGCATTGTTGCCCCAGAAACTTTTCATCATGCTAACAAAGAACTTCGGCGTATTTTGCCAGTAGTTGACCTCATTCACGCCTAGCGCAGGCGGCGTGATTTGCGAAATATAGGTCTGGTAGTCTGGCTGTTTTTCCGACGGCAGCGGCATATAGCCCGGCAGGTTCGTCGACAACAGGCCAAGATCGGTATAGCCCTGAATATTGGAGTGGCCACGTAGGGCGTTAACGCCGCCGCCCGCCATGCCTATATTGCCCAGTAGCAACTGGAGCATAGCGGCGGCGCGAATAATCTGTGCCCCGGCGGAGTGGTGTGTCCAGCCCAGCGCATACAGGATAGTGGCGGTGCGGTCAGGCACGCTGGTGCTGGCGAGAATGTCGCAGATACGATTGAAGTCCGCCACGGATGTCCCACATAACCGGTTAACCATTTCCGGGGTATAGCGCTCGACGTGGTTTTTGAGCAAATGCCACACGCAGCGTGGGTGAGCCAATGTTTCATCACGCAGGGCATTACCCTGTTCGTCAAGCTGATAGAACCAGCTCGATTTATCGTACTGGCGTTTCTTGTCGTCGTAGCCGCTAAACAGACCGTCATTGAACTGATAGTCATCACGGATAATCAGGCTGGCGTTGGTGTAATGGCGCACATAGTCGTGTTGTACTCGGTCGTTTTTCAGCAGATAGCGGATCACACCGAGCAGGAATGCGGTGTCGGAACCAGCACGAATTGGTGCGTACAAATCAGCGACGGCAGCGCTACGGTTAAAGCGCGGGTCGACCACCACCACGGTGGCGTCGTTTTTAGTTTGCGCTTCGACCACCCATTTAAAGCCTACCGGGTGCGCCTCAGCGGCATTGCCGCCCATAATAAGCACTACGTTGGCATTTTTAATATCGACCCAGTTGTTGGTCATTGCGCCACGCCCAAACGTTGGTGCAAGAGCCGCAACGGTGGGGCCATGACATAATCGTGCCTGACAGTCGATAGCGACCATCCCTAATCCCCGAGTAAATTTACCGTCGAGGATCCCGGTTTCATTGCTTGCCGCTGAAGAACATAGCATGCCCGTAGTGGACCAGCGGTTGACGGTAACGCCCAGGGCATTTTTCTCAATA
Organism: Citrobacter sp. Cpo221; assembly: GCF_030332345.1. NCBI lineage: Bacteria > Pseudomonadati > Pseudomonadota > Gammaproteobacteria > Enterobacterales > Enterobacteriaceae > Citrobacter > Citrobacter sp. Cpo221. Next base: position 17,141 of record NZ_JAOWIA010000051.1, read on the forward strand.
AAGTTGGCATCGCGGTCATCTTTCATGAGTCGGGCAATACGGTTAATCGCATCGTCCCAGCTAATACGTTGCCATTTATCCGAACCCGGCGCGCGATATTCGGGATACTGCAGACGGGTTTCACTATGAATATAATCCAGCACGCCAGCGCCTTTAGGGCACAACGAGCCACGGCTCACCGGATGATCCGGGTCGCCCTCAATATGGTAGATACTTTCTTTGACGTTTTTGGCTGTATCGCCAAGGCTGTACATCAGCATGCCGCAGCCTACTGAGCAGTACGTACAGTTATTACGCGTCTCTTTTGCTTTTAAGAGTTTGTATTGACGGGTTTCCGCGTGAACGGAAAAAGATGATAAGAATCCGAGAGATGCAACAGTTGTGCCTGCCATACCGCCCGCGCAGATTCGAAAGAACTGCCTCCGGCTGAGCTCCATGTATCCTCCAGCTTAAACTTAAGACTTGAAAAGGTGGAGGATATTATAAGGATAACTTATCTGCCAAACCACTAACCATGTATGGGTATTTTTACTTTCAGTATCAATATATTGAGCGAAAACGGATCAAACTGTGATCTCAGTAACGTTCAATACTTAACAATTAACGCCTGATTAATATATATGGAAGCCAGTTTTTTTATGGCTGCATCTGCAACCGTGTAGTTCTGATCAAGGTCCAGTTGAGCGGATTCGCGTTTAAACTCTGCGCTGAAATTTCTTTTTTTCATTGAGGCTCCTGTAATGTTGGACTGACCCCAAGCAGCTCCTGAGCCAACTGCCAGCGGGTTATGGTTTATCAGAGGGAAGATATAGATTGGTGGAAACTATCAACACAGGAGCCGGCTACGCCGGGCTACGGCGCCCCTGACCCACCGAGATATGCGCAACAATAATTGTCGCTTCCATGCCCTACGGGCATAACACCTAAACATCCTGATATCGATGCCGATAGACATTGATGTACAGGAGAAATTTACTTCCCCTTTTCAAAAGGAAAACGTAATGAAAAAAATTATTGGGGTTGCGGCAACGTGTATGCTGATGATGGGGTGCGGCTCTCAGCCAGCTAAAAAGCTATATCTTAATACGCAGATGCAATCTCTGGTATCCGGCCCGACGACAATCAGCCTAGAGGCTGACCGGCTTCTCCCTCAGAAAAATATAAGTCATCTAAACCTTTACCCAATGCAACCGTTGCCAGGCAAAGCATATAGAGATGACCTGGACCGGAAATTTGCTGCGGCGAAAATGTACATCAACGTAACCCCGGACGCCGACAGCCGAACAGTCGAAATCAGTGGTCAGATTGATTATTACGATCACCAACGATATAACAACGCCCAGCTGGTCGGTGATTCCATTAAGACCTTCAATGTACCAAAAAGAACCGTGGAGCTGACATACGGGAAACCCGTTGTTATCGAATTACCACGCGGTATTCAGTATTCCCTGCTGTTGACAGACCAATTTCAGTAACTTTCCAAAAATGGATTTAATGATGACCCAGACCCAAGGAAATGTTCTTGTTCCACCGTTGGACTTACGTCCGGTAGTGCAGATGGATATTTGTACCATTGGAGTACTGAAGGAGCGGGAATCTGTTTTTTATGGCAGCGATGAACGAAAGAAAACGCGAATCCAACAGCTGGCAATGATGGCTGAGTCAGGACTATGCCGGTTTTCCTTCCTGGTCGCGATTATTGAAAAAGCGACCGATTTTA
>NZ_JAOWIA010000052.1:0-276701 GCF_030332345.1 Citrobacter sp. Cpo221
GGTGATGCTGCCAACTTACTGATTTAGTGTATGATGGTGTTTTTGAGGTGCTCCAGTGGCTTCTGTTTCTATCAGCTGTCCCTCCTGTTCAGCTACTGACGGGGTGGTGCGTAACGGCAAAAGCACTGCCGGACATCAGCGCTATCTCTGCTCTCACTGCCGTAAAACATGGCAACTGCAGTTCACTTACACCGCTTCTCAACCCGGTACGCACCAGAAAATCATTGATATGGCCATGAATGGCGTTGGATGCCGGGCAACCGCCCGCATTATGGGCGTTGGCCTCAACACGATTTTACGTCACTTAAAAAACTCAGGCCGCAGTCGGTAACCTCGCGCATACAGCCGGGCAGTGACGTCATCGTCTGCGCGGAAATGGACGAACAGTGGGGCTATGTCGGGGCTAAATCGCGCCAGCGCTGGCTGTTTTACGCGTATGACAGGCTCCGGAAGACGGTTGTTGCGCACGTATTCGGTGAACGCACTATGGCGACGCTGGGGCGTCTTATGAGCCTGCTGTCACCCTTTGACGTGGTGATATGGATGACGGATGGCTGGCCGCTGTATGAATCCCGCCTGAAGGGAAAGCTGCACGTAATCAGCAAGCGATATACGCAGCGAATTGAGCGGCATAACCTGAATCTGAGGCAGCACCTGGCACGGCTGGGACGGAAGTCGCTGTCGTTCTCAAAATCGGTGGAGCTGCATGACAAAGTCATCGGGCATTATCTGAACATAAAACACTATCAATAAGTTGGAGTCATTACCCAGCTGTCGGGTGGCGCTGACGCATTGTGAAGACCTGTTTCACCCCGGTGAGCGGGTCAGTTTTAGCGGGTCGGGAATAGTTGTTGGCAATGATAAATGGATAGAAACCGCAGGTTGCCTGCTGTGGCGAATACCACGGTGGACATCTGATGCAGCAAGCCTTGCCGCAGTCGGCTGGCAGCATTGGGAAGAGGTTATCCGCCAACAGCTAAAAAGCGACGACACATTATTTCTGTACCGGGGTGACAACCCGTTTTATCAGGAAATCACCCGTCAATTACTCAACCGCCGACAAACATTACTGACGGCGTTGCGTACAGGAGAAAATATTACTACGGCGGTCAGCCATTTAATTGGTTTGGGGATAGGGCTGACGCCCTCATCGGATGATTATTTAGTAGGTTTAAGCACCATTTTATTTATTCCCGGACATCCGCTGAGGAAATATCGAGACGATTTTTTAGCAGCATTACAACGTGCCGGAAATAATACAACGCTACTCAGCAAAATAACGCTAGAGGAAGCATTTAATCAGCGTTATCGGGAAAGCATCGGACGGCTGCTGAACCAATTTATTACTGAGCAACAACCCGTTTCTACGCAATATATTACTGACATTAAAAATATCGGCTCAAGTTCTGGCTGCGACATGCTGTATGGCATGGCGGATGCCTGCGCCCTGAGCCACAGGTCCGGAGGGAATTATGTCGATCAGGATAGTTGTTAAAAAGAACACGTATTTTGATTCTGTCTCACTGATGTCTATCTCTACGCGCGCAAATAAGCTCGATGGCGTTGAGCAGGCATTCGTGGCTATGGCGACAGAAATGAATAAGGGCGTGCTGAAGAATCTCGGCCTGCTGACGCCTGAGCTGGAAGAGGCGAAAAGTGGCGATCTGATGATTGTCATTAAAGGTGCCAGCGAGGCGGCGAACGACCAGACGCTGGTGGCGATTGACGATCTGTTTACGCATAAAGAGCAGGGTGGCCAGCATGAAGCGCACTATGCCACGCTTGCCAGCGCGAAGAAGCATGTTCCTGACAGCAATCTGGCGGTGATCTCGGTCAATGGCCTGTTTGCCGCGCGTGAAGCGCGTCAGGCGCTGCAAAATAACCTCAATGTGATGCTGTTCTCTGACAACGTCTCTCTTGAGGACGAGCTGGCGCTTAAGCAGCTGGCGCATGAAAAAGGGCTGTTAATGATGGGGCCCGATTGCGGAACCGCCATCATTAACGGTGCGGCGCTGTGTTTTGGCAACGCGGTGCGTCGCGGCAACATCGGAATTATTGGTGCCTCCGGTACCGGCAGCCAGGAGCTGAGCGTACGCATTCACGAATTTGGCGGCGGGATTTCCCAGCTAATTGGCACAGGTGGACGCGATCTGAGTGAAAAGATTGGCGGCCTGATGATGCTTGACGCGATTGGCATGCTGGAGGCCGATCCGCAAACTGAGATCATCGCACTTATCTCAAAACCGCCTGCGCCAGCGGTGGCGCACAAGGTGCTGGAACGTGCACGCGCCTGTCATAAGCCCGTGGTGGTGTGTTTCCTCGGACGTGAAGCCGCGCCTGCGGATGAAAAAGGTCTGCAGTTTGCCCGTGGTACTAAAGAAGCGGCGCTGAAAGCGGTGCTGCTGACCGGCGTGAAAAAAGAGAGCCTGGACCTGCATCCACTTAACTGGCCGCTGATTGAAGAGGTTCGCGCCCGTCTGACCCCGCAACAAAAGTACATCCGTGGCTTGTTCTGTGGCGGCACGTTGTGCGATGAGGCGATGTTTGCTGCCATGGAAAAACATGCCGAAGTTTACAGCAACATTCATCCGGATCCGGCGTTCCGCCTGAAAGATCTCAACCGCAGCGTGGCGCATACCTTCCTGGATTTCGGTGATGACGATTTTACCAATGGCAAACCGCACCCGATGATCGATCCCACCAACCGCATTAGTCGTCTGTTGCAGGAAGCGCGCGATCCTGAAGTTGGCGTGATCGTGATGGACTTCGTCCTTGGATTTGGATCACATGAAGATCCGGTTGGCGTGATGCTCGATGCGATCGTTGAAGCCAAAGCGATCGCCGCCGCAGACGGTCGTCCGCTTGAGATCCTCGGCTATGTGCTGGGAACCGATCTTGATACGCCGTCGCTGGAAAAACAGTGTCAGATGCTGACCGACGCCGGGGTTATCTGGGCGAGCAGTAGCACCAACACCGGATTGCTGGCGCGTGAATTTATCTGTAAAGGGGAGGAAGCCTGATGAGCCAGACACTGTTTAACCAGCCGCTGAACGTGATTAACGTTGGCATCGCAATGTTCAGCGATGACCTGAAAAAGCAGAACATACCGGTGACCCAGCTCGACTGGACGCCGCCGGGGCAGGGCAACATGCAGGTCGTGGCCGCGCTGGACGACATTGCCGATTCGCCGCTGGCAGACAAAATCGCGGCCGCTAACCAGCAGGCGCTGGAACGTATTATCCAGTCGCATCCGGTGCTGATTGGCTATGACCAGGCGATCAACGTCGTGCCGGGCATGACCCGTAACACCATCCTGCACGCCGGGCCGCCAATCCGCTGGGAAAAAATGTGCGGCGCAATGAAGGGGGCGGTAACCGGGGTGCTGGTCTTTGAAGGGCTGGCGAAAGATCTGGATGAAGCCGCGGAACTGGCCGCCTCGGGTGAAATCATCTTCTCTCCGTGCCACGAGCATGACTGTGTCGGCTCGATGGCGGGCGTGACATCGGCATCGATGTTTATGCACATCGTCGAGAACAAAACCTATGGCAACCGCGCATATACCAATATGAGCGAGCAGATGGCGAAGATCCTGCGCATGGGCGCGAACGATCAGAGCGTTATCGATCGTTTGCACTGGATGCGCGATGTGCTGGGACCGATGCTGCGCGACGCTATGAAGCTGGCGGGCGAAATCGATCTGCGTCTGATGCTGGCGCAGGCGCTGCACATGGGTGATGAGTGCCATAACCGCAACAACGCCGGGACGGCGCTGCTGATTCAGGCGCTGACGCCGTGGATTATTCAGACCGGTTATCCGGTTGAGCAGCAACGTGAGGTGTTCGAGTTCGTCCTTAGTAGTGATTACTTCTCCGGACCGACCTGGATGGCGATGTGTAAAGCCGCAATGGACGCTGCGCACGGTATTGAATACAGCACCGTGGTGACGACGATGGCGCGCAACGGCGTTGAGTTCGGTCTGCGCATTAGCGGTTTACCGGGCCAGTGGTTTACCGGTCCGGCGCAGCAGGTGATTGGGCCGATGTTTGCGGGCTATAAGCCGGAAGATTCCGGACGTGATATCGGCGATAGCGCGATCACCGAAACCTACGGCATTGGCGGTTTCGCTATGGCGACGGCACCGGCCATCGTAGCGCTGGTGGGCGGTACGGTCGAAGAGGCCGTTGATTTCTCGCGCCAGATGCGTGAAATCACTCTCGGCGAAAACCCCAACGTCACCATTCCGCTGCTTGGTTTTATGGGCGTACCGACCGCTATCGATATTACGCGCGTAGGCAGCACTGGCATTCTGCCGGTGATCAACACCGCTATTGCGCACAAAGACGCGGGGATCGGCATGATCGGCGCCGGAATAGTTCACCCGCCGTTCGCCTGTTTTGAAAAGGCGATCCTCAACTGGCGCGACCGCTACTGCCAATAACAATAACCGGGGCTAACGCGGTTAGCCCCACAGTAGCGAAGCGAAAAACGTTGCTTACCTGCAGGGCTGGGCGATCTCCGCGATCGCAAACGATGCTTAACCTGTTAAGGATATTCCATGAACAGCATAAAACTAGAATGGAAACGTGGTGACTGGGCGGCTTACTTTGGGCTGATGACCAACAACCTGACTAACCTGCTGACAATGATGGGACTACTCATTTTTGTCGTCGGGATCCCTACCGAAATTGTCTATGGTCGCATTGCGCCTGCCTTTGGTCTGGCGGTGCTGGTGGCCAGCGTCTGCTACGCCTGGTTTGGCCTGCAGATGGCAAAGCACACCGGGCGTAACGACGTAACGGCGCTGCCGTCCGGACCAAGTGCACCGTCAATCTTCACCGTGACCTTCCTGGTGCTGATGCCGGTTTATCAGCAAACCAAAGATGCCAACTTCGCTATCCAGATAGCCCTGGTGTGGTGCTTTGTCGAAGCGTTGATCCTGGTGGGTGGCTCCTTCCTGGGCGAGACCATCCGCAAGATGATCCCACGTACGGTACTGCTTTCTTGTCTGTCCGGCCTGGGGCTGTTGCTGCTGGCGATGAACCCGATGCTGCAGGCATTCGAAGCGCCGACCGTCTCTTTCATCGTCCTGTTGCTGATCTTCATTAACTGGTTCGGTAAGAAGCCGATTTTTGCTCGTATTCCTACCGGTTTGCTGCTGCTGATTGCCGGTACGGCCCTGGCGTGGATCTCCGGTTTGCAAAGCCCGGAAGCCATTAAAGCGTCGATGTCTTCCTTTGGCTTCAACCCACCGGAAATTCATGTCGACAGCTTCCTGCAAGGTTTGCCGCACGCGCTGCCGTATCTGGCTTCTGCGGTTCCTCTGGGTCTGGCGAACTACATTTTTGACCTCGAGAACATTGAAAGTGCGCACGCGGCGGGCGATGAGTACAACACCCGTAAGGTCATGATGGCGAACGGCTTTGCTTCCATGCTCGGCTGCATGCTGGGTAACCCGTTCCCGGTGACCGTATATGTTGGGCATGCGGGCTGGAAAGCGATGGGTGCCAGCATCGGCTATACCCTCGCTTCAGGCATCACCATGTTCCTGGTGCCGCTGTTTGGGCTGGGGGCGTTTATGCTCGCCATTATTCCGATGACCGCGATAGTGCCGATTCTGGTGTTTATCGGCGTGGTGACCGCCAACCAGGTGGTGCGAGAAACGCCCAAAGTCGAGGTTCCCGTCATCTTCATCTGTCTTTTCCCGTGGATTGCCAACTGGGCATTGACCATCGTCAACAGCGTGATGGGCGCTGCCGGAACATCCGCGGGGAAACTGGGTAGCGACTTGCTGCACAGCAAAGGTGTCTATTACGACGGACTGGTGCATCTGGGAAGCGGCGCGCCGCTGGCCAGCATGCTGTGGGGCTGCGTCGCTATCTTCGCCATTATGAATAAGCCGCTGCGAGGGGCGATTGCCGCAGCCTTTGGCGCGCTGCTATCGCTGTTTGGCGTGATTCACTCCCCGGCGGTTGGCTTTGCGGAAGGCAGCTCGATGATGTTTGTTGTGGCCTACCTCATGATGAGCGGAATGTTTGTCCTTAAGCATGTTCTGGATAGCCGTGAAGCGGTGACTGCGCCTGAGCAGGAACCGACGAAAACGACCTGAATTGCCTGCAAGCGGAAGATAATACTATGAAAGAACTTGTGGTCGTTGCCATTGGCGGCAACAGCATTATCAAAGATAACGCCAGCCAGTCGATTGAACACCAGGCTGAAGCGGTGAAAGCGGTAGCGGATACGGTGCTGGAGATGCTGGCATCGGACTACAACATTGTGCTGACGCACGGTAACGGGCCACAGGTAGGGCTGGATCTGCGGCGTGCGGAAATCGCGCACGAGCGTGAAGGGCTGCCGCTTACCCCGCTGGCAAACTGCGTTGCCGATACGCAGGGCGGTATCGGTTATCTGATCCAACAGGCGCTGAATAACCGCCTGGCGCGGCGCGGTGAGCAGAAGGCAGTTACGGTAGTAACGCAAGTGGAGGTCGACAAAAACGATCCGGGCTTCGCTAATCCGACCAAGCCCATCGGGGCGTTCTTTAGCGAAGCGCAGCGTGATGAACTGCAGCGGGTCAATCCGGGCTGGCGCTTTGTTGAGGATTCGGGGCGTGGCTACCGTCGGGTAGTCGCCTCTCCACAACCGAAGCGCATTGTCGAGGCGGAGGCGATCAAAACGCTGACCCAGCAAGGCTTTGTGGTGATTGGCGCGGGCGGCGGTGGGATCCCGGTGGTGCGTAGCGATCAAGGGGATTACCAGAGCGTGGACGCGGTGATTGATAAAGATCTCTCCACGGCGCTGTTGGCACAGGAGATCCGCGCCGACATTCTGGTGATCACCACCGGCGTCGAGCAGGTTTGTATCCATTTTGGCAAACCCAACCAGCAGGCGCTGGATACGGTGGATGTCGCAACGATGACCCGGTACATGCACGAGGGACATTTCCCGCCTGGCAGCATGTTACCCAAGATCGTTGCCAGCCTGACGTTTCTGGAGCGTGGCGGTAAACGAGTGATCATCACCACGCCGGAATGCCTGCCCGCCGCACTGCGCGGCGAAACGGGCACCCATATTGTCCATTCCTGAGAGGAGACGTGAATGAAGGAAAGTAACAGCCGCCGTGAATTTTTAAGCCAGAGCGGAAAAATGGTGACCGCTGCCGCGCTGTTTGGCGCGGTCGCTCCGGTCGCGTATGCTGCTAATCCTGTCGGGAACACCTGCGGGTCGAAGAGCACAATGACGATTAACGATAAACACTATTACCTGGATAACGTCCTGCTGGAAGCGGGCTTTGATTACGAAAACTCAGTGGTGGTGCATACCCGTACCGCGCTGCAAACCGTTGAAATCCAGGACGGAAAAATCGTTGCGCTGCGCGAGAATAAGCAGCATCCGGATGCGACGCTGCCGCACTACGATGCGGGTGGAAAGCTGATGCTGCCCGCCATGCGCGACATGCACATCCATCTGGATAAAACCTTTTACGGCGGTCCCTGGCGTTCGCTGAACCGCCCGGCTGGCACCACTATTCAGGATATGATCCGCCTGGAACAAAAGCTGCTGCCTGAACTCCAGCCTTATACGCAGGAGCGCGCAGAAAAGCTGATCGATCTGCTGCAATCAAAAGGCACCTCGATCGCCCGCAGCCACTGCAACATAGAACCGGTTTCCGGGCTGAAAAATCTCGAAAACCTGCAGGCGGTACTGGCGCGTCGTCAGCCGGGTTTTGCCTGTGAAATCGTGGCATTTCCGCAGCATGGCCTGCTGTTATCAAAATCTGAACCGCTGATGCGCGAAGCGATGCAGGCGGGAGCGCATTACGTCGGCGGTCTGGACCCAACCAGCGTGGATGGGGCGATGGAAAAATCCCTCGACACCATGTTCCAGATTGCGCTGGATTACGATAAAGGCGTAGATATCCATCTGCATGAAACCAGTCCGGCAGGCGTGGCGGCGGTGAATTACATGGTGGAAACGGTGGAGAAAACGCCGCAGTTAAAGGGCAAACTGACCATCAGCCACGCGTTTGCACTGGCAACGTTGAACGAACAGCAGGTAGACACGTTGGCGGGCCGCATGGCGACGCAGCAGATTACCATTGCCTCGACGGTGCCGATCGGTACCTTGCACATGCCGCTCAAGCAGCTGCGCGATAAAGGCGTGGAAGTGATTACCGGAACCGACAGCGTAATTGATCACTGGTCGCCGTACGGGCTGGGCGACATGCTGGAAAAGGCAAATCTGTACGCGCAGCTCTATATTCGCCCCAACGAACTCAACCTGTCGCGGGCGTTGTTCCTCGCCACCGGCGATGTGTTGCCGCTTAACGAAAAAGGTGAGCGCGTTTGGCCGAAAGCGCAGGATGAAGCCAGCTTTGTGCTGGTGGATGCCTCCTGTTCGGCGGAAGCGGTCGCGCGAATTTCTCCACGCACCGCGACCTTCCATAAAGGGCAACTGGTGTGGGGCAATGTCGAAAGCTAGCCTGGTTTTACGCGCAGCGGCAATCGCTGCTGCGCTCTCTTAGTGTTAACCGACGATCCCCATATAGCCGTGAATCCCCATATATAAACCGACCATCGCAATGAGCACACTGGAAAAATAGGGGGCTTTGCGTGCCATCGTGTTAAATCCGCTCCAGCGTTTGGCCGCCTGCTGCACGCTGATTGCCGCTCCCACGCCCACCGTTACCAGCGTCAGTGCCAGCCCGAGGCTAAAGCACAGCACCATGGTGGCACCCAGCGTGAAGGCTTTGAGCTGGATGCAAATCAGCAGCACCGTAATGGCGGCTGGACACGGGATAAGCCCGCCGGTCAGACCGAACAATAATATTTGGCCGTTGGTGACCTCTTTGCCCGCAAAGCGGCGCTGAATATCGGTGGCATGCGCCCGTTCGTGGGCATCCTGATACTCTTTCGAGCCTTCGGTGAGTCCTGCCAGTGCGGCATGGTCGTGATTATGCTCGTGTTCGTGTTCGTGTTCGTGATGGTGATGGTGATGATCGTCATCGTGGTCATGATGATGGTCGTCATGATCATGGTGGTGGTGATGCCCGTGATCGTGGTCGTGATGCGTCTGGGCCAGCCAGTTCTGCTCTCCCTGCCAGGTTCGCCAGAACATCCAGAATGCGGTCCCGAGAATAATTATCGCCGAGATAAATTGCAGCCAGGGCTCAACGGCCTGGGCGGTAAACGCTTTGCTGATATACATGCCACCGAGCGCAATCAACCAAACTACGGCGGTATGCGACAGCGTTGCTGCCAGCCCCAGCATCACCGCCTGTTTGATGGTCCCCTTAATGGCAATAATAAAGGCCGCCATCATCGTCTTGGAATGCCCCGGCTCCAGGCCGTGTAACACACCCAGTAGAATCGCGCTGGGAATGAAAAACCAGGCGTTGCCTTGCTGAAGAAGCGTAGAAAACTCACCCATGAGAATGATTCTTAGTTGTTTAGTTTCGTCTGATTCTACTCCCCCCCAGTATCAAATACTACCCCCCAGTAGAATGTCGATGGTATTGTCCCTACAGCCAGACGTTAAAAAGGTAAAGTTATGTCACATACGATCCGCGACAAACAAAAGCTGAAAGCCCGAACCAGCAAGATTCAGGGGCAGGTAGCGGCGTTGAAAACCATGCTGGATGAACCGCATGAATGCGCGGCGGTATTGCAGCAAATAGCGGCAATCCGCGGGGCGGTAAATGGATTAATGCGCGAAGTGATTAAAGGTCATCTGACCGAGCACATTGTGCATCAGGGCGATGAAATTAAGCGCGAAGAAGATTTGGATGTGATCCTGAAAGTACTGGATTCGTACATCAAATAAGTCAGTTTAACGGCTCATCCGCTTACTGGAATGAGCCGTTAAACAACACGTTCTAGCCAAAAAACATCACAGATACGCACAGCAGACCGACAATCAGAGTGATCAGATTACCCACTGAACGGTACGGCTTCAGCGCCGGGATCAGATAGGTAGACAATGTCGGCATGATAAACAGAATCATGGCAATCAGCGGGCCGCTTATCGCGTAAATCATTGAAATGGCATTAGGATTAATGCAGCAAATGATAAACGTGATAGCCGAGACCAGCATGATGGACAGAGCGCGGTTAAAGGCCCGGCTTTTCTTCACACCCACCTGATGCAACGACGTTTTTACTACCTCCGTTGCCCCTTCAATCACGCCAAAGTAGGTGCCGAGGAACGATTTTGACATCGCTACGACGGCAACGATGATCCCGGAAATCGACAGCCATGCCGGCGCGTTTGGCATCATCGACAGCGCGGAAAGAATCGTCACGCCTTCATTTTTCGCGTCTTCGATATAGTTTGTCGGAATCGAAAGCAAACAGCTGAAGACGAAAAACAGTACGCTCAGGCAGATGATGACGTAGGCTACCTTCATGATTTTTTTGCATTTACCCATGGCCTGCTCGCCGTATTTCTCTCGTCTGTCGATGGCGAACGTAGAGATAATTGGCGTATGGCTAAAAGCGAAAACCATCACGGGAATAGATATCCAAACCTGATGAAGCGTGTGCTGATCGAAAGACATCTGGCCGGTGAGTAGCGTTGGCTGCCAGCTTCCGGTCAGGTAGAGCGAAAGGAACAAAAAGTACGCGATGAGCGGGAACACCAAAAAGCCCATGACCCGAATAGTGGCTTGTCGGCCCATCAGAAAAATCAGGTTCAGCACCAGCACCACGCCAAAGCTGACCAGCATGCGGATCCGCAGATCGATAGTGATATGTTTTGCCAGCTGTTCAGTGAGTGAATTGGTTATCGCTACGGCGTAAATCAGCACCACCACAAAGAAGGCAATAAAATAGAGGGTGGTGATCAGGCTGCCAATCTTCTTGCCGTAGTAGTGCGTAACCGCGCCAGTGATCCCTTCACCAGCCGACGTTTTTGAGGACAGGATAAACTGGCATAGCGCCTTGTGCGGCCAGTAGGTTAAAGGCCAGGCGACGAGAGCGGTGATAAACAGTACCACCGCGCCTGCAGAACCCAGCTGTATGGGGAGGAAGAGGGTTCCTGCGCCGACGGCAGTCCCATATAGTGCGAAGCTCCAGAGAGTCTCTTCTTTTGACCAAAATTTCGACATTATTTGAACGTATCAACTATAAAATAAACAAAAAGAAGCGCAATTTACCACAAATGGCAGGGGCTGGGGGAGATGTGAACAAGCGGGCGAGTGAATGGGACAATAGCCGGAACCGAGAAGATTCCGACTATTATTTTAATTATCAGGCAGTAACGCGCTGCTGGCGGCGCTTCATAACGCGCTCGCGTAACGTGTCATAAGCCCAGTTATAGAACATGGTGTACGGCAGGAAGAACAGGAAGAAACCTATTTCCAGCGTGAATGCCTGAACCAGGCTGACGTTTAGCACATACGCCACGATGCTCACCCCGATCACAATAAAACCGCTCTCAAAACCTAAGGCGTGAAATGCTCGCACTTTCGCCGTACGTTTTACCTGGTGTGACGGCCACAAACGGTCAAACAGGGCGTTATAAATGATATTCCAGATCATCGCTGTGGTGGCGAGAAGAATGGTCAGTCCGCCCATTTCCAGCACCGAGCGCTGCATCAACCATGCGGTGGTTGGTGCGAGAACAGCGGTGGCAATGCCTTCAAAGCAGACGGCATGAAAAATACGCTCCACTAACGAGCGGCGTTGGACAGTATCGTGTTGCATAACCTAAAACCTTCTTTGATGCCCGGATAACGGAATGGTGGCAATTTTATCGTTTTATGTGATATCTAAAAGATAGTATCCATCGATAAAGTAGATAGCTCATGCGTTATTCTCCTGAAGCATTAACGGCATTTGTGGAGACCGTTTCCTGCGGTTCATTTTCTGCGGCGGCCCGGCGGCTGCGTAAAAGCCAGTCCACTATCAGTACAGCCATTGCGCATCTGGAAGCCGATCTTGGTTTTGCACTGTTTGACCGCTCATCCCGCCAGCCAACGCTGACCGAAGAAGGTAAGCGGGTGTTGGGCTATGTGCAGGCTATTCTGACGGCCAGCGAACGTCTCGATGAGGCGGCGATCTCGCTGTCGGGTGAAACTGAGGCGCGTCTGACCTTTGTGCTGTCTGACACGCTGCATCCGGATGTGCTGGAAGAGTTGATGGTGCAGTTTGATCGCAAGTTTCCCCATACCGAGTTTGAATGCCTGATTGGCGAAGATGAAGACGTGATCGATCTGCTGCAAAAAGGACGCGCACAGGTGGGGTTGATCGAAGCGCGGGAGGATTACCCGACCGACATGGGCGTTACGCGTCTGCCGATGCAAACCTGGATGGGATTATACGTTGCAGCGTCGCATCCGCTCGCGGCTCAAGAAAAACTGCAGTGGGAGCAACTCCACACCTGGCGCGAGCTGCGTCTGAATACCTATCTGGAAAGCGGCACCAACGTGGCGCGCGGTCCCGTCTGGTCTGCTCCTAACTATCTGTTATTGCTGAGTATGGCTGTTCAGGGATTTGGCTGGTGCGCGCTCCCTTGTGCGTTGGTGGAGGAGTTTGCGGCAGAAAAACCACTGGTTCAATTACAACTGCCCGGCTGGCCAAAGGCTATCTCTATCGATCTGTTGTGGAATAAGAAATCACCGCCTGGTGTGGCAGGAAGCTGGTTGCGTGACCATTTGCAGCAGAGTGGCGTTCAGATGACCAATAAGTGATACGAATTTCCTTTGTGATAAAAATCACCGTTTTTAAACAACCTTGATAACTATTTTTAACAATCATCTACTATTGCGGTGTTATTTTGCGCTGAGGTAGTGATGAAAGAGGTTGTGATCGTCGGGGCATTAAGGACACCGATTGGCTGCTTCCAGGGGACGCTGGCGCGCCACTCTGCCGTTGAGTTAGGCAGCATGGTGGTCAAGGCGTTACTGGAACGCACGGGCGTGGACGTTCACGCTGTGGATGAAGTGATCCTCGGACAGGTGCTTACCGCAGGTGCCGGGCAGAACCCTGCACGTCAGTCTGCCATCAATGGTGGGCTACCCAATACCGTTTCCGCCATCACCATTAACGATGTCTGTGGCTCGGGTCTGAAAGCGCTGCATCTGGCGACCCAGGCTATCCAGTGTGGCGAAGCCGACATTGTGATTGCGGGCGGACAAGAGAATATGAGCCGTGCACCGCATGTCCTTACCGATAGCCGCACTGGCGCACAGCTAGGGAACAGCCAACTGGTCGACAGCCTGGTACATGACGGTCTGTGGGATGCCTTCAACGATTATCACATGGGCGTTACCGCGGAAAACCTGGCGCGAGAATACGGAATCAGCCGAGAATTGCAGGATGCCTACGCGCTGCACTCGCAGCACAAAGCGCGGATGGCAATTGATGCCGGACGTTTTAAAGATGAAATCGTGCCGGTGGTAACGCTGCGTAACGGGCAATCGTTCGTGGTGGACACCGACGAACAACCGCGTACCGATGCCAGCGCCGAGGGGCTGGCGCGTCTGGATCCTACCTTTGACAGACTCGGTTCGGTAACGGCGGGTAACGCGTCATCCATCAACGATGGCGCCGCTGCGGTGATGATGATGAGTGAGGCCAAGGCGCAGGAACTGAACTTACCTGTGTTGGCCCGTATTCGCGCCTTTGCCAGCGTCGGGGTCGATCCCGCGCTCATGGGGATTGCGCCAGTGTATGCAACGCGCCGCTGCCTTGAGCGTGTGGGCTGGCAACTGGCTGATGTTGATCTTATCGAAGCTAATGAAGCCTTCGCCGCGCAGGCATTATCCGTAGGGAAAATGCTGGAGTGGGATGAACGGCGGGTAAATGTGAACGGCGGAGCCATTGCTCTCGGCCATCCGATTGGCGCATCTGGCTGCCGAATTCTGGTTTCACTGGTACATGAAATGGTGAAGCGTCGGGCGCACAAAGGACTGGCAACGCTGTGTATTGGTGGCGGTCAGGGCGTGGCGCTCGCTATCGAACGAGACTAATTTCCCTTCGATTTCTCTGCTTAAACGCCTTTTCTGATGATTTTCTCCTGCATCTATAAAAAAGCCCTCCAACAGGAGGGCAAGGCCAGTTACAGAAACATACACTCTAAACCCTACCAACATATCAAAACGTTGTTTCATTTCATGTGATTGATAGCGCACTTTGTTAGAAAAGGTGTGTGAACGACGTATGAGCCTGGCTGTATTTTCAATATCTTATCCCTGCCACTAATGACCTGTTCTTTTATGTTTTTATCTATCTAATTGTTTTAAATGATTTTCTTGAAACCATTTTTGCGATTTATATGCGCTAGCGTGATCGCACTTACACTTTTGATAATAAGATGCGGAAAAAGTGAAACAACGTTTTAGTTATAATTGAAAACACATTCAGGGAGGGATATCATGAGCGCATAAGATAAAACGGAACAGCGTTTTGCTATTCGTTTAAGCATTCACGGTCAATTTATCACTGGAGGTAAATGTGGACGTAAGACAAAGTATCCATAGTGCGCATGCGAAAACCCTGGACACTCAGGGGCTGCGTAATGAGTTTTTGGTCGAAGAAGTGTTTGTCGCAGATGAATACACCATGGTCTACAGCCACATCGACCGCATCATTGTTGGCGGCATTATGCCAGTGACCAAAACCGTCTCTGTGGGTGGCGAAGTCGGCAAACAGCTGGGCGTAACCTATTTCCTCGAACGTCGTGAGCTGGGTGTGATCAATATCGGCGGCCCGGGCACGATTACCGTTGACGGCCAGTGCTATGAAATTGGTCATCGCGACGCGCTGTACGTCGGAAAAGGGGCAAAAGAAGTGGTATTCGCCAGTATTGATGCGGCGAAACCGGCGAAATTCTACTACAACTGCGCACCGGCACACTCGACTTACCCAACTAAGAAAGTCACGCCTGCAGACGTTGCGCCAGTGACATTGGGCGATAACCTTACCAGCAATCGTCGCACCATCAACAAATACTTTGTGCCGGATGTTCTGGAAACCTGCCAGTTGAGCATGGGTCTGACTGAACTGGCACCGGGTAACCTGTGGAACACCATGCCGTGTCATACCCATGAACGTCGTATGGAAGTCTATTTCTACTTCAATATGGAAGAAGATACCTGCGTCTTCCACATGATGGGTCAGCCTCAGGAAACGCGTCATATTGTGATGCACAACGAACAGGCGGTGATTTCTCCAAGCTGGTCTATTCACTCCGGTGTCGGCACAAAAGCTTATACGTTCATTTGGGGCATGGTCGGCGAAAACCAGGTCTTTGATGATATGGACCATGTTGAAGTAAAAGATCTGCGCTAGTTGCGGGCGACAGCCGTGCCTGCTGCGGCGGGCATTATAAAAAATTAAGGATTTACAATGATTTTGAATGCATTCTCTCTTGAAGGTAAAGTCGCCGTTGTGACCGGTTGTGACACAGGTTTGGGTCAGGGTATGGCGCTGGGCCTGGCTGAAGCGGGCTGCGATATCGTCGGTATCAATATTGTTGAACCGACAGAAACCATCGAACGCGTGACCGCACTGGGCCGCCGTTTTTTAAGCCTGACCGCCGATCTGCGTCAAATCGATGGTATTCCGGCGCTGCTGGAGCGCGCAGTGGCAGAATTCGGCCATATCGATATTCTGGTCAACAACGCGGGTCTTATCCGTCGTGACGATGCGATCGACTTCAGCGAAAAAGACTGGGATGACGTGATGAACCTGAACATTAAGAGCGTGTTCTTTATGTCTCAGGCCGCGGCGAAGCACTTTATCGCTCAGGGTAACGGCGGCAAAATTATCAACATCGCCTCTATGCTTTCCTTCCAGGGCGGGATCCGCGTGCCGTCTTACACCGCGTCTAAAAGCGGCGTAATGGGCGTTACCCGTCTGATGGCGAACGAGTGGGCAAAACATAACATCAACGTCAACGCGATTGCACCGGGTTACATGGCGACGAATAACACTCAACAGCTGCGTGCTGATGAGCAACGTAGCGCAGAAATCCTCGATCGTATTCCGGCGGGTCGTTGGGGTCTGCCGAGCGATCTTATGGGGCCTGTCGTGTTCCTGGCGTCCAGCGCATCTGACTATATCAACGGCTATACCGTTGCAGTAGATGGCGGCTGGCTGGCACGTTAATTCACTTTCCAGAACCGTTAAACCCTGCCCTCTGGCAGGGTTTTTTTATATTCGGATTAATAAAATCCATATTGTGGTTATAAATTATTCCATATTTATTTCCATATATATGAATTATTGATTTTTAATACTCTTTAATATCAATGAATTAAATTTAATTGAGTGATTGTCGGTAAATTTTAAAATTGGAATATCCATCACATAACGATGTGGTGTAGCTATTTCATCCATGTTTTTGCCGTTTCCCGCCTGACGCTTCCTGCAAGGGATCCCTTACTTTCAATGGCATGGTTACTCTGTATCTGGCAGGAAAAAATGGTCTCAATAAATAATGATGCTGCTTTAGCGCCGCGCCCAGTGCGCGATACGCGACGTATGAATATGTTTGTTTCTATCTCTGCGGCTGTCGCAGGGTTGTTATTCGGCCTGGATATTGGCGTGATTGCTGGCGCGTTGCCTTTTATCACCGATCACTTTGTGTTGACCAGCCGCCTGCAGGAGTGGGTGGTAAGCAGCATGATGCTGGGTGCGGCAATTGGTGCGCTGTTTAACGGTTGGTTGTCATTCCGCCTGGGGCGCAAATACAGCCTGATGGCGGGCGCGATCCTTTTCGTCGTCGGATCTCTGGGCTCGGCGTTTGCCTCCAGCGTAGAAATGCTCATTTTTGCCCGCGTGGTGCTGGGCGTAGCGGTGGGGATCGCGTCTTACACCGCACCGCTCTATCTCTCCGAAATGGCCAGCGAAAACGTGCGTGGCAAGATGATCAGTATGTATCAGCTGATGGTGACGCTGGGTATCGTTCTGGCCTTTTTGTCCGATACCGCGTTCAGCTACAGCGGTAACTGGCGCGCTATGCTTGGCGTGCTGGCGCTTCCGGCTGTATTGCTGATTATTCTGGTTGTTTTCTTGCCCAATAGCCCGCGCTGGCTGGCTGAGAAAGGTCGCCACATCGAAGCTGAAGAAGTACTGCGCATGTTGCGCGATACGTCAGAAAAAGCCCGCGATGAGCTGAACGAAATCCGTGAAAGCCTGAAGCTGAAGCAGGGTGGTTGGGCGCTGTTTAAAATTAACCGTAACGTGCGTCGCGCGGTTTTCCTCGGAATGTTACTGCAGGCGATGCAGCAGTTCACCGGGATGAACATCATCATGTATTACGCGCCGCGCATTTTTAAAATGGCGGGTTTTACCACCACAGAGCAGCAGATGATTGCCACGCTGGTGGTTGGCTTAACGTTTATGTTCGCCACCTTTATTGCCGTCTTCACGGTCGACAAAGCAGGACGTAAACCGGCGCTGAAAATTGGTTTCAGCGTAATGGCCATCGGGACGCTGGTGCTTGGTTATTGTCTGATGCAGTTTGATAATGGCACGGCTTCCAGTGGACTATCCTGGCTGTCAGTTGGTATGACGATGATGTGTATTGCAGGCTATGCGATGAGCGCCGCGCCGGTGGTGTGGATCCTGTGTTCGGAAATTCAGCCACTGAAATGCCGTGATTTTGGTATTACCTGCTCCACCACCACCAACTGGGTGTCGAACATGATCATTGGCGCAACGTTCCTGACGCTGCTCGACAGCATTGGTGCCGCCGGTACGTTCTGGCTCTATACTGCGCTGAATGTCGTGTTTATTGGTATTACGTTCTGGCTGATTCCAGAAACCAAAAACGTCACGCTGGAGCATATCGAACGTAAGCTGATGGCTGGCGAGAAGTTAAGAGATATTGGGGTGTAAGTCAGACAAGCATGCCGGATGGCGGTTCAGCCTTATCCGGCCTGCGAGTGGAGTCTCTTATAGGCCGGGAAAGCGTCAACGCGACCCGGTTTTTTTTATTAGCGCCTTACCCGTGCAGAAAATCTTCGCGAATTGGGGTAAAGGTATCCAGCAGCGTTCCCGGTTTTAAGCAGACGCAGCCATGCATAATGTTGGGCTGTTTATACAGGGTATCGCCCGCCCTAACGATATGTTTCTCTTCGCCAATGGTAAATTCAAACTCACCGGACAACACGTAAGTCAACTGCTCGTGCGGATGATTGTGCATCGGGCCGATTGCGCCTTGCTCGAAGTTCACCTCAACCGCCATCATGTTACCGCCGTGAGCAAGAATGCGCCGGGTAACGCCATTGCCCAGATCGTCAAGCGTGGTCTCTTTATGAAAAATAAACATCCGGCCTTCCTGTAATTAATTAAAACAATGTTTCATTAAAGCTATATCAGAAAATTAAAAAAAGAAATGCACGCCAACAGATGTGGAAAGTTGATCACATCTTTGGTTCACTGGAGAGACAACAACGAGTCAGGGGAAATGATGAAAACGATCGGTCTGTTAGGCGGTATGAGCTGGGAATCTACCATTCCTTATTATCGACTCATTAATGAAGGGGTAAAACAGCGTCTGGGTGGACTGCATTCGGCACAGATTCTGTTGCACAGCGTGGATTTTCACGAGATTGAAGCCTGTCAGTCAAGCGGTGACTGGCAGCGAGCCGGTGAGATCCTCGCGCAGGCCGCCACAGGGCTACAGCAAGCCGGGGCGCAAGGAATTGTGCTGTGTACCAACACCATGCACAAAGTTGCTGAGGCGATTGAAAGCGCCTGTGATGTGCCGTTTCTGCATATTGCCGACGCGACGGGGCGGGCGATACAAAAGCAGCAAATGAGCAACGTGGCGCTACTGGGTACGCGTTACACCATGGAGCAGGATTTTTACCGCGGGCGTTTACAGACTGAATTTGGCATTAGCACGCTGATCCCTGAAGCTGATGATCGTCAGAAAATAAACCAGATTATTTTCGACGAGCTGTGTCTCGGTGAATTCAGCGAGGCTTCCCGCGATTATTACCTGGGCGTCATCGACCAACTGGCGAAACAGGGGGCGCAAGGGGTGATCTTTGGCTGTACCGAGATTGGTCTGCTGGTTCCCACCGAGCTAAGCCCACTACCGGTTTTCGACACCGCGGCAATCCATGCGCAAGATGCGGTGGCGTTTATGCTTTCGGCTGCGGATGCAAAATAGCCTCCAGTGGGTCAATAAGCCTCGGTAGATGGGCCTGCAGATGTGCCGTAAAAGCATCAACCAGCGCCGAGGCGGGGCGATGAAGTGGGTGAATCAGGCTGACTGTAAAGGGTACCGAAATACTGAAGCGGCGGATAACGACTCCGCTGCTGGCGTAATCCAGCGCGGTCAGTGGGTTTACCACCGAGATCCCAACGCCCGCCCGCACCATTGCACAAATTGAAGCAGCGCTATGGGTTTCAATCACCATGCGGCGCTTCACCTGGTGCTCATTAAACAGTGTATCCAGTAGCTGACGGTAGCTGTCGGTGCGCGACAGGCTGATGTAGTTTTCTCCCTGAAAATCCTGCGGCGTTAACACCGCTTTCTTAGTCAGCGGATGGCCCTGCGGCAGCACGCACACTTCATCCAGCGCCAGCAATTCGGTGCGTTTCGTTCCGGCAGGCGTATGCAGCGTTTCCGTTAACCCCAGATCGTGGCGCTGCGCCGACAGCCACTCTTCCAGCAGCGGTGACTCCTGCGGCACTATCTGAATATTGACCTGTGGATAGCGTGCGAGGAATGGCTGCAGCAGCGGCGGTAAAAAAGACTGTGAGAATACCGGCAGGCAAACAATCGACAATTCGCCCTGGCGAAACTCACGCAGGCTTTCGGCGGCGCTCACAATTCTATCAAGGCCATACCACGAACGTTGCACCTCTTCAAACAGACGTAACCCTTGCACGGTTGGGTGCAGTCGGCCACGCGTGCGTTCAAACAGCGTTAATCCCAGCACTTTCTCGAATCGGGCCAGTTCCCGGCTGACGGTGGGCTGCGAGGTATGTAGCATGCGCGCGGCTTCTGTCAGATTGCCTGCCGTCATGATGGCGTGAAAAATTTCAATGTGTCGCAGGTTAACGGCGGGCATGGGCAATCCTCGAATGAATCAATCCATATCATTTTTGCATAGACTCACGATAAAACGATATTTTTTATTCTTTTCGGGCTGTGGCGTAATCATAAAAAAGCCAATACCGGAGCACACCATGCCACGCCCACTCAATAGTACTGACACTGACCTGACCGCCGACAACCTGCTGCGCTTGCCTGCCGAATTCGGCTGCCCGGTGTGGGTCTATGATGCGCAGATTATTCGCGCCCAGATTGCTAAGCTGAGTCAGTTTGACGTGGTGCGTTTTGCTCAGAAGGCATGTTCGAATATTCATATTTTGCGTCTGATGCGCGAGCAGGGCGTGAAGGTTGATTCCGTCTCGCTTGGCGAAATTGAACGTGCGCTGGCGGCAGGCTTTGTACCTGGGAAAGATGAGATAGTCTTTACCGCCGATATGATTGATGAAGCGACGCTCGCGCGGGTGCATGAATTGAGCATTCCGGTAAATGCCGGGTCGGTGGATATGCTGGAACAACTGGGCCAGGTCTCGCCGGGCCATCGCGTGTGGCTACGCGTAAACCCTGGCTTTGGACATGGGCACAGCCAGAAAACCAATACCGGCGGTGAAAACAGCAAGCACGGGATCTGGTATAGCGATCTTCCCGCGGCGCTGGAGGTGATTCAGCGCTATAAGCTGAAGCTGGTGGGGATTCATATGCATATCGGCTCCGGCGTAGACTACGGCCATCTGGAGCAGGTGTGCGGCGCAATGGTGCGCCAGGTGGTTGAATTTGGTCAGGATCTGGAGGCGATCTCCGCGGGCGGTGGTTTATCAATCCCGTATCGCGAAGGGGAAGAGGCGATCGATACCGATCACTACTTTGGATTGTGGAACGCTGCGCGTGAACAGATTGCTAAACACCTGGGCCACCCGGTCGCACTTGAGATAGAGCCGGGTCGTTTTCTGGTCGCGGAAGCCGGTGTGTTAGTGGCGCAGGTACGTAGCGTAAAAGAGATGGGGAGCCGCCACTTTGTGCTGATCGATGCGGGCTTCAACGATCTAATGCGCCCGGCCATGTACGGTAGTTATCACCATATCTCAGCGCTGGCAGGAGATGGTCGCTCTCTGGAACACACCCCGCAACGGGAAACCGTGGTAGCCGGGCCGCTGTGCGAATCTGGCGATGTGTTTACCCAGCAGGAGGGCGGAAATGTGGAAACCCGACTGTTGCCTGCGGTGGTGCCGGGCGATTATCTGGTGCTGCATGATACCGGGGCGTACGGCGCGTCAATGTCGTCAAACTACAATAGCCGTCCGCTGCTGCCGGAAGTTTTGTTCGATAACGGCGTGGCGCGGCTGATTCGCCGTCGCCAGACCATTGATGAGCTGTTAGCGCTGGAGCTTATCTGAGGGAATGCCCGATGGTGCTGCGCTTATCGGGCCTACGGGGATGTAGGCCGGATAAGGCGCTTGCGCCGCCATCCGGCATGTTATTTGTAATACGGCCCCGTCGTCACCGAATCACGTAGTACCAGTTTGCCGGTAAACGGTGGGATTGGCTCGACGCTCTCGCCGTTGGCCAGCCGGATAGCCTGGTCGATTGCCGTGGTTATCATTGTATCAATCGGTAGATAAACGGTAGACAGCCCCGGCTCCAGCCATTTGGCGCTGGGCGCATCATCAAAACCAAACAGTGAGACGTCCGTTGGGATCCTCAGCCCGGCCTGATGTAACGCTTTTGATGCGCCTAATGCCATGTCATCGTTACAGGCGAACAGGGCGCTAAATTTCACCCCTTCCTCCAGCAGTTCACGGCAGGCCTCATAGCCTCGCGTCATCGTGGAGTCGCCGTATTTGACCTTATCGGGATCCCAGGGAATACCGTTTTTTTCCAGCGCTTTACGATACCCCATCAGGCGTGATTTACCGGTAGGCGTATGGCCTGGCACAGTGATACAAGCAATATCGCTATGGCCCTGGGAGATCAGATAATTGACCGCCTGATAGGCCGCGTCTTCCTGTTCAAAGAAAATTGCGCGATCGCGGGCCTGGCTGACATCACGGTTGATGACCAGCAAGGGCATAGCAATGCTGTTCATCAACGACATAATCGCCTTTTCACTCATATAGCGGGTATAGAGAATAATGGCGTCGCACTGCCTGTCCGCCAGCATTTGCACGGCTTCCTGCTCACGCTCTGGTGTGTCGTGGCCGTCGGTGACGATCAACTGCTTGCCGTGAGATTCCGTCTGGCGTGAAGCCTGTTGCAGCAGGCGGCCAAAGTAGAATCCATCAAATGTGGAAACTACCAGACCAATGCTGTTGCTGGTGCGGTTTGCCAAAGAGCGCGCTAAAAAATTAGGCCGATAATCAAGTGCCTGCATGGCCTTAAACACTTTCTGGCGCGTGCTCTCTTTTACCTGACCCGTGCCATTCAGTACGCGCGAAACGGTCGCTTTTGAGACGCCTGCGTGTCGTGAAACGTCCAACATCGTAGTCATAACGCTATCCTGGTTAATCGTTTGACGATGAATTCCCCGGCTCTGTCAGCGTCGAAACGGAATGGCGACGCACCAGAGTTGGGTTAAAAACGTGGGTAATTTCAGGCACGGGACGCTTCTCCGCCAGCGCGAGCGCCAGTTCGGCAGCCTGGGTTGCCATCGTCACGATCGGGTAGCGCACCGTGGTCAAACGCGGGCGCACGTAGCGGGAAACCAGCACATCATCAAAACCAATCAGCGAGATTTCTCCCGGCACATCAATGCCGTTATCATTCAATACGCCCATGGCACCAGCCGCCATTGAGTCGTTGTAGCAGGCTACCGCAGTGAAGTTTTTGCCACGGCCAAGTAACTCGGTCATAGCCTGTTCACCGCCGCTTTCATCCGGTTCACCAAACGTTACCAGGCGATCGCTGACAGGAATATTGCTCTCTGCCAGCGCGTCGTAATAGCCTTGCAGACGATCTTCCGCATCTGAAATCGTGTGATTGGAGCACAGATAGCCAATGCGCGTATGGCCTTGTTGAATGAGGTGTCGGGTCGCGAGCCAGGCGCCGAAACGGTCATCAAGGGCAACGCATCGTTGTTCGAATCCCGGCAGAATTCGGTTAATCAATACCATGCCGGGGATTTGCTTCATGAGTGATGCCAGCTCAGCATCCGGGATAATTTTTGCGTGGACAACAAGGGCTGCGCAGCGGTGGCGAATGAGCTGTTCAATCGCCTGTCGTTCCTTCTGTTCGTTATGGTAGCCGTTACCAATCAGTAAAAAATTACCGGTGTTATAGGCCACCTGCTCGACAGCTTTAACCATTGCCCCAAAGAATGGATCGGACACATCTCCCACCACCAGACCGATGGTCTCTGTGGATTGTTGTGCCAGCGCACGCGCATTGGCGTTGGGGTGGTAGCTGAGTGATTCCATTGCACTTGTTACGGCCAGGCGCGATGCTTCGCTGGCTTTAGGGGAATCATTGATCACTCGAGAAACGGTGGCGACTGATACACCAGCTAGTCGGGCTACATCCTTTATGGTCGCCATGATAGTACCTGTTGTGGGTAAACGCTTACATTCCGTCAGTGTTACGGAAAATGGCTGGCTGTTCAAGCAGATTGCCTGTCAGAACGTCGCAAATGTGAGCGCACACGAGCGAAGTAAGACAGAAAATAGAAAATGCTAATTTTTGCTTACACTTTGCGATGTGCTGTTGCGATTGTTCGCTGGTGAGGGAACTGAGCAGATTGCTAGAGTTGAGATCCCAGAGGTATTGATAGGTGAAATCAACTTTCGGGTTGATCACTAGAATTACACCAGCCTGCGCAGATGCGCAGGTTTTTTTTTACCTTCAGCCTATCTGTAACAGTAACCGATAATTTACACAACTCGTTGCATTTGGGTTCATTCCTTTGCGTTTTCGCACTGGCGTATCTGGCTGCTGACGACCACAATCAAGATCCCAGAGGTATTGATTGGTGAGATTATTCGGTACGCACTTCGTACCTGTCTCTTGCACCAACCTGCGCGGATGCGCAGGTTTTTTTTCGGATTGTATTTACCAGTTACCTGTCGCGTCCATTCCCCAACTCGTATACTCTCCCACCATTGATGTTTATATAATTAATGGCACAGGGAGTTGAGATGCTATTTGGCTTTTTTCGTAATCTGTTTCGCGTGCTTTTCCGCGTTCGCGTCACGGGCGATGTCAGCGCGCTACAGGGAGAACGCGTTCTAATCACTCCCAACCATGTCTCATTTATAGACGGCATCCTGTTGGCGCTCTTTTTACCGATTCGTCCCGTCTTCGCTGTTTACACCTCTATCAGCCAGCAATGGTATATGCGCTGGCTAACTCCGCTGATTGATTTCGTACCGTTAGATCCAACCAAACCGATGTCGATTAAACATCTGGTTCGTCTGGTCGAACAGGGCCGTCCGGTGGTTATTTTCCCGGAAGGACGTATTTCGACGTCCGGTTCGTTAATGAAAATTTATGACGGCGCGGGGTTTGTCGCCGCAAAGTCTGGGGCGACGGTCGTTCCTGTGCGCATTGAAGGCGCGGAGCTTTCCCGCTTTAGCCGCCTGAAAGGTTTGGTTAAACAGCGATTCTTCCCGCGCATCCGCTTACACATCCTACCGCCGACACAACTGCCGATGCCGGAAGCACCGCGTGCTCGCGATCGCCGCAAAATCGCCGGAGAGATGCTGCATCAAATTATGATGGAAGCACGCATGGCGGTTCGTCCGCGTGAAACGCTATACGAGTCGCTGCTGGCGGCGAAATACCGTTTTGGCGCAGGCAAAAACTGCATTGAAGATGTTAACTTTACCCCGGACAGCTACCGCAAGCTGCTGACAAAGACGCTCTTTGTGGCCCGTATTCTGGAAAAATACAGTGTCGAAGGTGAAAAAATCGGCCTGATGCTGCCAAACGCGGGGATCAGCGCAGCGGTCATTTTTGGCGCCATTGCGCGCCGACGCATTCCGGCCATGATGAACTACACCGCGGGCTTGAAAGGATTAACCAGCGCCATTACTGCGTCTGAAATTAAAACAATCTTCACATCCCGACAGTTTCTCGATAAAGGCAAACTCTGGCATTTACCGGAACAGCTCACCCAGGTGCGTTGGGTTTATCTGGAAGACTTAAAAGCTGATGTGACCTTTAGCGATAAGCTATGGATTTTCTCACATCTGCTGGCACCTCATCTGGCGCAGGTGAAGCAGCAGCCTGAAGACGCTGCGGTGATCCTCTTTACCTCCGGTTCAGAAGGCCATCCGAAAGGTGTGGTCCACAGTCATAAAAGCATTCTGGCGAACGTTGAGCAGATTAAAACGATTGCCGATTTCACTGCCGATGACCGTTTTATGTCGGCGCTGCCGCTGTTCCACTCCTTTGGCCTGACGGTGGGATTATTCACGCCGCTACTGACTGGCGCAGAAGTGTTTCTTTATCCCAGCCCGCTGCATTACCGCATTGTGCCAGAGCTGGTATACGACCGGAACTGCACCGTGTTGTTTGGTACCTCAACGTTCCTCGGCAACTACGCGCGTTTTGCGCATCCGTACGATTTCCACCGCCTGCGCTATGTGGTGGCGGGAGCGGAAAAACTTCAGGACAGCACAAAGCAGCTGTGGCAGGAGAAATTTGGCCTGCGCGTTCTTGAAGGCTATGGCGTGACGGAATGTGCGCCGGTTGTGTCGATTAACGTACCAATGGCGGCAAAATCGGGAACGGTAGGGCGCATCTTGCCTGGTATGGATGCTCGACTGTTGGCTGTTCCGGGAATTGAGGACGGTGGGCGTTTACAGCTGAAAGGCCCTAATATTATGAGCGGCTATTTGCGCGTTGAAAAACCTGGCGTGCTGGAAGTGCCGACGGCAGAGAATGCGCAAGGTGAGATTGAGCGCGGCTGGTATGACACCGGAGACATCGTGCGCTTTGATGAAAACGGCTTTGTACAGATTCAGGGGCGCGCTAAGCGTTTCGCTAAAATTGCCGGAGAGATGGTTTCGCTGGAAATGGTTGAGCAACTTGCGTTGGCGGTATCTGCAGACAAAATGCACGCCACGGCGATCAAGAGTGATGCCAGCAAAGGTGAGGCGCTGGTGCTGTTCACTACCGATAGCGAACTTACGCGTGAAAAACTACAGCAGTATGCGCGGGCGCACGGCGTACCTGAACTCGCTGTACCGCGTGATATTCGCCACCTGAAGCAACTCCCATTACTCGGCAGCGGTAAGCCGGATTTTGTTACGCTGAAAAGCTGGGTCGATGAGCCGGAAAAACAACATGAGTGAGTCAGTGCACACTAACACTTCAATCTGGTCCAAAGGGATGATGTCCGTTATCGCCGCACAGTTTCTGTCGGCGTTTGGCGATAACGCGTTGCTGTTTGCTACGCTGGCGTTGCTGAAGGAGCAATTTTATCCGGACTGGAGTCAGCCGATCCTGCAAATGGTGTTTGTGGGCGCTTACATCCTTTTTGCCCCCTTTGTGGGACAGGTGGCGGATAGCTTTGCCAAAGGCAGAGTGATGATGTTCGCGAACGCTCTGAAATTGCTGGGCGCGGCGAGTATTTGCTTCGGCATTAATCCGTTTCTTGGGTATACGCTGGTGGGAATCGGCGCGGCGGCGTATTCACCAGCCAAGTATGGCATTCTCGGTGAACTGACTACCGGCGACAAACTGGTGAAGGCTAACGGCCTGATGGAAGCCTCCACCATTGCCGCGATTTTGCTCGGTTCTGTCGCCGGCGGCGTTCTGGCCGACTGGCACGTAATTGCCGCGCTTTCTGCCTGTGCCCTGGCCTATGCTGGCGCGGTGGTGGCTAACCTGTATATCCCGAAACTGGCCGCGGCTCGTCCTGGCCAGTCCTGGCATCTGGGGAAAATGACGCGCAGTTTCTTCTGTGCGGCTTCATCGTTGTGGCGCAACGGTGAAACACGCTTCTCGTTGGTGGGAACCAGCCTTTTTTGGGGCGCGGGCGTTACGCTGCGTTTTCTGCTGGTGCTGTGGGTTCCGGTGGCGCTCGGCATCACCGATAACGCCACGCCGACCTACCTCAATGCCATGGTAGCAATCGGGATTGTGGTTGGTGCGGGTGCGGCAGCGAAGCTGGTAACGCTGGAAACCGTGTCGCGCTGTATGCCTGCGGGGATCCTGATTGGCGTCGTGGTGCTGATTTTCTCTCTTCAACATTCGCTGCTTCCGGCCTACGCATTGCTGATGCTTATCGGCGTGTCGGGTGGCTTCTTTGTGGTGCCGCTGAATGCGTTGCTGCAGGAACGGGGTAAGAAAAGCGTCGGCGCAGGTAATGCGATTGCAGTGCAAAACCTGGGCGAAAACAGCGCGATGCTGCTGATGCTCGGTATTTACTCACTGGCGGTGCTGGTGGGGATCCCGGCTGTTGCGATTGGTATTGGATTTGGTGCGCTGTTTGCGCTGGCGATTGCGGCGCTGTGGATTTGGCAGCGCCGCCATTAGTCTGTTGTATGCTGATGCCGTATCAGGCCTACAGGGAAGTTGTCTGTAGGCCTGATAAGCGTAGCGCCATCAGGCGCTAACTGTTACGGTGCAGGATAGGTATACACCTGATGCACCGCTTCAATCTCTGCCAGTACTTCTTCGCTCAACTCCAGATGCAGACTTTCAACGTTGGTTTTTAGCTGCTCCATCGTCGTGGCGCCCAGCAAAGTGCTGGCGACAAACGGCTGACGACGCACGAATGCCAGCGCCATTTGCGCGGGATCCAGATTATGGCGTTTCGCGATATCCACATAGGCCGCAACGGCTTTCTGCGTCTGCTCGCCGCTGTAGCGCGTGAAACGGCTAAACAACGTATTGCGTGCACCGGCAGGTTTCGCGCCGTTCAGGTATTTCCCGGTTAACGTACCGAAGCCCAGGCAAGAGTAAGCCAGCAGCTCAACGCCTTCATACTGGCTCACTTCAGCCAGTCCAACCTCAAAGCTGCGGTTCAGCAGGCTGTAGGGGTTCTGGATGGTGGCGATGCGTGGCAGATCGTGTTTGTCCGCCAGGTGCAGATAGCGCATCACGCCAAACGCGGTTTCATTAGAAACGCCGATGTAGCGAATTTTCCCGGCGCGCTGAAACTCGGCCAGCGCGTCCAGGGTATCGAGAAGGGAAACGACCGGCGCGGAGTCTGTCCAGCTGTAGCCTAACTTACCAAAACAGTTGGTCGGGCGCTGCGGCCAGTGAACCTGATACAGATCCAGATAATCGGTTTTCAGTCTTTTCAGGCTGTCGTGCAGCGCTTCACGGATATTTTTACGGTCCAGCGCCTGATTCGGTCGAATGCCGCTGTCGTTGTTACGTGATGGTCCGCTGACCTTAGAAGCAACGATCAGCTTTTCGCGGCTGCCGTGTTTGGCGAGCCAGTTACCTACGTAGGTTTCGGTGAGACCCTGGGTTTCAGGACGCGGCGGTACCGGATACATCTCGGCAACGTCGATCAAATTAATGCCCTGTGCTACGGCATAATCGAGCTGTGCATGTGCGTCGGCTTCGCTGTTTTGTTCACCAAACGTCATTGTGCCCAGCCCCAGTGTACTGACTTCCAGCGAGCTGTGGGGTATACGGTGATATTGCATAGCCGTTTCCTTTTTATAATCACGACATAAGGATTATAAAAATGGCTGAGGGAAGAGAAAAAGGGAAGTAAAATTGTTAAGGCCAGCGCGCTGCTGACCTCAACCATCAGCGTTCAATGATTTGAGACACATCATCGCGGTTAATCTGCATCGCATTGCCCTGCTGGTCGTGATAGCTCACCAGACCGGTATCATCGTCAATTTCTGGTTTTCCATCGGTCAGGATCATTCGACCATCTTTTGTCGCCATTACATAATCGCTGCTGCATCCGGAAACGGCAAAAGCCAGTCCTACGGCGGAAATCAAAACTGCCCATTTTTTCATCTGCTTATCCTCACATGGCCTGCGTCTGACAATAGTTTAGTAATAACGCGAAGTTGTGCAGGGTGAAAGCAGTAAAATCTTAAACTGTGAGAAGGGGTAGGTGTGGCTGGCATTCGCTCCCCTTGCGGGGAGCGATGGATTTCATCAGAGCGGATTTTTTTTATTACGCCACAGGTTCAGGGTCTCTACCGCGATAGAGAAGAACATGGCGAAATAGATATATCCTTTCGGAACGTGGACGTCGAAACTTTCCAGAATCAGCGTAAAACCGACCAGAATCAGAAACGAGAGCGCCAGCATTTTTACCGAAGGGTGGCGATCGACAAACTCACCAATCGGGCGAGCAGCAAACATCATGACGCCTACGGCAATCACCACCGCCGCCATCATGATAAACAGATGATCGGACAAGCCTACCGCAGTAATCACGGAATCCAGACTGAAGATAATGTCTAACAACATGATCTGTACAATCGCACCCAGAAAAGAGGATACGCGAGTTTTCAGACCTTCTTCCTCACCTTCAATGGATTCGTGGATCTCTTTACTGGCTTTCCAGATCAGGAACAATCCCCCCAGCAGAAGGATCAGGTCGCGTGCTGATATCGCCTCGCCAAACAGCTCGAATAACGGGTTTGTCAGCCGCGTTACCCAGGCGATAGAAGCCAGCAGTGCCAGACGCATGATCATCGCCGCCGCCAGCCCAATACGTCGGGCATGATTGCGTTGCGCTGTCGGGAGTTTGGCTACAACCAGAGAAAGGAAAATAATATTGTCGATCCCAAGAACGATCTCCAGCAGCGTCAGCGTACCGAGCGCAAGCCAGGCGTTAGGATCGGTTATCCATGCAAATAACATCGAACAAAGTCCTGCCAAAAAAAAGAAGCGGTAATTATAGGCCCGTAACGCGGCGGGTGAAAGGCCGGACGGTGCCTATTGCGCCTGGAACAAGAAATGTCGCTCAAGCAATGCGCGGGTGAAGTTCTTTTTCAGGTAAAAGCCGCGTGGCAGGGTCAGGATGGGTTCGCCGTTGGCGCCAATGGCCTCGGTAAGCGCGCGGGCGTTGGCGGCTTTAGGACGCAGTTGCAGTACTTCCCCATGGCGAGCGGTGATGCGTTCGACATGACCTAACACAATCATGTCCATTAACTCTTCCCAGTCCAGACGCAATTGCCGGTCTTCTTCTTCATTCGGGCTCCACAGCAGGGGAGAGCCGACGCGGCGCTCAGCCAGAGGGATGCTGCGTTCGCCTTCTACCGGGATCCACAGAACACGTTTGAGTTTGTGCCGTACATGGCTGGTTTCCCAGGTGACGCCGGTATTGCCGGTTAACGGCGCCACACACACAAAGGTGGTTTCCAGCGGTCTGCCAAGACTGTCCACAGGGATCGTTTTCAGCTCCACGCCCAGCGCCGCAAAATCCTGCTCTGGTTTACTGCCCGCGCTGGCACCGAGCCAGATTTCCAGCAGGACGCCAATCCAGCCTTTATCGCGCTTAAGATCCTTCGGCGTAATGATTCCCGCCATTGCCGCTAATTCTCCTAACGCGTAGCCCGAAAGCTGCCGTGCCTGGCTCAGCAACTGGGCTTCAGATTCAGGGGGAGAAAGCAACGGACGGAGTTCTGGCATCGGGTTAACCCTTAGGTGAAAAAATGAGCAGTGATTTTATACCGTATGGACAGAGTTTATCTTTTTCCACATGCTTTATTCAATTCTATGATTTATATTGGTTTTTAGATTCACGTTCGCAGAGTTGCGCAACAGCGAAGCGGGTTTTCCAATTCTGGTCACTGACAATGAACAGGATCTTACACCATGTTATCCACAGAAAGATGGGATAACTGTGAAAAACCCCCACTACTGTTTCAATTTACAGCCTTGACGTGCGACGAAAATCGAATTTTCACACAAATTGTGCCTAACTTATTGGCATAATCTGTGGATAAAACCAACGCTGGTCGATCTTTCATCAGCGTGAAGATCGTATGCGTGATGCACATCACATTTCTGTGTGTTTATCTGCGTGGATCGGTTTTAACTTTATGAATGTATAAGAGTATTTTTGATATGTGACGAATGTCTTATTCGGACTGTTCTGGGTTTTCCCATAGTAATTCCGTACTTCTTCACAACTATATCCACAGAAAAGGTGAATAAAATCGCCTTGCTTGCCCTTCTTCTGTTTATAACTCGGCCTTTAACTGTGAGTTATTCAATTGTTATTAGAATATCGCACCCTTAACAGAGTGGTTTACCGCCCCTCAGGAGTGTGAAACAATCGTTTGTATATAAGGTTTATGTTGAGGTAGTCCGGTGATTGATGACGATGGCTACCGCCCGAATGTAGGGATAGTAATTTGTAACCGCCAGGGGCAGGTCATGTGGGCCCGGCGATTTGGTCAGCACTCCTGGCAATTCCCACAAGGTGGGATCAATGCAGGAGAGACAGCAGAGCAGGCGATGTACCGGGAACTCTTTGAAGAAGTGGGTCTCAGTCGTAAAGATGTACGGATCCTTGCTTCTACTCGTAACTGGTTGCGTTACAAGTTACCGAAACGTTTGGTGCGTTGGGACACGAAGCCGGTTTGTATCGGCCAGAAACAAAAATGGTTTCTTCTGCAATTGGTCAGTAGCGATGCTGAAATCAATATGCAAACCAGCAGTACACCTGAGTTCGACGGCTGGCGCTGGGTGAGTTACTGGTATCCGGTTCGACAGGTGGTGTCATTTAAACGCGATGTCTATCGCAGGGTGATGAAAGAATTCGCAAGTGTTGTCATGGCGCTTCAGGAGAGCACTCCTAAACCGCAAAGCGCACCTGCGTACAGACGTAAAAGAGGTTAAGCTACGCAAATTATGCTCACCCGCCTGCGCGAAATAGTCGAAAAGGTGGCCAGTGCTCCGCGTCTGAACGAAGCGCTGAATATACTGGTTACCGACATCTGTCTTGCGATGGATACCGAGGTCTGCTCGGTCTATCTGGCCGATCACGATCGACGTTGTTATTACCTCATGGCGACCCGGGGACTAAAAAAACCACGTGGTCGCACTGTCGCACTCGCGTTTGATGAAGGTATCGTTGGCCTGGTTGGCAGGCTGGCGGAACCTATCAACCTCGCCGATGCGCAAAAACATCCCAGCTTTAAATACATTCCTTCGGTAAAAGAAGAGCGTTTTCGTGCATTCTTAGGCGTACCGATCATTCAGCGTCGCCAGCTTTTAGGTGTGCTGGTGGTGCAGCAGCGTGAGCTGCGTCAGTACGATGAAAGTGAAGAGTCTTTCCTCGTCACGCTCGCCACGCAAATGGCGGCCATACTTTCGCAGTCGCAGCTAAACGCGCTGTTCGGTCAGTACCGTCAAACACGTATCCGTGCGCTGCCTGCCGCTCCCGGTGTGGCAATAGCCGAAGGTTGGCAGGATGCGACACTGCCGTTGATGGAACAGGTCTACCAGGCTTCAACGCTGGATCCAGTGCTTGAACGCGAGCGACTGACCGGTGCGCTGGAAGAGGCGGCGAACGAATTCCGCCGCTACAGCAAGCGTTTTACCGCTGGGGCGCAGAAAGAAACGGCGGCGATCTTTGATCTTTACTCGCACTTGCTTTCCGATACCCGTCTGCGCCGCGAGCTGTTTGCGGAAGTGGATAACGGTTCGGTGGCCGAGTGGGCGGTTAAAACGGTCATCGAAAAGTTTGCCGAACAGTTCGCCGCGCTGAGCGATAACTACCTCAAAGAGCGGGCCGGAGATTTACGCGCGCTGGGCCAGCGTCTGCTGTTCCACCTTGATGACTCTATCCAGGGGCCGAATGCCTGGCCGGAACGCTTTGTGCTGGTGGCGGATGAACTTTCAGCAACCACGCTGGCGGAGCTTCCTCAGGACCGGTTAGTTGGCGTGGTTGTCCGGGACGGCGCAGCCAACTCTCATGCGGCAATTATGGTGCGTGCGCTGGGTATCCCTACCGTTATGGGGGCCGATATCCAGCCGTCGGTGCTGCATCGCCGTACGCTGGTGGTGGACGGTTATCGCGGTGAACTGCTGGTCGATCCGGAACCGGTATTGATCCAGGAATACCAGCGTCTTATCAGTGAAGAAATTGAGCTGAGCCGCCTGGCGGAAGACGACGTCAACCAGCCAGCACAGCTGAAAAGCGGCGAGCGCGTGAAGGTGATGCTCAATGCGGGTCTCAGCCCGGAACATGAAGAAAAGCTGGGTAGCCGAATCGACGGCATTGGCCTCTATCGCACCGAAATCCCGTTCATGCTGCAAAGCGGATTTCCTTCGGAAGAAGAACAGGTTGCGCAGTATCAGGGGATGCTGCAAATGTTTAACGACAAGCCGGTGACCCTGCGTACGCTGGATGTCGGCGCCGATAAACAGCTGCCCTATATGCCGATCAGTGAAGAGAACCCGTGCCTTGGCTGGCGAGGGATCCGCATAACGCTCGATCAGCCGGAGATCTTTTTGATCCAGGTTCGCGCTATGCTGCGTGCGAATGCGGCAACCGGAAACCTGAGCATTTTGCTGCCGATGGTAACCAGCATCGATGAAGTGGACGAAGCGCGACGTTTGATTGAACGCGCCGGACGCGAAGTGGAGGAGATGATCGGTTACGAGATCCCGAAACCGCGCATTGGCATCATGTTGGAAGTTCCGTCGATGGTGTTCATGCTGCCGCATCTGACAAACCGGATAGACTTTATATCGGTCGGAACCAACGACCTTACCCAGTACATACTGGCCGTCGATCGTAACAACACACGGGTAGCCAGCATTTATGACAGCCTGCATCCGGGGATGTTGCGTGCGCTGGCGATGATTGCGCAGGAAGCCGAAAGAAGCGGTATCGATTTGCGCCTGTGTGGTGAAATGGCGGGCGACCCGATGTGCGTGGCTATTCTGATCGGTCTCGGTTTCCGTCATTTGTCGATGAACGGTCGTTCCGTCGCCCGCGTTAAATATCTGCTGCGTCATATCGATTTTGATGAGGCGCAAACGCTGGCGCAGCGCAGCCTGGAGGCACAGATGGCAACAGAAGTACGCCATCAGGTAGCGGCCTTCATGGAGCGTCGTGGCATGGGGGGCTTGATTCGCGGGGGATTGTAGGTCTGACAAGCGTAGCGCTATCAGGTATTACGGGGGATAGAGATTACCTATACAGATCTTTTACATCTTCCCGGCATCCGCTTCTAACCCCTTGTGCTATCATTCGCACCTTTGGAGCGCCTGCATTATGCAGGCGCGCTTATCAATTGCTGTCTGACTTCAGCGAAATAACAAGAACTTGTGGTGACAGATGACCAGTAGCTATCTGCATTTTCCGGATTTCGATCCGGTCATTTTCTCAATCGGACCCGTCGCGCTTCACTGGTACGGCTTAATGTATTTGGTGGGGTTTATTTTCGCGATGTGGCTGGCGACGCGCCGCGCGAATCGTCCGGGCAGTGGCTGGACCAAAAATGAAGTAGAAAACTTACTGTATGCGGGCTTCCTCGGGGTTTTCCTCGGTGGGCGTATTGGTTACGTACTGTTCTATAACTTCCCGTTATTCCTCGATAATCCCCTGTATCTGTTCCGCGTCTGGGACGGCGGTATGTCCTTCCACGGTGGACTTATCGGTGTGATCCTGGTGATGATTATCTTCGCCAAACGCACTAAGCGTTCGTTCTTCCAGGTTTCTGATTTCATTGCCCCGCTGATTCCGTTTGGCCTGGGTGCTGGGCGTCTGGGCAACTTTATCAACGGTGAGCTGTGGGGACGCGTTGACCCGAACTTCAAGTACGCCATGCTGTTCCCGGGCTCCCGTACCGAAGATATTTTACTGCTGCAAACTAACCCGCAATGGCAGTCTATTTTTGATACCTACGGCTCGCTGCCACGCCACGCCTCACAGCTTTATGAGATGGCGCTGGAAGGCGTTGTGCTGTTTATCATTCTGAACTTGTACATTCGCAAACCACGCCCGATGGGTTCGGTATCCGGTCTGTTCCTGATTGGTTATGGCGCGTTTCGTATTATTGTTGAATTCTTCCGCCAGCCGGATGCGCAGTTTACCGGCACCTGGGTACAGTACATCAGCATGGGGCAGATCCTCTCTATCCCGATGATTGTCGCAGGCATTATTATGATGGTTTGGGCGTACCGCCGCAGCCCACAGCAACACGTTTCCTGAGGAACCATGAAACAGTATTTAGAACTGATGCAAAAAGTGCTGGATGAAGGCACACAGAAAAACGACCGCACCGGAACCGGAACGCTTTCCATTTTTGGTCATCAGATGCGTTTTAATCTGCAGGAAGGGTTCCCGCTGGTTACGACTAAACGCTGCCATTTACGCTCGATCATTCATGAGTTGCTGTGGTTCTTGCAGGGCGATACTAACGTTGCCTACCTGCATGAAAACAACGTCTCAATCTGGGACGAATGGGCGGATGAAAATGGTAATTTAGGCCCGGTTTATGGCAAACAATGGCGCGCGTGGCCTACGCCAGATGGTCGCCATATCGACCAGATCACCACCGTGCTAAACCAGCTGAAAAATGATCCGGACTCTCGTCGCATCATCGTTTCCGCATGGAACGTCGGTGAGCTGGATAAAATGGCGCTGGCACCGTGCCATGCGTTCTTCCAGTTCTACGTGGCGGATGGCAAGCTCTCCTGCCAGCTGTATCAGCGTTCGTGCGATGTGTTCCTCGGCCTGCCGTTTAACATTGCCAGCTACGCTTTGCTGGTACACATGATGGCGCAGCAGTGC
This sequence comes from Citrobacter sp. Cpo221, assembly GCF_030332345.1. Lineage (NCBI taxonomy): Bacteria > Pseudomonadati > Pseudomonadota > Gammaproteobacteria > Enterobacterales > Enterobacteriaceae > Citrobacter > Citrobacter sp. Cpo221. Next base: position 35,681 of record NZ_JAOWIA010000052.1, read on the forward strand.
GATCTGGAAGTGGGTGATTTTGTCTGGACCGGCGGCGACACGCACCTGTACAGCAACCATATGGATCAAACGCATCTGCAGCTTAGCCGTGAACCTCGCGCGCTGCCGAAACTGGTTATCAAACGTAAGCCTGAATCAATCTTTGACTATCGCTTCGAAGACTTCGAAATTGAAGGCTACGATCCGCACCCGGGTATTAAAGCGCCGGTAGCTATCTAACCTGTTTCAGGCTGTCACAACCGACGCCCATGTGCGTCGGTTTTTTTTGTCTCAAATCGCGTTTTTCGGCGTGGATTCCTGAAATATTGCAACGGCCTGTAACGCGCTAAATATTCCCCATAGCTCGCCGTAGAAACCGAATTTCCCGCTCGTTATTCATTTTCCTCACGCCATACTGGCGACATGAAAAAACAACAAGGTTACACGCTTCTCGAAACTCTGATTGCGATGCTGATTGTCGCGGCGCTTGGTGCATCTGGGCTGTATGGTTGGCAGCGCTGGCAGCAACAGCAGCTGCTGTGGCAGACAGCCTGCCAGGTGCGGGACTACCTGCTGCAACTGCGTGAAGATGCTAACTGGCGTAACCGCGATCACGTGATAAGCGTGATTCGGGATGGCACATCATGGTGTTTTGTCAGCTCTGCGGCTTCGCAAACCACGTGTCGACCCGTTTCGTCTTTGGTTTTTACACCGCCCTGGGATGACGTCGAAATGGCAGAGATAACACCTTCACTGGCTTTTTTTGGACTGCGCAATACGGCATGGGCCGGACATATACGCCTGAAAAATACGGCAGGGGAATGGCGCGTGGTGGTGTCTGGCTGGGGACGAATCAGGCTTTGCGAGCGCGATGAGGCCAGATTATGTCAGTAAACGAACGGGGATTTTCACTGCTGGAGATGCTCATTGCCATGGCGATTAGCAGTATTTTATTGCTTAGCTCAGCGCGATTTTTACCGGCGCTACAGCGAGAGATTCTGCGTAACACCCGCCAGTTAGTACTGGAAGATGAAATATGGCAGCGGGTCTACACCGTGGCGAAGCATCTTCAGCGGGCGGGGTATTGCCGGGGAAACTGTGTCGGAGAGGGACTGGTGATATCGGCTAAGGGAGACTGTGTTATTGCCCGCTGGGATGCCAACAGCAATGGCGTTTGGGAAAGCAGTCCCGTGAAAGAGGCTGATACTATCGGGTTTCGTTCACAGGACAAGGTGTTGGAAACCCTGCGTGGAGCCACCGGCTGCACTGGCAAAGGATGGGAGAAAATGACCGATCCGGCCACGATGAAGATTGAGGCATTCCAGGTTGAAAGGCTGAATTTCAGCGGATATTCCCCGCTTCTTACGCTGCGTTTGCGTGGAGTGAGCAATGACCAACCACAAAAAGTTGTTGAAGCGATCTACAGCGTTACGGGATTCAACCTATGAACCGTGAGAGAGGCGTATCCTCTCTGACAATGGTCCTGTTGCTGCTGGTGCTCGGTAGTCTGCTGCTGCAAGGCGTTAGCAGACAGGAGGCCAGTTTTGCTGCGCGTGTGGTCACACAAAGTCAGGCGCTGCAGCGTCAGGCGGTAGTGCAATCCGCGATGGAATGGGGGCGTACGCAGCCCTGGCGCTTACAACCCGCCGTACAGTGTCGGCGCGTTCCCACGCAGGATGCCGCGGTTTGCCTGCGTCTGCTTACCAATAATTTTGTGCTGCTTATTGCCCACTATGAAGAGATATCGTTATGGCGTCAGGGGGCGGTTATTGATGGCAACATAGAATTCTCGGCGCGTGGCTGGAGCGATTTTTGTCCGCTAAAGGAGCAGACGTTATGCCAGATCCCCTGAACAGACAGCGTGGCTTTAGTCTGCCGGAAGTGATGCTGGCAATGGTACTAATGGTAATGATTGTGACCGCGTTGTCAGGATATCAGCGGGTGCTAATGAACAGCTTTATCATCAGAAACCAGTATCAGCAACTCTGGCGCCACGCCTGGCAGCAAACCCAGCTGTACCCGTTTTCATCGCCTGTGAACTGGCAGGTTAACCGAATGCAGACAACGAGAGCGGGATGTGTCAGCATCAACGTTATAATTTCTTCACCCCTCGGCAGGCAGGGTCAGATGACGCGTCTGCATTGCCCGAATCGTCAGTAGTCAGGAGTCGCTATGTTAAGGGTCTACCACTCCAACCGTCTGGATGTGCTGGAAGCGTTAATGGAATTTATCGTTGAGCGCGAGCGGCTGGACGACCCCTTTGAGCCTGAGATGATCCTGGTTCAAAGTACCGGTATGGCGCAGTGGCTACAAATGACTCTTGCACAGAAGTTTAGTATTGCCGCCAATATCGATTTTCCGCTGCCCGCGAGTTTTATCTGGGATATGTTTGTGCGCGTGCTGCCGGATATCCCGAAAGAGAGTGCGTTCAGCAAACAGAGCATGAGCTGGAAGTTGATGACGCTGTTGCCACAATTGCTGGATAGCGATGACTTCGCATTGCTACGCCACTATCTGACGGACGACACTGATAAACGTAAGCTTTTTCAGCTTTCCTCGCGCGCGGCTGACCTTTTCGACCAGTATTTAGTCTACCGCCCTGACTGGTTGACCCAGTGGGAAGCGGGGCGACAGGTTGAGGGACTTGGCGAGTCTCAGGCCTGGCAGGCACCGTTGTGGAAAGCGCTGGTGGAATACACCGCGGAATTGGGCCAGCCGCGCTGGCATCGTGCCAATTTATACCAACGATTTATTCAGACGTTGGAAAACGCGTCCGAGTGCCCGCAGGTACTGCCTTCTCGCGTCTTTATTTGCGGTATTTCGGCGCTGCCGCCGGTTTATTTGCAGGCATTGCAGGCACTGGGTAAGCACATTGATATTCATCTGCTGTTTACCAACCCTTGTCGCTACTACTGGGGGGATATTAAAGATCCTGCCTGGCTGGCGAAGCTGATGGCACGTCAGCGTCGGCACAGCTTTGAAGAACGGCATCTGCCGCTGTTTCGTGATAATCAGAAAGCCGAAGGATTATTTAACAGCGATGGCGAACAGGATGTGGGTAACCCGATGCTGGCCTCGTGGGGCAAGCTGGGGCGTGATTACATTTATTTGCTTTCGGAGCTGGAAAACAGTCAGGAACTGGATGCGTTTGTCGACATTACACCTGATAACCTTTTGCATAATATTCAATCAGATATTCTGGAACTCGAAAGTCATGCCGTAGCGGGCGTTACGCTGGAAGAATATTCCCGTAGCGACAATAAACGACGGCTTGAGCTGAACGACACCAGCGTGACTTTCCATGTCTGCCATAGCCCACAGCGCGAGGTGGAAATTCTTCATGACCGGCTGTTGGCCATGCTGGAAGCGGACCCAACGCTGACGCCGCGCGATATTATCGTGATGGTGGCGGACATCGACAGCTACAGCCCATTCATTCAGTCGGTCTTTGGTAGCGCGCCAGCCGAGCGTTACTTACCTTATGCAATATCTGACCGTCGGGCACGCCAGTCTCATCCCGTCTTACAGGCCTTTATCAGCCTGCTGTCGCTGCCGGATAGCCGTTTTGTCTCAGAGGATGTCCTGGCGTTACTGGATGTTCCCGTGCTGGCGGCGCGTTTCAACATTGATGAAGAAGGGTTGCGCTATCTTCGCTTATGGGTCAATGAATCCGGGATTCGTTGGGGAATTGACGACGATAACGTGCGTGAACTGGAACTTCCACCTACAGGTCAGCATACCTGGCAATTTGGTTTAACGCGTATGCTGCTCGGCTACGCGATGGAAAGCTCGCAGGGCGAGTGGCAATCGGTATTGCCTTACGATGAGTCCAGCGGCCTGATTGCCGAGCTGGTAGGGCATCTGGCCTCGCTGCTGATGCAGCTTAATCTCTGGCGTAGGGGGCTAGCGCAGGAACGACCGCTGGAAGAGTGGCTACCCGTTTGTCGGGAAATGCTTAATGATTTCTTCCTACCGGACGCGGACACCGAAGCGGCGATGACGCTGATTGAACAGCAGTGGCAGGCCATTATTACCGAAGGTTTAGGGGCTGAGTACGGCGATGCTATACCGCTCTCTCTGTTGCGTGATGAGCTAGCCCAGCGCCTTGACCAGGAACGCATCAGCCAGCGCTTCCTGGCGGGGCCCGTTAACATTTGTACGCTGATGCCGATGCGCTCCATTCCGTTCAAAGTGGTGTGCCTGCTGGGTATGAACGATGGGGTTTATCCGCGTCAACTTGCGCCGCTGGGCTTTGATTTAATGAGCCAAAAACCGATGCGAGGTGACCGCAGTCGTCGCGATGATGACCGCTATTTGTTCCTCGAAGCATTAATCTCAGCACAGCAGACGCTCTACATCAGCTACATTGGCCGCTCTATTCAGGATAACAGCGAGCGCTTCCCGTCGGTGCTGGTGCAAGAACTGATGGACTACATTGGACAAAGCCATTATCTGCCGGGCGATGAATCGTTGACCTGCGATCAAAGCGAGGCAAGGGTAAAAGCGCACATTACCCGTTTGCATACCCGTATGCCCTTTGATGCACAAAACTATTTGCCGGGCGAACAGCAAAGCTATGCCCGGGAATGGCTGCCTGCGGCGAGCCTGTCAGGAAAAGCGCACACGGATTTTGTGCAGCCTCTTCCCTTTGAAATGCCAGAAACGCTAACGCTGGAAACGCTGCAGCGGTTTTGGGCACATCCAGTACGCGCCTTTTTCCAGATGCGTTTAAGGGTCAACTTCCGCTCTGAAGAGAGTGAGATCCCCGATACGGAACCTTTCATTCTTGAAGGGTTGACCCGCTACCAGCTTAATCAGCAATTGCTTAATACGCTGGTTGAAGAGAACGATGCTGAACGACTGTTCCGCCGTTTTCGTGCGGCGGGCGCGCTACCCTATGGGCCGTTTGGCGAAATTCTGTGGGATACGCAGCGTCAGGAAATGCAGTCGCTGGCTGAACGCATTATCGCCTGTCGTCAGCCCTGTCAGAGCATGGAAATCGATCTTAACTGTCACGGCGTGCAAATCACCGGCTGGCTGCCGCAGGTGCAAGAGGATGGTTTGTTGCGCTGGCGCCCATCTTTGATAAGCATTGCGCAGGGTGTGCAACTTTGGCTGGAACATCTTGTCTATTGTGCCAGTGGCGGTAGGGGAGAGAGCCGATTGTTCCTGCGTAAAGACGGAGAATGGCGTTTTCCGCCGCTGGATGCAGAACAGGCGTTGCTGTATCTGTCGCAACTCATTGAGGGGTATCGGGAAGGCATGTCGTCACCATTGCTGGTATTGCCCGAAAGCGGCGGTGCATGGATAAAAACCTGTTATGACGCCGCAAATGATGCCATGTTAGATGACGATGCAACGTTGCAAAAAGCGCGCAGTAAGTTTCTGCAAGCCTATGAAGGCAACATGATGGTACGTGGCGAAGGTGATGATATCTGGTATCAGCGTCTTTGGCGTCAACTGGATGCTGATACGCTGGAGGCTATTGTTTTACAGTCTCAGCGCTACCTGTTACCGATTTTTCGCTTTAATCAGTCATGATGATTGTATAAAAATTGCGCAATTTGATGGCTTCCACTATGATGCGCATTCTGTCACGGACTGATTCTTACAAAGAGAAGATGCTGGCTCGTTCAGCACATAGTCTTGCCCTGTTCAGGTCATGTATTTATACGTGGTTTGTAGTGAACAGGTGAATTCGTTAATGATGAGGTTTGTGAATGCCCCGCAGCACCTGGTTCAGCGCATTACTGTTGTTCGTCGCCCTTTGGGTTCCCGTAAGTCAGGCAGATACCGGTTGGCAGCCTTTAGCTGAAACCATCCGTAAAAGCGATAAAGACACCCGTCAGTATCAGGCCGTGCGCCTTGATAACGGCATGGTTGTGCTGCTGGTATCCGATCCTCAGGCCGTGAAATCCCTTTCTGCACTGGTAGTCCCCGTGGGCTCGCTGGAAGATCCGGACGATCATCAGGGGCTGGCGCACTATCTCGAACACATGTGTCTGATGGGCTCGAAAAAATACCCACAGCCGGACAGCCTGGCTGAATTCCTGAAAATGCACGGCGGTAGCCACAATGCCAGTACTGCGCCTTATCGTACGGCCTTCTATCTTGAAGTCGAAAACGACGCGCTGGTGGGGGCGGTGAATCGCCTGGCGGATGCTATTGCCGATCCATTGCTGGATAAAAAATATGCCGACCGCGAGCGTAACGCGGTTAACTCCGAGCTGACGCTGGCGCGTACCCGAGACGGGATGCGTATGGCGCAGGTGAGCGCTGAGACGATCAACCCGGCGCACCCTGGCTCGCGTTTCTCTGGCGGGAATCTCGAGACATTAAGCGATAAACCGGGCAACCCGGTGGTGCAGGCATTACAAAAATTTCATGAAAAGTACTACTCTGCTAACCTGATGAAGGCGGTGATTTATAGCAATAAACCGCTGCCTGAGCTGGCGCGGATAGCGGCTGACACCTTTGGGCGCGTACCGAACACAAATATCGAAAAGCCTGAAATTACCGTACCGGTCGTCACTGACGCGCAAAAGGGCATCATCATCCACTATGTTCCGGCAATGCCGCGTAAAGTATTGCGCGTCGAGTTTCGTATCGATAACAACAGCGCGCAGTTCCGCAGTAAAACCGATGAACTGGTGACCTACCTGATTGGCAATCGTAGCCAGGGCACGTTGTCTGACTGGCTGCAAAAGCAGGGCCTGGTTGAGGGTATTCGCGCGGACTCCGATCCGGTGGTCAACGGGAACAGCGGCGTATTAGCCATTTCCGCGACGTTAACCGACAAGGGGCTGGCGAACCGCGATGAAGTTGTCGCGGCAATCTTTAGCTACCTCAATTTGTTACGCGAGAAAGGTGTCGATAAACGCTATTTTGACGAGCTGGCGCACGTGCTGGATCTCGATTTCCGTTATCCCTCCATCACCCGTGATATGGACTACGTGGAATGGCTGGCTGATACCATGATCCGCGTTCCCGTCGAGCATACGCTGGATGCGGTGAATATTGCTGACCAGTACGATGCGAAAGCCGTTGAGCAACGTCTGGCAATGATGACGCCGCAGAATGCGCGTATCTGGTATATCAGCGCGAAAGAGCCGCATAATAAAACCGCTTATTTTGTCGATGCGCCTTACCAGGTGGATAAAATCAGCGACAAAACCTTTGACGACTGGCAGCAAAAAGCGCAGGGCATTGCGCTGTCGTTACCGGAGTTGAACCCCTACATTCCGGATGATTTCACGCTGATTAAGACGGATAAAAAATACGCTCATCCTGAGCTGATCGTTGATGAGCCGGATTTACGTGTGGTGTATGCCCCGAGCCAGTATTTTGCCAGCGAGCCAAAGGCTGACGTCAGCGTGATCCTGCGTAACCCGAAAGCCATGGACAGCGCCCGCAACCAGGTCTTATTCGCACTTAACGATTACCTGGCAGGGATTGCGCTCGATCAGTTAAGTAACCAGGCATCGGTAGGTGGAATTGGTTTCTCTACCAACGCTAACAATGGGTTGATGCTTAACGCCAACGGCTACACCCAACGTTTGCCGCAGCTTTTTCAGGCGCTGCTGAGCGGCTATTTCAGCTACACCTCAACGGACGAACAGCTGGAACAGGCGAAATCCTGGTATGCCCAGATGATGGATTCCGCAGAAAAGGGTAAAGCTTACGATCAGGCTATTATGCCGGTGCAGATGCTTTCTCAGGTGCCGTACTTCTCCCGCGACGAGCGCCGTAAACTGCTGCCTTCCATCACCCTGAAAGAGGTGATGACCTACCGCGACGCCTTAAAAACCGGTGCGCGACCTGAATTCCTGGTCATTGGCAATATGAGCGAAGCTCAGACGACGAGCATGGCGCGGGATATCCAAAAACAGCTAGGTGCGAACGGGTCACAGTGGTGTCGCAACAAAGATGTGGTTGTGGACAAGAAGCAGTCCGTCATCTTTGAAAAAGCAGGCAGCAGCACGGATTCAGCGCTGGCCGCGGTATTTGTGCCAACCGGATACGATGAATACGCCAGTTCAGCCTACAGCGCTATGTTAGGTCAGATTGTTCAGCCGTGGTTCTACAATCAGCTGCGTACTGAAGAACAGTTAGGCTACGCCGTATTTGCTTTCCCGATGAGCGTTGGCCGTCAGTGGGGAATGGGGTTCCTGCTGCAAAGCAGTGATAAGCAGCCGTCTTACCTCTGGGAGCGTTATAAAGCATTCTTCCCGACGGCGGAAGCGAAGCTGCGGGCGATGAAACCTGAAGAGTTTGCGCAAATTCAGCAGGCGATTATTGCGCAAATGCTGCAGGCGCCGCAAACGCTGGGGGCGGAAGCCTCACAGTTAAGCAAAGATTTTGATCGCGGCAATATGCGCTTCGATTCACGTGATAAAATAGTGGCTCAGATTAAACTGCTGACGCCGCAAAAACTTGCCGACTTCTTCCATCAGGCGGTGGTTGAGCCGCAAGGCATGGCGATATTGTCACAGGTTTCCGGCAGTCAGAATGGGAAAGCAGAATATGTGCACCCGGAAGGCTGGAAAGTGTGGCAGACCGTCAGCGCGTTGCAGCAAACCTTACCCCTGATGAGTGATAAGAATGAATGATGCCGCTGAGTCCCTTGATCCACTGCGCTTGCCCCTGACGGGCGAGCGTCTGATTGAAGCCTCTGCGGGCACCGGTAAAACCTTTACCATCGCCGCCCTGTATTTACGTTTACTGCTTGGACTGGGCGGCTCTGCCGCCTTTCCTCGTCCTCTGACCGTCGAAGAACTGCTGGTGGTCACCTTCACCGAGGCGGCTACCGAAGAGTTGCGCGGTCGAATTCGTAGCAATATTCATGAACTGCGAATTGCCTGCCTGCGTGAAACCACCGACAACCCGCTATATGCCCGTTTGTTAGATGAAATTGCCGATAAAAAACAGGCCGCGCAGTGGCTGCTATTGGCTGAAAGACAGATGGATGAAGCGGCGGTGTTTACCATCCACGGCTTTTGTCAGCGTATGCTCAGTCTCAACGCCTTTGAGTCAGGCATGCTGTTCGAACAGCAGCTGATAGAAGATGAATCGCTGCTGCGCTATCAGGCTTGCGCGGACTTCTGGCGTCGGCACTGCTACCCGCTGCCCCGCGACATTGCGCAGGTGGTTTTTGAAACGTGGAAAGGCCCGCAAGCGCTGCTGAGAGATATCGATCGCTATCTGCAGGGGGAAGCGCCGGTTATCAAGGCGCCACCGTCTGATGACGAAACGCTGGCCTCCCGGCATGAACAAATTCTCTCACGCATTAACCAGATCAAGCAGCAATGGCGTGATTGTGTTGATGAGCTGGATGGCCTGATGGAAGCCTCCGGAATTGACCGGCGTAAATTTAATCGCGGTAATCAGGGTAAGTGGATCGAAAAGATCAGCGCGTGGGCGCAGGAAGAAACACAAAGTTACCAGCTTCCTGACGCGCTGGAGAAATTCTCACAGCGTTTTCTGGAAGAGCGCACCAAAGCGGGTGGGATAACCCCTCAGCACCCGCTGTTTGTCGCTATTGATGAACTGCTTAGCGAACCGTTAACTCTCCGCGATCTGGTGATCACTCGTGCGCTGGCGGAGATCCGCTCGGCAGTTGCCGAGGAAAAACGTCGCCGCGGCGAGCTGGGTTTTGACGATATGCTCAGCCGTCTGGATGCGGCGTTGCGCAGTGAAAGCGGCGATGCGCTGGCGACGGCTATTCGTACTCGTTTTCCGGTCGCCATGATCGATGAATTCCAGGATACCGATCCACAGCAGTACCGTATTTTTCGTCGGATCTGGCAGCATCAGCCGGATACCGCACTGCTGCTAATTGGTGATCCGAAACAGGCAATTTACGCGTTTCGCGGCGCGGATATCTTCACCTATATGAAGGCGCGCAGCGAAGTCAGCGCACACTATACGCTCGATACCAACTGGCGTTCGGCCCCCGGCATGGTCAATAGCGTGAATACGCTTTTCAGCCAGATGGACGACGCCTTTATGTTCCGCGAAATCCCTTTCAGCCCGGTAAAATCCGCAGAAAAAAACCAGGGGTTACGGTTTGTTTTACGCGGCGAAACGCAGCCCGCTATGAGTATGTGGCTGATGGAAGGAGAAAGTTGCGGCGTAGGCGATTATCAGAGCTACATGGCGCAGGTGTGCGCCACGCAAATTCGCGACTGGCTTAAGGCCGGGCATTCTGGCGCAGCGCAACTGGTAAGTGGCAAAGCATCCAGCCCGGTACGCGCGTCGGACATTAGCGTATTGGTTCGTAGCCGCCAGGAGGCGGCGCTGGTCCGTGATGCACTGACGCAACTGGCCATTCCCTCTGTCTACCTCTCCAACCGTGACAGCGTATTTGAAACGCTGGAAGCACAGGAGTTGCTGTGGGTGCTGCAGGCGGTGATGACGCCGGAGCGTGAGAACACGCTGCGTAGCGCGCTGGCAACGTCAATGATGGGGCTGAATGCGCAGGATCTTGAAGCGTTAAATAACGACGAAAATGCCTGGGATGCGGTGGTCGAAGAGTTCGATGGCTATCGTCAGATCTGGCATAAACGCGGCGTGATGCCGATGCTGCGTGCGCTGATGACAGCTCGCCAGATTGCGGAGAACCTGCTGGCGACGGCGGGAGGCGAACGTCGACTGACCGACATTTTACATATCAGCGAACTGTTGCAGGAAGCGGGCTCGCAGCTGGAAAGCGAGCATGCGCTGGTGCGCTGGTTGTCCCAGCATATTCTTGAACCCGACAGCAACGCGTCAAGCCAGCAGCTCAGGCTGGAAAGCGACAAGCATCTGGTCAAAATCGTCACCATCCATAAATCGAAAGGGCTGGAATATCCGCTGGTCTGGCTGCCGTTTATCACCAATTTCCGCGTCCAGGATCAAGCTTTCTATCACGATCGAAGCTCTTTTGAAGCGGTGCTGGATCTCAGCGATGCCGAGGAGAGCGTTGAGCTAGCCGAAGCAGAGCGTCTGGCGGAAGACCTGCGTTTGCTGTATGTCGCGCTAACCCGTTCGGTATGGCACTGCAGCCTTGGTGTTGCGCCGTTGGTACGACGTCGGGGCGATAAAAAAGGGGATACCGATGTGCATCAGAGCGCCCTTGGTCGCCTGTTGCAAAAAGGCGAGCCGATGGATGCCGTGGGTCTGCGTAGCGCGATTGAAGCGCTTTGCAGCAACGATATTGCTTGCCAGACTCCCGCGCAGCCTGACGGTGAACCCTGGCAGGTTGCGCAGGCTGTTAGCAGCGAACTGAGTGCAAAAATACTGCAGCGTAAGCCCGGTGATAGCTGGCGCGTGACCAGTTATTCCGGTCTGCAACAGCGTGGACAGGGTATCGCGCAGGATCTGATCCCACGACTGGATATCGATGCCGCAGGCGTCGGTGAGGTTATTGAAGAATCAGGACTTACACCGCATCAGTTCCCGCGCGGCGCTTCGCCAGGTACGTTCTTGCATAGCCTGTTTGAAGATCTCGATTTTACGCAACCGGTGGATCCGCATTGGGTCGAGGAGCAACTGGCGTTGGGCGGTTATGACGCACACTGGACGCCGGTTTTGACCGAATGGCTGGACGCCATTTTGCAGGCGCCTCTCAACGAGACGGGCGTGAGTTTGAGCCAGCTATCCGCGCGTGAAAAACAGGTGGAGATGGAGTTTTATCTGCCGATTTCGCAGCCGTTAATGGCCAACCAGCTTGATGCGTTAATTCGCCAATACGATCCGCTCTCGGCGGGGTGCCCTGCGTTGGACTTTATGCAGGTTCGCGGCATGCTGAAAGGCTTTATTGACCTGGTATTCCGCCACCAGGGGCGTTATTACCTGCTCGATTACAAATCGAACTGGCTGGGCGAAGACAGCTCTGCCTATACGCAGCAGGCGATGGCCTCTGCCATGCAGGCGCATCGCTACGACCTTCAATACCAACTTTATACCCTCGCGCTGCATCGCTACTTACGCCATCGCATTGCTGATTACGATTATGAACGCCATTTTGGCGGCGTTATCTATCTCTTCCTGCGCGGCGTTGACAGTGAAAATCTGCAGCAGGGAATTTACGCGACCCGACCTGACGGAGAGTTGATTGCATTGATGGACGAGATGTTTGCCGGTGCGGTGCAGGAGACGATGTTATGACAATCCAGAAACGATTTCTGGAGGCTGTTGAGCAAAAACAGCTCCGGCCTCTGGATGCTCAGTTCGCGCTGGCGGTTGCCGGAAGTGACAACCCAGCTGTTGCGCTGGCTGCGGCGTTGCTCAGCCGTGAAGCGGGAGAAGGGCACGTCTGCTTACCGCTTTCACGGTTATCTCTGAGCGAGGACGCGCATCCTCTGTTAAGCGCCTGGCTCGCTGAAACGGGCGAGCCTGAAGACTGGGCGGAATGTCTGTTGGCTTCCAGTGCGGTAAGTCGTGGCGAGCAACCTACGCCGCTGGTGCTGTACGGCGATCGCCTGTATCTGAACCGAATGTGGCATAACGAACGTACGGTAGCTCGCTTTTTCAGTGAAGTGAACCACGCCATTGAAGTGGATGAACAACGGTTGACCCACACGCTGGCGGCGCTGTTTCCGCCATCGGAGGGGGTTAACTGGCAAAAAGTAGCCGCTGCTGTTGCGCTCACCCGCCGGATATCAGTGATCTCCGGCGGACCGGGGACGGGAAAAACGACAACGGTCGCAAGGCTGCTGGCGGCGTTGATTCAAATGGCAGACGGTGAGCGCTGTCGTATTCGACTGGCGGCGCCAACGGGAAAAGCGGCTGCGCGCCTGACCTCCTCACTAGGAGCGGCGCTACGAGAACTACCGCTAACCGATGAACAAAAGAAACGCATCCCCGATGACGCCAGTACGCTGCATCGATTATTAGGCGCTCAGCCTGGCAGTCAGCGCCTGCGTCATCATGCCGGAAACCCGCTGCATTTGGATGTGCTGGTGGTGGATGAAGCCTCGATGATCGATTTGCCGATGATGTCGCGCCTTATCGATGCGCTGCCGCCGCACGGACGGGTGATTTTTCTGGGCGATCGCGACCAGCTCGCTTCCGTCGAAGCGGGGGCGGTGCTGGGGGATATCTGTGCTTTCGTCGGTGACGGGTTTACCCCGGAACGCGCCCGCCAGCTCAGTCGCCTGACCGGAAGCGCTATTCCGGCAGGTACGGGAACTCAGGCTGCTGCTCTGCGCGACAGTCTGTGCCTGCTGCAAAAGAGCTACCGTTTCGGCAGCGATTCCGGAATCGGTCAGTTGGCTGCTGCGATTAATTGCGGCGATAAATCTGCGATAAAAACGATTTTCCAGCAGGGATTTAGCGACATCGAAAAACGCACGCTACACAGCAGCGAGGATTACGCCGCGATGCTGGATGAGGCGCTGGCGGGTTATGGGCATTACCTGGATTTGCTGCGCGAGGGCGCAGAGCCAGGAGCTGTCATTCAGGCCTTCAATGAGTATCAACTGCTATGCGCCCTGCGGGAAGGTCCGTTTGGCGTTAGTGGTTTGAATGAACGCATTGAGCAGGTGATGGCGCAAAAACGTAAAATTCATCGTTCGACGCATAGCCGCTGGTATGAGGGAAGGCCGGTGATGATCGCGCGCAATGACAGTTCGCTGGGATTATTTAACGGTGATATCGGCATTGCCCTCGACCGTGGACAGGGCCTGAGGGTGTGGTTTGCGTTGCCGGATGGTTCTATCAAATCGGTGCAGCCCAGCCGCTTGCCTGAACATGAAACCACCTGGGCGATGACGGTGCACAAATCGCAGGGATCTGAGTTTGACCACGCGGCGTTGATTTTACCCAGCCAGCATTCACCCGTGGTTACCCGCGAGCTGGTCTATACCGCCGTTACCCGCGCGCGTCGCCGCCTGTCGCTGTATGCCGATGAGCGGATATTGAGCCGCGCCATTGCCACCCGCACTGAACGTCGCAGCGGACTGTCAGCATTATTTAATGACGGCATGATGTAGATGTAGGCCGGATAAGCGTCAGCGCCATCCGGCCTAAAAAAATGTGCCAGCGATGTAGGCCGGATAAGGCTGTTATGCCGCATCCGGCAACCATTCCTATGCCAAATCCGCCATCAGCACTTTTGACCGCCGCTGATAGTTGTACATCTCTTTCTTGCTTTCCGGCAGCAGGTCGATATCCACCGGCGTGAAGCCGCGCTCCTGGAACCAGTGGATGCTGCGTGTGGTTAACACAAACAGCTTGCTCAACCCCATTTGCCGGGCCTGCGCGGCGATTCGTTCCAGCAACACTTCCCCGCGTGATGAGCTACGGTAGTCCGGATGCACTGCCACGCACGCCATTTCGCCAATTCTCTCTTCCGGGAAAGGGTACAGAGCGGCACAGGCGATGGTCAGGTTATCACGCTGAATAATCGTGAATTTGTCGATCTCCATTTCCAACTGCTCGCGCGAGCGGCGAACCAGAATACCTTGCTGCTCCAGCGGGCGGATAAGCTCCAGAATCCCGCCGATATCGTTAATGGTAGCGCGACGGATCTGCTCGGCGCTTTCCATCACGATCTGCGTACCGATCCCGTCGCGGGAGAACAGTTCCTGCAGCAATGCACCATCTTCCTGATAGCTGATCAGATGGCAGCGGCGTACGCCACTGCGACAGGCTTTCACTGCTCCGCGCAGGAAGCGCACCGTGCCGGAGCTGTAATCGCCTTTCTCTTCCTGCAACTCAACACGAGCCTGAGCTTCGTTAGGAAACAGCTCGGAAATAATATCTCCGTCATCGTTGGTGACACCCTGAGAGGAGCAAAAGCCGATCATTTTCTCGGCCTTCAGTTTGATAGCCAACTGCGTGGCGACCTCTTCTGACGTCAGGTTAAAGCTCTCACCGGTGACGGAAACGGCAACCGGGCCCATCAGCACAATTGCGCCGCTGTCTAACTGGCGGTGAATGGCATCTTCATCAATACGACGAATACGCCCGCTATGGCAGTAATCTACGCCGTCATCAACGCCCAGCGGCTGAGAGATAATAAAATTACCGCTGACCACATTGATGTGAGCACCCTGCAATGGCGTATTATTCAGGCTCATCGACAGGCGGGCGGTAATATCAAGCTGAAGTAAACCCGCAGCCTGTTTGACCAGCTCCAGCGTTTTAGCGTCGGTAACGCGCGTATTTTTGTGGTACACCGGCTCATGATGATGCGCCGCAAGATTGGCATCAATCTGCGGTCGTGCGCCATAGACCACGACCAGGCGGATGCCGAGGCTATGAAGAAGACCAATGTCATTGACGATACTGGAAAAATTTTCATGCTCGATGGCTTCGCCGCCCAGCATAATGACAAACGTTTTTCCCCGATGGGTATTGATATAGGGAACAGAATGGCGGAATCCCTGTACCAGTTCGGTTCTACGCTCCTTCACCACGGCACACCTTCATTGCATGATTATTCGTAATTTGTGTATTTTTATTCTGTTTTTGCGCTGTGCGCAAGCGTAATTTTTACCCATGCCGAAGATTTTTCTCAGTAATGCCGTGAATATAAAAAGAATGTTTACCCTTTTATAGATGACAGATTATGCGTCATTCGCTAAAGTTTCCGGTCAATTCGGACGTTTTACGTATTACCTCTAAAAAAGATTTCTTTGCTCGGGAGAAGCATGTCGGGATCCAATTCAGCAATCAGTCGCCGCCGTTTATTGAAAGGTGCGGGTGCTATGTGGCTTTTGAGCGTCAGCCAGGTGGGTCTGGCGGCCGTGAGTCAGGTCGTTGCCGTCCGTATCTGGCCTGCGTCCAGCTACACTCGCGTCACGGTAGAATCTAACCGTCTGCTGAAATACAAACAGTTTGCCCTGAGTAATCCTGAGCGTGTGGTTGTGGATATTGAAGACGTTAATTTGAACTCGGTGCTCAAGGGCATTGGGACGCAGATTCGTCCTGACGATCCGTATATTAAGTCTGCGCGCGTTGGCCAGTTTGATCCAAAGACCGTGCGGATGGTGTTCGAGCTGAAACAGAATGTGAAGCCGCAACTTTTCGCGCTGGCTCCGGTGGCAGGCTTTAAAGAACGTCTGGTGATGGATCTCTATCCCGCGAATGCCCAGGACGTTCAGGACCCGCTGCTGGCATTGCTGGAAGATTACAACAAGGGCGATCTGGATAAACAGGTGCCACCTGCACAAAGTGGCCCACAGCCGGGTAAAGCGGGGCGCGATCGTCCCATTGTCATTATGCTGGATCCGGGCCACGGCGGAGAAGACTCCGGTGCGGTGGGGAAATACAAGACGCGTGAAAAGGATGTGGTGCTGCAGATTGCCCGCCGCCTGCGAGCCCTCATAGAGAAAGAGGGCAACATGAAGGTCTTTATGACACGAAATGAAGATATCTTCATTCCGCTTAAAGTCCGCGTGGCGAAAGCGCAGAAGCAGCGTGCTGACCTGTTTGTCTCTATTCACGCCGATGCCTTTACCAGTCGACAACCCAGCGGTTCGTCGGTGTTTGCGCTCTCGACCAAAGGCGCGACAAGTACCGCCGCGAAATATCTGGCGCAGACCCAGAACGCCTCGGATCTCATTGGTGGCGTCAGTAAGAGCGGTGACCGCTACGTCGACCACACCATGTTCGATATGGTGCAGTCGCTGACCATCGCCGACAGCCTGAAGTTTGGTAAAGCGGTATTGAACAAGCTTGGCAAAATCAACAATCTGCACAAGAATCAGGTTGAACAGGCCGGGTTTGCGGTACTAAAAGCGCCAGATATCCCGTCTATTCTGGTCGAAACGGCATTTATCAGTAACGTTGAGGAAGAGCGTAAACTCAAAACGGCGACCTTCCAGCAGGAAGTTGCAGAGTCGATTCTGGCAGGGATTAAAGCCTACTTTGCCGATGGGGCGACGCTGGCGAGAAGGGGATAACAAAAAAGCGCTGAAAAGCGCTTTTTTTATGGGCAACAGAAACAAAAAAACACCCGTTAAGGTGTTTAATGTGTTGGTTGCGGGGGCCGGATTTGAACCGACGACCTTCGGGTTATGAGCCCGACGAGCTACCAGGCTGCTCCACCCCGCGTCACCGTACTGCTTATATTTTATCAAATTTGATTGGTTGCGGGGGCCGGATTTGAACCGACGACCTTCGGGTTATGAGCCCGACGAGCTACCAGGCTGCTCCACCCCGCGTCACCGTACTGCTTATACTTCATCAAATTTTAATTGGTTGCGGGGGCCAGATTTGAACTGACGACCTTCGGGTTATGAGCCCGACGAGCTACCAGGCTGCTCCACCCCGCGTCCGTGGATGCGCACTATACTCTGCTCGCATTTTCATGCAACCCTTTTTTCACCTTGATCACGTTTTTAGGGTGAAAATGAACAAAAACAACGCATTCTGGATTATTTTTTGCTCAAAATTTGCGTTCGGGTATGTATACGCATTTCATTAGGTTCGGGGGTTTGTTATCTTCGTCTCGCATTCAGGCAACATAAGACGAGAACAATGAAAGGACGTTGGGCAAAATATCTTCTGGCGGGAGCTGTAGTCGCGATGCTCGCCGCGTGTTCCTCAAAACCCACCGATCGTGGGCAGCAGTATAAAGACGGGAAATTTACCCAGCCTTTCTCACTGGTGAACCAGCCTGATGCGGTTGGCGCGCCAATCAATGCCGGTGATTTCGCCGAGCAGGTTAATCAAATTCGCAGCGCTTCGCCACGTTTGTACGGCAACCAGAGCGACGTCTACAACGCTATCCAGCAATGGTTACGTGCGGGCGGTGATACGCGCAGTATGCGCCAGTTTGGTATTGATGCCTGGCAAATGGAAGGGGCGGACAACTACGGTAACGTCCAGTTTACCGGTTACTACACACCGGTTATCCAGGCGCGCCATACGCGCCAGGGCGAGTTTCAGTATCCTATCTATCGCATGCCGCCAAAACGTGGGCGCTTACCATCTCGTGCCGAGATCTACGCGGGCGCGCTAAGCGACAATTATATTCTGGCATACAGCAACTCCCTGATGGATAACTTCATTATGGATGTTCAGGGCAGTGGTTACATCGATTTTGGCGATGGCAGCCCGCTCAACTTCTTTAGCTATGCCGGGAAAAATGGCCACGCCTATCGCAGTATCGGTAAAGTGCTTATCGACCGTGGCGAAGTGAAAAAAGAAGATATGTCGATGCAGGCTATTCGCCACTGGGGTGAGACGCACAGCGAAGCCGAAGTGCGTGAGCTGCTGGAGCAGAACCCATCGTTTGTCTTCTTTAAACCGCAATCTTTTGCTCCGGTGAAAGGGGCCAGCGCGGTGCCGCTGATTGGCCGCGCGTCCGTAGCTTCTGACCGTAGTATCATTCCTGCGGGCACAACGTTACTGGCGGAAGTCCCGTTACTGGACAATAACGGCAAGTTTACCGGCCAGTACGAACTGCGCCTGATGGTGGCGTTAGATGTGGGTGGGGCTATTAAAGGGCAACACTTCGACATCTATCAGGGTATTGGCGCTGACGCCGGACACCGTGCCGGGTGGTATAATCACTACGGTCGCGTATGGGTACTAAAAACAGCGCCGGGTGCGGGTAACGTGTTCAGCGGTTAATTGCCGGATGGTGCTTCGCTTATCAAGCCTACATTATTGAGTAGGCCTGATAAGGCGTAGCCGACATCAGGTAGTCAGACTGCTCGGTATTAATGAATTTGAGGTTCTATGTCTGTGGTTATTAGCGATGCCTGGCGCCAACGTTTTGGCGGTACGGCACGTCTGTATGGCGAAAATGCGTTGCAGCTGTTTGCCCAATCGCACGTTTGCGTGGTTGGGATTGGCGGAGTAGGGTCATGGGCGGCGGAAGCGCTGGCGCGAACCGGTATTGGCGCTATCACACTCATTGATATGGATGATGTGTGCGTCACCAATACAAACCGCCAGATCCATGCGCTGCGTGATAACGTCGGTCTGGCAAAAGCTGAAGTGATGGCGGAGCGTATCCGACAAATTAACCCGGAGTGCCGGGTGAACGTGGTCGATGATTTTGTTACGCCAGATAACGTTGCTGAATATATGAATGCAGGATTTTCGTACGTCATCGATGCGATTGATAGCGTGCGCCCAAAAGCGGCACTGATCGCGTACTGTCGGCGTAACAAAATTCCGCTGGTGACCACCGGTGGTGCGGGCGGACAGATCGATCCTACGCAGATTCAGGTCGTTGATTTGGCAAAAACCATCCAGGATCCGCTGGCGGCCAAGCTGCGTGAGCGGCTGAAAAGCGATTTTGGCGTGGTGAAAAACAGCAAAGGCAAGCTGGGCGTGGACTGCGTGTTCTCGACCGAAGCGCTGGTTTACCCGCAGGCGGATGGCTCGGTATGTGCGATGAAAGCGACGGCGGAAGGGCCGAAGCGTATGGATTGCGCGTCCGGGTTTGGCGCGGCTACCATGGTGACAGCCACCTTTGGCTTTGTTGCTGTCTCCCATGCGCTGAAGAAGATGATGGCGAAGGCCGCGCGTCAGGTCTGATTGTGTCGGATGGCGCTATGCTTATCCGACCTACGGTTAGTGCAGTGTTGTAGGCCGGATAAGACGTATCTGCGTCGTCATCCGGCTTTCTGGGCCGCCTCGAGAATCGCCTCGTTTAGAGCATGCAGCCCCTGGCTACGCGAGGCGCTGAGCTGCGCGCGTAAACCTAGTTCATCAAATAACGCCATCGGCGAACGCGCCAGTAACTCGGCTGCGGTTTTACCTTCGACCGCCGTGAGTAATACCGCCAACAGCCCGCGTACTATTCGACCTTCGCTGTCGCCGAAGAAATGCAGAGTGCCATTCTCATGAAGAGTATGCCCCAGCCAGACGCGGTTTTCGCAGCCCGAAATTTCTTTGGCCTGCGCCTTTAGCGTATCCGGAAGCGCCGGCAACTGCTTACCCAGCAGAATCAGCTGGCGATATTTATCTTCCCACTGAGTAAGCGGGATAAAGGTATTGCGTAACGTCTCTTCGGTTACGGTTGTGCCAAACGGGTGTCCGGCGAACAGAGGGCTTGTCATTAATCCACCAATATTTCCAGCGCGCGGTCGACGGCTGCGACCAACGCATCCACATCGCTTTGGGTATTATAAGGGGCAAATGAGGCGCGTAGTGTTCCGGATACGCCAAGTTCCGCCAGCAGCGGCTGTGCACAGTGTTGCCCCGCGCGCAGCGCAATGCCATATTCGGCCAGCAGAGTGACCATATCGCTGTGATGAACACCCGCGAAATCAAAGGCTAACAGACTGGAGTCCTGGCAGCGGAAGGAACGAAAGCCAGGGCGTTTCGCCAGGGCATCTTCTGCCAGCGTCGCCAGACCCCGGCTCCAGTTTTCGGCCTGTGCAACGTCGACGTCCGCCAGCCATTCGAGCGCCGCGCTTAGCCCGATAACGCCAGCAACGTTAGGCGTACCGGCTTCCAGCTTCCATGGTGCGGGCTGGGTGGTGAAACCGTCAAAACTGACTTCGCTAATCATCTTACCGCCCCCAAGCCAGGGAGACATGGCTTCCAGCAGTTCCGGCTTACCGTACAGCACGCCAATACCGGTGGGGCCATATAGCTTGTGGCCTGAAAACGCATAGAAATCAATATCCAACTGCTGTACATCGGCAGGGTAATGCACAATCCCCTGGGCACCATCAACCATCACCACCATGCCAGCCGCATGGGCGAGCGTAATGGCGCGGGCCAGATCCGGGCAGCCACCGGTGACGTTCGACATTTGCCCGAGCGCCAGAATGCGGCTGCGCGGGGTAATGAGCTGCGTGAGGCGCTCAACGTCTGGCAATAAATGGGGGTTGAGTGGGAGTTTGACGACCTTAGCCCCCGTTTGCTCCGCGACCATCAGCCAGGGAACGAGGTTGGCGTGATGTTCCGCTGCGCTGACGATAATCTCATCACCCGGTTGTAGGCGTGGACGCGCATAGCTTTGGGCAACCATGTTGATCGCTTCCGTTGTGCCGCGGGTCCAGACGATGGTTTTGTCATCCGACGCATTAATCAGGTGTGCGACTTTTTCCCGCGCGGCTTCATAGCGTGCGGTCAGGCGCTGGGCTTCAGCAAACTGGCTGCGATGGACGTTCCCGGCACTCAGGCTATAAAACTGATGGGTTGCCTCAATGACCGCCTGCGGCTTCAGTGCCGTAGCAGCGCTGTCGAGATAAACGCCTGCATCGTTGAGTGCGGGAAATTGTGCGCGAAACTGCGCGGGGTTAAAAGCGTTCATGGTATTCCTCAGTTCAGTAAACCGATCGTGGCGCAAAAAGGGCATTGATACAAGGGTTGTGCTAACCATCGGAATACTCTGGATATCCTGGCAAAGCCCGTTCAGTGTCTTATGCTAAATAGCGTTAGGCGAACAATTTTGCCTGTTACGGAGTATGTTTTTAATAGCATAAATCGCTTTAAGGAGAAGAAGATGAAAAAGACTGCAGCCATAATTTCTGCCTGTATGCTGACTTTTGCCCTGAGCGCCTGTTCTGGTTCGAATTACGTGATGCACACCAATGATGGCCGATCAATCGTAGCTGATGGTAAACCACAGACCGATAATGAGACGGGGATGATTTCGTATAAAGACGCTAACGGCAACAAACAGCAGATTAACCGCACTGACGTGAAAGAGATGGTAGAACTGGAGCAATAATAGCAGGTCGGCCATCGACGAAACGTGGACAAAAAAAAGCACCGCAATTTGGCGGTGCTACATTAATCACTATGGACAGACAGGGTAAATGTACAGGAAGTGAAAAAGGGTAGCTTTGCTACCATGGTCTGAATCGCAGACCAATTGCAAACACAACAACACAACATCACAACCGTAAGCCAAAAGCCCACCAGAACACGCATTCCGATAAAACTTTTCGTTCCGGCTTCAGGAAGTGCCGCCACTATAGGTATTTGCTGGTAGAACCTCAACGGACAATTTATAATGGCTCAGATAAAAAAAACTAATAGGTTACAGCCTGTTAGCTAATTGTTAAATTCATTTAACATCAAAGCCTAAAAGTCATGTCAAAACGATTACCACCCTTAAATGCGTTACGTGTTTTTGATGCTGCCGCGCGTCATTTAAGCTTTACTCGCGCAGCAGAAGAGCTTTTTGTGACGCAGGCCGCAGTAAGTCACCAAATCAAGTCACTTGAGGATTTTTTGGGGCTAAAACTGTTTCGTCGACGCAATCGATCTTTGCTGTTAACGGAAGAAGGTCAAAGCTACTTTCTCGACATTAAAGAGATTTTTTCGCAATTAACCGACGCGACGCGTAAACTTCAGGCACGCAGTGCAAAAGGTGCGCTTACCGTGAGTTTATTGCCCAGTTTTGCGATCCAATGGCTGGTGCCCAGACTCTCTAGCTTTAACTCAGCTTATCCGGGAATCGATGTCAGGATCCAGGCGGTGGACCGTCAGGAAGACAAACTGGCTGATGATGTTGATGTGGCGATTTTCTACGGACGTGGCAACTGGCCGGGTCTGCGCGTGGAAAAATTGTACGCAGAATATTTATTGCCGGTCTGCTCTCCGCTGTTGCTTACCGGTGATAAACCGCTAAAGACACCGGACGACCTGGCAAAACACACTTTATTGCATGATGCGTCGCGACGAGACTGGCAAGCCTATACGCGCCAGCTTGGCCTGAATCATATCAACGTACAGCAAGGACCTATCTTCAGCCATAGCGCCATGGTGCTACAGGCTGCAATCCATGGACAGGGGATCGCGCTGGCTAACAATGTCATGGCGCAGTCCGAAATTGAAGCCGGACGTCTGGTCTGTCCGTTTAACGATGTTCTGGTCAGCAAAAACGCATTTTATCTGGTTTGTCATGACAGTCAGGCAGAACTGGGTAAAATAGCCGCCTTCCGTCAGTGGATTCTGGCGAAAGCGGCCACGGAACAAGAAAAATTCCGCTTTCGTTATGAACAATAATTTACGTAGGGTATTCAAATGACCAGCCGTTTTATGCTGATTTTTGCCGCCGTAAGTGGCTTTATTTTTGTGGCGTTGGGCGCCTTTGGGGCACATGTTCTGAGCAAAACCCTCGGTGTTGTTGAAATGGGGTGGATTCAGACCGGCCTTGAGTATCAGGCGTTTCATACGCTGGCTATCTTTGGCCTGGCCGTCGCTATGCAACGGCGCATTAGTATTTGGTTTTACTGGAGTAGCGTGTTTCTGGCATTAGGTACAGTGCTGTTTAGCGGCAGCCTGTATTGTCTCGCGCTCTCTCATTTACGCCTGTGGGCGTTTGTTACCCCTGTTGGCGGCTTCAGCTTCCTCGTAGGCTGGGCGCTGATGTTAGTGGGCGCTATTCGATTGAAACGTAAGGGCGTTAGCCATGAATAAGGTTGTATTGCTGTGTCGCCCAGGTTTTGAAAAAGAGTGCGCCGCAGAAATTACGGATAAAGCAGGACGCCGGGAAATCTTCGGTTTTGCCCGCGTGAAAGACAATGCGGGTTACGTCATCTTCGAATGCTATCAGCAGGACGATGCTGAAAAGTTAGTGAAAGAGCTGCCGTTTAGTTCGCTGATTTTTGCTCGTCAAATGTTTGTGGTGGGCGAGTTGCTGCAATACTTACCGCCGGAAGATCGTATTACACCGATCGTTGGCATGTTGCAGGGCGTGGTGGAAAAGGGTGGCGATCTGCGAGTAGAAGTTGCCGACACCAATGAAAGCAAAGAGCTGGTTAAATTTTGCCGTAAATTTACCGTACCGTTGCGTGCAGCGCTGCGCGAAGCGGGCGTACTGGCAAAGTATGAAACGCCAAAGCGTCCGGTGGTTCACGTCTTCTTTATCGCCCCTGGCTGTTGTTATACCGGCTATTCCTGGCCTGACAATAACTCACCGTTTTACATGGGGAT
The DNA here is from genome assembly GCF_030332345.1 of Citrobacter sp. Cpo221. NCBI lineage: Bacteria > Pseudomonadati > Pseudomonadota > Gammaproteobacteria > Enterobacterales > Enterobacteriaceae > Citrobacter > Citrobacter sp. Cpo221. The sequence goes on from NZ_JAOWIA010000052.1 coordinate 59,501, forward strand.
TCCGCGTCTGAAGTTTCCAGCCGATGCGCCGAGCCGTTCAACGCTTAAGCTGGAAGAAGCGCTGCACGTGTTTATCCCTGCCGATGAATGGGATGAGCGTCTGGCGAACGGGATGTATGCGGTGGATTTAGGCGCCTGCCCGGGCGGATGGACCTATCAGCTGGTTAAACGCAACATGTGGGTTTACTCCGTGGATAACGGCCCGATGGCGCAAAGCCTGATGGATACCGGACAGGTCACCTGGCTGCGCGAAGACGGATTTAAGTACCGTCCGAATCGCAACAATATTTCGTGGATGGTCTGTGACATGGTGGAGAAGCCGGCGAAGGTTGCCGCCCTGATGGCACAATGGCTGGTCAACGGCTGGTGTCGTGAGACGATCTTCAACCTCAAGCTGCCGATGAAAAAACGCTACGAAGAGGTATCGCAGAACCTGGCTTACATTCAGGCCCAGCTTGATGAACATGGTGTAAATGCCCAGATTCAGGCGCGTCAGTTGTATCATGACCGTGAAGAAGTAACCGTTCACGTACGTCGTCTGTGGGCTGCCGTCGGCGGTCGTCGCGACGAGCGATAAGGCTACAACCCAGGTCGGATGGCGGCGTAATCGCCCTATTCGGCCTGGATTGCTTCAATCAGCTGTGTATCTGAAACAATATGCGTCACATCATCCAGATGCCCAATTCTGGCCTCTCCCGAACGATTAAATTTACTTTTATCGATCAGTAATAAAGACTGCGATGCACGCTTAAGCAGAATGGATTTGAAGTCTGCGTTGGTTGCATTTGAGTCCCAGAGCGCACCGTCGCTGTCGATCCCTTCGCAGGAAAAAATAAACAGGTCAATCTCGAGTGGTTTTAGCTGCGAGATAAGCGAGGGATTAACGTAGCAACCGTATTTGCGCTCAAGACGACCGCCGGAGCTGATAAGCTGAATGTGTTCACGTTTAGCCAATTCCTGGCAGATGGGCTGGCTGTTGGTAAAAACGTGAATGTTGATGTCCGGTAACTGTCGCGCCAGATACCAGCAGGTAGAGCTGGCGTCTAAGGCAATTACCATACCTTCTTCGATCCATGCCAACGCTTCACGGGCGATATCCGCTTTGTGTGCATAGTGGCTTTTGAGTCGAATATGAAATGGGTCACCGCTGTCCTGATTTTCCCGGTGAATAACTTTGGCCCGACCGTGGTTGCGTAACACTTTTCCCTGGGTCTGTAACTCGCTGAGATCGCGGCGGATGGTCTCTTTGCTGACGTTAAGCTGCAAAGCCAGGGCTTCGGTTGTCAGGCTTTTGTGGTTAGTAAGCAGATCTACGATTGCCTGCTGGCGCGCCGCTTTCATGTTCTGATCCTCATCTAATGATGAATGCCCGTACCTGACGGGCATTCTGACCAGAGATTACGGCGTTACCCCTTTTTTTAAAAGAATATTCCCGTACTTTGCCCGCTCTCCTGTGATAACGATCGCAAACGCCTTTTGTGCTCGTTCGTAAAAGGCATAGCGGTCAATACGCGTGATGTCCGGGCAGGGGGTCTGTAATGAAAGTGCCTGACGATAGCGAGCCTCAACGTCAGGATCGAGAGTGTCACCTTCAACCGCAGCCATCATCACCAGCGGTGGGGCGTAGCTGTCCAGTTCAAATAGCGGAATAAGCGCCCGCAGCAGATCGCTGACCAGCAGACCGTCAGCGCGGATGACCTGCGGCCCCATGCTGTTGGCCGGGAAGTGGGCATCGGAAAAGATAATCTCATCGCCGTGTCCCATTTCGGCCAGCACTTTCAGTAAGTCGGGGGAAATTAAGGGAGATATCGTTTTAAGCATGTTACTCGACTCCTGTGAGTTCGGATTCGGTTTGCGGATAGAAGTAACGGTACTGATAGCGCACCTGTTCGCGCGCCTGCTCCGGGGAGGTAAATTCCCCGATGCCTGACCAGGCAAACATTGCGGCGCCTGCCACGGTGGTTTCGGCATCATCCAGCACTTTGACTGGGATCCCGAGTACGTTCGCTTTGATTTGGTTCCACAAGATGTTGCGGCTGCCCCCGCCAACTAATAGCAGTTCAGTGGCCTGGAAATGGCCGATTTTTTCCAGCGTTTGCAGATTCCGCTGCAGCTGTTCTGTCAGTCCTTCCAGCGCGGCGCGATAAAAGTGCCCACGGGTAGTATTGAGGGTAACCCCTTGCCAGCCCGCATTCTGACAGGCCAGCAGGTCGCAGTGCATCTTCACCCCTTCGGCACCAGCGGGAATATCCCGAGCTTCATCAATCAACGTTTGCCAGGGCGTGTCCGCGGTCCATAACAGCTTTCGAACCCATTCAAGCACGCCGGAGGCCAGCCACTGCATTCCTGGATTGTTAAGCCCAGCCTGACTATCCAGCTCACAGGTGGAGCCCGCATAATGGCTGAGCAGGGAGGTATTTACCTGAGCACTGCGCACCATTAGAATTTCCCATGTGCCGGAAGAGAGTACCGGTTCATCCTGTTGGGCTCCTGCGCCAAATAGCGCAAACTGTGTGTCGTGTCCGGCAGAAATGACTGGAATACCCTCTGGAAGTCCGAGCTGGCTGGCGGCCTCGCGTTGCAGTACCCCAATTTGTTCGCCTGCTTCAACCAGGCGCGGAAACAGGCGACGCGGTATGCCTGTTGCCTGCAAAATGTCCTGGCTGAAATCACGTTGCTGGATATCCAGCATCTGGCTGGTTCCCGCCATGGTGATGTCAGTTGTGAACTCGCCGGTTAAACGTTGGTTGATAAGCGACGAGATAAACAGCCAGGCGTGCGCCTGTTCCAGTAATTGCGGGTGGTTCTCTTTCAGCCACACCAGTTTGTACAGCGTATTGAAGCTAAACGCCCCAACGCCGGAGATTTCCTGCAGTTGCTGCATTGACATGTAGCGATGGATATTCTCCATTACCGCTGCGGTACGTGGGCATTTCCAGCTGATCACCGGGTACAGTTGTTTGCCGTTCTTATCCACCAGCGCGCCATCCACGCCGAAGGTGGTGACGGCGATCCCGCGAATTTGGCAGGCGGCCAGTTGTGAGGAAAGCCGCTGACAGCAGTCGGCAAAGCGCTGCAGAATGGCCTCCAGCGACCATTGGTGCCAGGCACTGTTTTCTGCGGCGATGTCACTGGCGTTCGGGGTCGCTGCGCGGGCGACAATCTTTCCCTGTCGGTCAACGGCAATGGCCCGTACGTTGGTCGCGCCACAGTCGAGAACCAGAATAACCTCTTGTTTCATAATTGCTCCTGGGAGATTACCTATTGCCGGATGGCGGCTTCGCCTTATCCGGCCTACAAAACCGTGTGCTTCGTAGGCCGCGCCGCCATCAGGCAATCGCTCGATGTTTAACGCTTATACAGCGGACCGTAGTTCTGACAAGCGCGGTAATCCTGACCTTCCGTATCCATACCGTGGGCGGCCCAGGAGGAAGGACGATAAATTTTCTCGTCTTCCACGTTGTGCATGCACACCGGGATACGCAGCATGGCAGCCAGAGTGATAAAGTCCGCACCTACGTGACCAATCGTCAGCACCCCGTGGTTAGCACCCCAGTTAGCCATGACGGAATAGACGTCGCTGAACGGGCCCTTGCCGGTTAAGCGCGGAGCAAACCAGGTGGTTGGCCATGTGGAGTTGGTACGCGCATCAAGCTGGTCGTGCATATCTTTCGGCAGCTCCACGCTCCAGCCTTCCGCGATTTGCAGCACCGGCCCCAACCCTTTGATGATGTTGATACGGCTCATGGTGAACGGCACACCGCCTTCAGTCAGGAAGCGAGATGAGTAACCGCCCCCGCGGAAGTATTCGTGAATAGCCGGGCACCATTCGGTTGCCGCCAGGCATTCATCCGCCTCTTTCTGCGAGATTTCCCAGTGTGGTTTCATGGTCGGTTTACCTTCGCTGTCGCGCTGTTTGCAGGAACCGTCCAGTGCCGCAGAACCGGAGTTAATCAAGTGAATAATGCCGTGCTCAGCAAGACCGGTCAGTGGTTTACCCGTGACGCGTTCAACCGCCTCTGGCGACCAGTAGGTGCGCACATCGGCAAAGACCTGGGCCGTGCCGGTGAGTTGATGGCCGAACAGCATCGCCACGCCGTTCAGGCTGTCGTTTTCTGTCGCGACAACGAACGGTTCACGAACGCCATTCCAGTCAAAGGAGCTGTTGAGCAACGCTTCGGCGGTATCGCCATTTGGGTATTGATCGGTCCAGTGACGCTGGCCCTGGAAGCCTGCGGCGATCGCGTTATAGCCCAGGGATTCTTCGACCAGACCTTTGTCTGCCAGCTTTTTGTTACCCTGCATCATGTCGCGAATGCACATAGCCATCAGCAGGCTTTCTTTCAGCACTGCGCGGCTTTGTTCTGCGTTACGCTTATATTGCTGCGCGTTCTGATCTTCGCCGTAGCGGAAGTTTTTGTCCGCCCACGCCAGCGCCATTTCCAGCTCGGTTTCATCATAGATTTTCTGGTCAATGCGACGACGCAGTTCGGTCATATCAACCGCCTGCACCTTCATACCCAGCCAGGATTCAAAGAAGTTATGGTCGACGATAGAACCGGCGATACCCATTGATACACCACCGACAGACAGGTAGCTTTTCCCTTTCATACTGGCGACCGCTAAGCCGGCACGGGCAAAGCGCAGCAGTTTTTCTTCAACATCGGCAGGGATAGATGTGTCGTCTGCATCCTGTACGTCATGACCATAAATGGAGAAGGCAGGAAGGCCTTTTTGGCTGTGAGCTGCCAGTGCGGCGGCAAGGTAAACCGCCCCTGGACGTTCCGTGCCGTTGAAGCCCCAGATCGCTTTCGGGCGCATCGGATCCATGTCGATGGTTTCACTGCCGTAGCACCAACATGGGGTAACGGTAATCGTCACGCCAACATTCTGGCTGCTGAATTTTTCTTCACAGGCTGCGGATTCCGCCATGCCGGCGATACAGGTATCGGCAATCACACATTCAATTTGTGCGCCGCAGGCATGACGAAGTTTTTCAGTGATAAGCGCTGCGGTAGCTTTAGCCATATTCATGGTTTGCTCTTCGAGCGACTCACGTACACCCATACGACGTCCGTCAATAACCGGGCGAATACCAATTTTTGGTAAGCTGATTTTTTTCATCACAGATTCCTCACGTTATTCGGATAAATATTCAGTTGGCTGCCGTTTGTGAACGGAAGCGGGCAAAAATAAAGATGATGGCGAAGCAAAGCGCCGGGACCAGTTCAGCGGTCGGGATATTGCCAGCGGCATCGCTGACAAAGCCCATCACCGGGGTCACAATGCCGCCGCCAATGATGGTCATGACGATAAAAGACGAGCCATATTTGGTGTCTTGTCCCAGATTTTTGATCCCCAGAGAAAAAATGGTTGGGTACTGAATCGACATAAATGCGCTGCACAACGTCAGGGCCAGCAGGCCGATCTGGCCACCGGTGAAGGCGGAAATCAGGCACAGGATCATGGCAAGCAGGGCATATGCGGCCAGCACTTTATGCGGCGCAAAGCGACTGATAAGCCAGGTGCCGGAGAAACGACCGATAAAGAAGCACACCATGGTGCCGGTCAGGTAGTTGGCGGCGAAACCTGGCGTCATGCCTGGGATCTCTTCGATTGCGTAGCGAATCAGGTAGCTCCAGCAGGCAGTTTGTGCACCGACGTAGCAGAACTGCGCCAGTACCGCCCAACGCCAGTGGCGAATGCGCACCAGGCGGGAAAGGGACGCGGAGAATGAACTCTGAGCGTTGTCACTGTGATCGTCACTTTGCAGGGTCGGAAACTTGGTAAACATGATCAGCAGGGCGACCAGCAAAACGACCGCGACGATGATCATATAAGGGGTTTGAACCGATAACACCAGGCTGTGCTTGTAGGCGCTTAGCTGTTCTGGCGCCATCTTATCGAGTACGTCTTGAGATTGATGTGGCACATTAGACAAAATAAGACTTTGCCCAAAAACAACCGCAATAATGGCACCAAATGAGTTAAAAGTTTGCGCGAGATTTAATCGGAAGTGACCGCCGCTTTCCGGGCCCAGTACGGTTACAAAGGGGTTGGCAGCCGTTTCCAGACAACCTAAGCCCGCCGCAATAATAAATAGGCCAATCAGGAATAAGGTGTAATTCATTACCTCAGCCGCTGGCCAGAATAATGCTGCACCGATGGCATATAAGAATAATCCGGTAATAATGCCTGCTTTATAACTTAGTTTTTTCATCAGGATCCCGGCTGGGATTGGAATGACGAAATAACCAAAATAAAAAGCAGATTGAATCAGATCAGCCTGAAAGTTTGTTAATGTAAATGCTTGCTGAAATTGTGGTAATAAAATGTCATTAAGATTATTGGCAACCGCCCAAAGAAAAAACAGTGAACAGAGTAACGCGAAGGGAATGACATAATTTTTTGTCTGCCCCCGCTCTACCGCATGAAAACTTTGTGTTTGTATTGATGTGTTTCCCATAGCATCCTCATCAGTTCATAAGCATGTTCAACAGCTTAAGAGTACGATTGGTGATTTTTACCAACCTGCTAATCCAGGTGAGTTCCGGTAACCTGCCAGATAAAATTGGCCTTCATGAATGAACTCATGAATTCATTTTCAAATAAAAACCGGCCATTAATATGATGGTGGTCACATTTATGCTCAGGGTGTGGGTTTATGTGATTATCATCACTTTAATTTCTTTAAAATAATGACCGTTTGAGGAAAATAAATTAAAAAGCCACAGGGATAATGCCCGAATTAATTAGTTAAGTGGAAAACGGGTAATGGTAACAATTTATTCGCAAATGACCGTTTTACAATGGTTTTATTAAGAACGGACATTTTGCAATTGTAATATTATGCTTGCATGTTTTTATTCATCGTTATTAGTTGATGAACATCACAAAATCCAGTGCTAAAAATTCCCTTCTCTTTATTCAGCATGATGATAGTTAGCAAATACCCGCTTAAATCAACAGAGCGTCGAGGTATTAGCAATGTTCTGTTGTCGCATTTTGACTCACTGAGAGAGGTAAGTAATGGAACGAAATACGCTGGCACGGCAGATTATCAATACCTGCCTGGAAATGACCCGTCTGGGGCTGAATCAGGGGACTGCGGGTAATGTAAGTGTGCGTTACCAGGACGGGATGTTAATTACCCCGACGGGTATTCCCTATGACAAACTCACCGAATCCCACATAGTGTACATCAATGCTGAGGGACAGCACGAAGAAGGGAAATTACCTTCCAGCGAGTGGCGGTTCCATATGGCCGCTTATCAGACGCGTCCCGATGCTCAGGCGGTGGTCCATAATCATGCCGTGCATTGTACTGCTGTTTCTATTCTCAACCGGCCAATCCCGGCAATCCATTACATGATTGCGGCGGCTGGCGGTAACTCAATTCCCTGTGCGCCATATGCGACGTTTGGCACGCGTGAGCTTTCCGAGCACGTTGCGGTAGCGCTGAAAAACCGAAAAGCAACGCTGTTGCAGCATCATGGGCTGATCGCCTGCGAAGAAAATCTGGAAAAAGCCCTGTGGTTAGCGCATGAAGTGGAAGTGCTGGCGCAGCTTTATCTCAGCACGCTGGCGATTACCGATCCGGTTCCGGTACTGGATGATGAGGCTATCGCTATTGTGCTGGAAAAATTCAAAACATACGGATTGCGTATTGAGGAATAGGAGATAAAACGATGGCGAACAGAATGATTCTGAACGAAACGGCATGGTTTGGCCGGGGCGCTGTTGGTGCATTAACCGATGAAGTTATTCGTCGTGGTTATCGCAAAGCGTTGATTGTGACTGATAAAAATCTGGTGCAGTGCGGCGTTGTTGAGAAGGTGACTTCCCGAATGGATGCTGCAGGTCTGGCATGGGAAATCTATTCAGGCGTTATTCCTAATCCAACCATTGCGGTAGTGCAGGAAGGATTGAGTGTCTTTCAGCAAAGCGGCGCAGACTATCTGGTCGCCATTGGTGGAGGCTCCCCGCAGGATACCTGTAAAGCGATTGGCATTATTAACAATAACCCAGAGTTTGCGGATGTACGCAGCCTTGAAGGGTTATCGCCGACACGCTTCCCGAGCGTGCCAGTTATGGCTATCCCAACCACTGCGGGAACGGCGGCGGAAGTGACCATTAACTACGTGATCACTGACGAAGAGAATCGGCGTAAGTTTGTTTGTGTCGATCCACATGACATCCCGCAGGTGGCGTTCATTGATGCTGACATGATGGACGGCATGCCTGCTGCATTAAAAGCGGCTACTGGCGTAGATGCACTGACTCATGCCATTGAAGGCTACATCACGCGGGCTGCGTGGGCGCTTACCGATGCGCTGCACATTAAAGCCATCGAAATTATTGCCGGGTCATTACGCGGTTCCGTTGCGGGCGACAGCCAGGCGGGGGAAGCGATGGCTCTGGGCCAGTACGTTGCCGGGATGGGTTTCTCCAACGTAGGTCTGGGATTAGTGCATGGTATGGCACACCCGTTAGGCGCGTTCTACAACACGCCGCACGGCGTCGCGAATGCCATTTTGCTGCCGCACGTGATGCACTATAACGCCGAATTCACCGGGGAAAAATTCCGCGATATTGCCCGGGTAATGGGGGTTAAGGTTGAAGGACTGACGCTGGCAGATGCACGCAAAGCGGCGGTGGATGCCGTCTTCGCCCTTAATCGCGATGTAGGTATCCCACTGCATCTACGCGATGTTGGCGTCCGTAAAGAGGATATTCCTGCGCTGGCGCAAGCCGCATTTGACGATGTTTGTACCGGGGGAAATCCGCGTGAAGCGAGCCTTGGGGATATCGTTGAGCTGTACCATACTGCCTGGTAATCACCTGGCGCTTATCCGGCCTACAGGGTTGTACGATAAGTAGGCCGGATAAGCGCAGCGCCATCCGGAAATAAGACTACCGCGCCAGCCGTAGCTGCTGTAGGTTTCCGTCGATATGTAAGTCCGTTTGCAGCCGCGCGATATCGCGGCACAAAAACGCCATCTCCCGATGTTCTTCGAGTTTCTTGCGCCATTTCTCCGGTACGTCATCCAGATGTTCATACAGCGCCTCCAGCGTTGGAAACTGTGCCAGCAGTTGTGTGGCGCTTTTAGGACCAATACCGGCAACCCCCGGTATTTTAGAACTGCTGATCCCGGCCAGTCCCCAATAATCTGGCAGTTGTTGCGGCAGTACGCCGAACTCTTTCTCGATAAACGGCGCATCCAGCCAGCGTTTCTGGAAATAATCGCGAATCCGCAGCGTTGGGGAGAGTAGCTGACAGTAGCCTTTATCGGTTGAGACGATAGTCGCCTGGTGTCCCGCCTGGCTAACTTTCACCGCCAGAGTGGCGGCTAAATCATCGGCTTCATTCCCGCTGGATACCCAGCAGCAGACGCCGCGCTGTTCAAAAGCGGCGCGTAAGGCGGACATTTCCTGGTGTAAATCGTCAGGCATCGGCGGGCGACCGGCTTTGTAGTCAGGTAACCGTTGATGACGCCAGCCGCTGTTACGCGCTTCGTCATCAAATACCGCCACGGCGTGCGTGGGTTGACTGTGCACAATCAGCTGATCGAGCGCATGCTGGCATGTCTCCACGCAGGGGGAGCCCTGTACGGCGTGAATACGGCGGATGAGATTCAGTGCATCAACAATGAGCAGGTGGACGGCCACGGTGTTCTCCCTAACAAATTAGTCTGTAGGGTAACATTCACGACGAGTGGAGACGAGCATTGCGAAAGAGCGCTATCCGAAAGCCTGATAAGCGAAGCGCCAGCAGGCAATAAAAGCCGGATACGGCGAGCGCCTTATCCGGCCTACAGATACGAAAATGTGCTGAGAATTAATCGCAGGTGACAATCTTCATCGCCAGACCACCACGAGAGGTTTCGCGGTATTTGGCATTCATGTCTTTACCGGTTTCGTACATGGTCTCGATAACTTTATCGAGGCACACGCGTGGTTCACTGGTACGGCGCAGCGCCATACGTGCAGCGTTCACCGCTTTAACCGAAGCAATGGCATTACGCTCAATGCACGGTACCTGAACCTGGCCGGCAACCGGGTCGCAGGTCAGACCCAGGTTGTGTTCCATACCGATTTCTGCCGCGATGCATACCTGCATTGGGCTACCGCCCAGCAGTTCAGCCAGACCAGCCGCTGCCATGGAGCAGGCGACGCCAACTTCACCCTGACAGCCGACTTCGGCACCAGAGATAGAGGCGTTCATCTTGTACAGTGAACCAATGGCGCTCGCGACCAGCATGTAGCGTGCCAGCGAGTTAGCGTTCACTTCACGGATAAACTTGTCGTAATACGCCAGTACGGCAGGAACAATCCCGCATGCACCGTTGGTTGGTGCAGTCACCACGCGTCCACCGGCTGCGTTTTCTTCGTTCACGGCCAGCGCGAACATGTTGATCCAGTCAACAACCGCCATCGGGTCGGTGGTGGTTTTGTCGCTGCTGACCAGCATGCGACGCAGCGCAGCAGCACGACGCGGAACGCGCAGTTTGCCCGGCAATACACCTTCGGTGGTGATGCCGCGTTCAATCCCGCTACGCATCACTTCCCAGACGTTAGCAAAGTGCTGTTCCAGCTCTTCTTTGCTGTGCAGCGCCAGTTCGTTTTGCATCATCAGACCGGAAAGCGACAGGCCGGTTTCCTGGCAATGACGTTGCAAATCAGCTGCGGATTTATACGGATATGGCACGTTTACCGGAGAGTTGTTCGGTAAACCAAAATGTTCTTCATCAACGATGAACCCACCGCCAATGGAATAGTAAGTCTGGCTGTAAATGGCCTTTTCGCCCGCCAGTGCGGTAATGCGCATCCCGTTTTCGTGCAGGGACAGATTGTCCGCATGGAAATTCATGCACTTATCGACCGGGAACTCGACCTCATGTTGACCGTCTGCCAGCAGCAAACGCCCATGAGTATTCACATCCTGGATAAAGGACGGAATGGCATCAATGTCTACGGTATCCGGCAGATTACCCGCCAGGCCCATAATAATCGCGATGTCGGTATGGTGACCTTTCCCCGTCAGAGATAAAGAGCCATAGACATCAACCACTACGCGGGTTACGTCAGTGAGAATTCCGCGTGCAATCAGGTCATCCGTGAATTGTTTGCCTGCTTTCATCGGGCCAACAGTGTGGGAGCTGGAAGGGCCAATGCCGATTTTGAAAATATCGAATACGCTAATCATGAGGCGTCCATTGTGTATCGAGGTGCGCCGCCCCGAGGAGCGGCGCAGGGGAATTAACTGAACAGAGAGTAGAAAATAGCGGAGATAGCGATCAGGCCCATAATCACAACGAAGACGTTGCTGATATGGCCGCTGTACTTACGCATTGCCGGTACTTTCTGAATGGCATACATCGGCATCAGGAACAGAATCATCGCGATGATTGGGCCACCCAGGGTCTCAATCATGCCGAGGATGCTTGGGTTCAGCGTCGCCACAATCCAGGTGGTTACCAGCATGAACAGCGCAGTGATTTTGTTCAGTTTGTTGATTTCGATGGATTTGCCTTTGCCGCGCAGAGACTTAATCACCATACCATTGAAGCCTTCACGTGCGCCCAGGTAGTGGCCCAGGAAGGATTTGGTGATAGCGATAATCGCGATGATCGGTGCCATCCAGGCAATAATCGGCGCGTTAAAGTGGTTCGCCAGGTAAGACAGAATCGAGATGTTCTGCTCTTTCGCTGCTGCCAGGTCTGCCGGAGTCAGGCTGAATACGCAGCTGAAGACGAAGAACATAACGGTCAGTACCATCATGATGTGAGCGAATGCCAGAATCTTGGAGCATTTTTTCTCTGCTTCATCACCGTACTCTTCACGCTTCGCCACGGCGAAGGAGGAGATGATCGGGGAGTGGTTGAAGGAGAACACCATTACCGGAATTGCCAGCCACAGGGTCAACAGCAGGCCGTTGCCGGTGGTTGCCGCAGAGTCAAAAGACATGGTTTCCAGAATCGCACCGCTCCACTGAGGGATCAGGTACAGCGCCAGCAGCATCAGCGCCGCAACGAACGGGAATACCAGGATGCTCATCGCCTTAACGATCATCTGCTCACCGAAGCGCACGATGGTCATCATGCCGACAATCAGGATCAGTGACAGGATTGCGCGCGGCGGCGGCGTAATCGCCAGCTGGTGGGTCAGGAAGCTTTCAACCGTGTTGGTGATGGCTACGCTGTAAACCAACAGAATCGGGTAGATAGCGAAGAAGTAGAGCAGGGTAATCAGTTTACCTGCACCAACACCAAAGTGTTCTTCTACAACTTCGGTGATGTCTTCACCCGGATTTTTACCGGACAGCACAAAGCGAGTCAGGCCACGGTGTGCAAAGAAGGTCATTGGGAAGGCAAGGATCGCCATGATGATCAGCGGGATCATACCGCCTACGCCTGCGTTAATCGGCAGGAACAATACACCCGCCCCAATCGCCGTGCCGTAAAGGCCCAGCATCCACATGGTGTCTGTTTTGCGCCATGCGCTGCGGGTCTGGCCCGTAACGATAGTGCTGGTTTGAGTGTTTTCCATCTATTTCTCCTGGAGGAAGCTTAAAAAGTCGGGTTTGGGGTCAATCCAATGAGAAAGTACCCGACTGTAAATCGAAATTCGTTGAGCGATTTTTATATAATTTTTCGCCGTAATAATTTTCGGGCGGAAAGATACATTTTAGTAATGAATGTATCAGTGATCGGGATCCCAAATGCAATAATCCACCTTTTATGTGGATAAATTTGGGCCATTAATCTGTTAAAAAATAGTCAAAGCGAATTTACGGGCGCGAAGGCTAACATTAACGACATATCTCATGAAAGCGAAGGCGCGAAGATAGGCGTGTTCAGCTGTAAAAACTGTTGTTTTTAGATGATTTCGGCGACTAATAATAATTTTCTAAGATAAATCACGGTTGGTTTTTCAAGGTAATCGTTTGCGGTGCTCGCTGTTTTTTATGAATCATCACTGGCATTTATATGATTGTCGGAGCTATGTGACTGGTATCACTAAAAAAAGCCGGGAGGCAAGTGCGCCAAACCCGGCTTTGATATGGACAAAACTGTCACCGCTATAGCGCTGCTAGCGGGTGTTGAAGGTTAGGCGCAGATCTCGTAACAAGGGATATACGCAGTGCCCGGTAACTTCATACGATGTTGTGCAACAAAGCCCTGCAGGAGATCGTCCATGCGGCGCATCATTTCGCGGTCACCGTGGATTTTGTACGGGCCAAACTCTTCAATAGCGCGGATCCCGACTTCCTTCACGTTACCTGCCACAATACCGGAGAATGCACGCCGTAAATCGGCGGCCAATACTTCAACGGGTTGATCCGGGTACAGCTTCAGGTTGGCCATGTTTTCATGGGACGGCTCGAACGGCATCTGCAGATCGGGCGCGATACGAATCGACCAGTTAAAGCTGTAAGCATCTCCTGTGTCGCGACGGTTTTCTTTCACCAGCGGCATCGCTTTTTTCATCAGACGCGCCACTTCTGCCGCATCGTCAATGATGATGCGATAGTGGCGACGCGCATCTTCCCCCAGCGTGTGCACGATAAATTCGTCCAGCACGCGGAAGTAATCCGCACTCTCTTTTGGTCCGGTCAGGATCAGCGGTAGAACCTGATCTTTGTTGGCAGGATTCATCAGGATCCCCAGCAGATACAGCAGCTCTTCTGCTGTCCCTACGCCACCCGGGAAGATGATAATACCGTGGGCGATACGCACGAACGCTTCCAGACGTTTTTCAATGTCCGGCATGATGATCAGTTCGTTTACCAGCGGGTTAGGCGGTTCAGCGGCGATGATTGACGGTTCGGTCATGCCAATAAAGCGGCTGTCTTTGTATCGCTGCTGGGCGTGGCCGACCGCAGCGCCTTTCATTGGCGCTTCCATCGCCCCCGGACCGCAGCCGGTACAGATGTTTAGTTCGCGCAGGCCCAGTTGGGTGCCGACGCGACGGGCGTACAGGTATTCATTCTCGTTGATTGAGTGACCGCCCCAGCAGACGACCATGTTCGGCGCTTCACCAACGTGCAGCGCCCGTGCATTACGCAGGATCGAGAATACGAGGTTGGTAATATGCACCGAGCTTTCGAGATCCAGATGCTGAAAACGACCAGCGTTATGGATCTGACCATTGACGAACAGAATGTCACGCAGCACGGCAAACAGGTTTGCCTGTAGCGCACGAATAATGCGTCCGTCAACAAACGCATCTTCAGGTGGGTTGATCAGTTCCAGCTTCACGCCCCGTTCGCGGCGCAGTACGTTAATATCGAAACTTTCAAAGCGTGACAGCAGTTCTTTGCTGTTGTCGGTCAAACTGCCGGAGTTCAGAACGGCAAGCGAACAGTTACGAAACAGTTGATACAGGTCGCTGCTGGCCGTGCGTTTAAGCATATCGACTTCCAGCTGCGACAACATGTCCATTGAGCCAAGCGGGCTAATATGTGTAATCAAGTAAACTCCTTATGGGACGCAACACGTCATTCCCTATTGATTACAATAGCCCTGGCTTATGACCTTTCACAACCTTGCGCGCGGAATCCGACACGCAAAATTGAGAAAAAAGATTACTGACGTACCAGACGACCGGTTGCCGGAGTGAAATCGGTGTTGGTGCGCCATGGGTTAATGTCCAGGCCGCCACGTCGCGTGTAGCGTGCGTAGACGCTCAGTTTCTCTGGCTGGCAGAAGCGCAGAATGTCATTGAAAATACGTTCCACGCACTGCTCATGAAATTCATTATGGTGGCGGAAGGAGACCAGATAACGCAGCAGCTTCTCTCTGTCGATTTTCCGTCCACGATACTGAATTTGTATGGAGCCCCAGTCGGGTTGATGGGTAATCAGACAGTTGGATTTCAGCAGGTGGCTGACCAGCGTCTCTTCCACTGCTTTTTCACCGCTCACGGCATTTTCCAGATACGCAGTGCTGAACTGGTAGTTGTCGATGACGATATCCTGATTGTCGATACAGGTCCCATTAAAGTGGGCTATCGGCTGCCCTTCCAGTTCGTCAAGGCGGTACAGCGCCACGCTGACATCACCTTGAGCGCAGGCGTGAAGATCGTTTTCCAGTGTCTGGCGTACCGCGTCCCAGGAATCAAAACGCGTCTGGTTAAAACTGTTCAGGTAAAGCTTAAAGCTTTTCGACTCAATCAGATTTACGCTGGTGTAATCCAGTTCCACGTGACCGACCGCGACTTGCGGTAAGCCGTTGGCATTCAGCCACGACAGTTCATATAGCGTCCAGATATCCGCACCGTGAAAAGGCAAGTTATCGGCCTTTAAATCCAGCGGGTCGCGATTCAGGCTGCGCGGAACGCCCTGCAACAGACTTGCATCGTAATTGTCTCGGTAATCCGTTGATTTACCAAGAGTCAGGCCGTTAAGCGCCTGATGATTTTCATAAGAGGACATGTTTCACCGTCATAAACCAGATACACTATGCGACAAGTGTATCCTGGCTTTTGTGAAGAGAGAAATCAGTGGACGAATTGACAGCGCAGGCGTTGATAGCCTTTACGACGCGTTATTGCGACGCATGGCATGAAAAAAACAACAGTTGGCCGCTCAGCGAAGAGCTGTATGGCGTACCTTCTCCGTGTATCATTTCTTCCACAGACGATGCCGTATTTTGGCGGCCTCAACCTTTTGTCGGCGAAAATAACCTCAATGCGGTTGAACGGGCCTTTGATATTGTGGTACAACCTGCCGTTCACGCTTTTTACACCACCCAGTTTGCTGGTGATATGCACGCGCAGTTTGCGGATGAAAAGCTCACGCTGCTGCAAACCTGGAGTGAAGATGACTTCAGGCGCGTTCAGGAAAACCTGATTGGTCATCTGGTTACGCAAAAGCGCCTCAAGCTATCACCTACGCTTTTTATTGCCACACAAGATAATGAGCTTGACGTCATTTCGGTGTGCAATCTGTCCGGTGAAGTGTGCAAAGAAACGCTGGGCACCCGTAAACGAACGGTGCTGGCGGCCTCACTTGCGGAATTCCTCATTCAACTTAAGCCAGTTCTGTAATCCAGTTTGCCCTGAATCTTGTGAGAGATCTCTTACAAGCCCTGTAGGACATTGCCAGGTGATAAGTAAAGACTTAATGAATTGATAAAATAATAATTTATTATTATTCAACTGGTTAGTGTTTTATTGTCAACTTTCATACGAAAATAATCGTAAGAGTAAGCCTGTAAGCATCTTGTAAGACAAAGCGAAACAGGCGATTCTATATCTGTCGACAAGGAGTCGCACAACGAAGAGAACATCAGGATGATGGCTCTTCGCCAGGACACACCAGGACGGTGTTGCAAGGACAGGCTTCAGGACGAAGCAAAGAGGAAGACGCTGGATGCGTTAAAGGACACCTCCAGGATGGAGAATGAGAGCCGGTCAGGATGTTCGGCGGGTCTGGATGGCCAGGATACTTCAGGATGAAGTTTTCACATCGGGGTGATGTGAGCAGGATGCAAAAGTTCAGGATGAACACGGTCGTAAGACCACAGGAAAAGTTGTCACGGATGAGCAGGGAGCACTAAAAGTAGCTGGAATGCTGCGAAACGAACCGGGAGCACTGTTTTTACAGTGCTCCCTTTTTTTATTTCCCTTCACTAGTGCTATTCTTCGCGCCAGATTTTTTCATCATTGAGGTTAATTTCATGACGACTCATGACCGTGTGCGCCAGCAGTTGCACGCACTTGAAGCGCTACTGCGTGAACATCATCACTGGCGGATGGATGAGCCAGCAGAGCATCTGTTTACCAGTACGCAGCCTTTTTGTATGGATACCATGGAGCCCGTCGAGTGGCTGCAGTGGGTGTTGATTCCCCGCATGCATACGTTGATTGATAACGCGCAGCCGCTTCCGCAGGCATTTGCCGTCGCTCCGTATTACGAAATGGCGCTGGCAGCCGATCACCCGCAACGCGACATTCTCCTGGCGGCGTTGCAGGAGCTGGATGCGCTGTTTACAAGTGATAACGCCTGATGCTGGAAATTCTTTATCAGGACGAATGGCTGGTCGCCGTCAATAAACCTTCGGGCTGGTTGGTTCACCGCAGTTGGCTCGACCGGGATGAGAAAGTGGTGGTGATGCAAACGGTGCGCGACCAAATTGGTCAGCACGTATTTACCGCCCATCGACTCGACAGGCCAACCTCCGGCGTGCTGCTGATGGGGCTGTCCAGCGAAGCCGGGCGTTTACTGTCCCAGCAGTTTGAACATCATCAAATTCAGAAACGCTATCATGCGATTGTGCGTGGCTGGCTGATGGATGATGCCGTGCTGGATTACCCGCTGGTCGAAGAGCTGGATAAGATTGCCGATAAGTTTGCCCGCGATGATAAAGGCCCGCAGCCTGCTGTCACCCATTATCGTGGCCTGGCAACGGTAGAAATGCCGGTAGCGACCGGGCGTTATCCGACTACCCGTTACGGGCTGGTGGAGCTGGACCCTAAAACCGGTCGCAAGCACCAGCTCAGACGCCATCTGGCGCACTTGCGCCATCCGATTATCGGCGACAGCAAGCATGGTGATTTGCGGCAAAACCGCAGCGCCGCAGAGCATTTCGGTTGCCAGAGATTGATGCTGCATGCCAGCCAGCTTGCGCTGACCCATCCTTTCACCGGCGAACCGCTGGTTATTCGCGCCGGGCTGGATGACGTCTGGATGCAGGCGTTATCACAGTTTGGCTGGCGTGGACTTCTCCCTGAGAATGAAAGGGTTGAGTTCAGCGGGCTGTCAGGTCAGGATGAGCAGATAGATTCTTAAGTCCCAGGAGATTACGGTTATGGCGGAAATTGGAATTTTTGTCGGCACGATGTACGGAAACGCGCTGCTGGTTGCCGAAGAGGCCGAAGCTATTTTGACGGCGCAGGGTCATAAAGCTACGGTGTTCGAAGATCCGGAGCTTAGCGACTGGCAGGCATATCAGGATAAATATGTGCTGGTAGTGACCTCAACGACCGGGCAGGGCGATCTGCCGGATAGCATCGTGCCGCTGTTTCAAGGGATCAAAGATAATCTCGGTTTCCAGCCAAATCTGCATTACGGCGTTATTGCGCTGGGCGACAGTAGCTACGTTAATTTCTGCAATGGCGGCAAACAGTTCGATGCCTTGTTGCAGGAACAAAGCGCCCACCGTGTAGGAGAAATGCTGCTGATTGATGCCAGCGAGCATCCTGAACCGGAAAGCGAATCCAATCCCTGGGTAGAAAACTGGGGAACCTTGCTTAAATAACTCCCTCGCTCGTACGGGCTGCAACCCCCATTTGAACCGCAAGCCGGGCCAGGCGAAGCCGCCACCCGGCAATAAAACCCCAATTACGTGAACTAACTTCCACTACTTTGGGCTTATGCCCCAAACAACTTCTCACTGCCTCCCTAATGTTGTGTTCATGCACGGTGAGGGCAAGTGGCACTCCTTCATATACTTTTCCCGTCAGTTCCCGGAATGGCAGCGAGTCAGAATAAAACGGCCCTGAGCTGTACCAACACTGCCACACACTAACCTCTCATTCTGATCACCCTACAGGTGCTGTACAGAATGAACTGGCGAAAGCCAGGATTCAGGAGTGCAACAATGAGTTCATTAAGTCAGGCGGCGAGCAGCGCGGAAAAACGCACTAACGCTCGCTACTGGATAGTGGTGATGCTGTTTATCGTCACATCCTTCAACTACGGCGATCGCGCCACCTTATCCATTGCCGGTTCGGAGATGGCCAAAGACATTGGTCTGGATGCGGTAGGGATGGGGTATGTATTCTCCGCTTTCTCATGGGCCTATGTTATCGGCCAGATCCCCGGCGGCTGGTTGCTCGACCGCTTTGGTTCAAAACGCGTTTATTTCTGGTCCATCTTTATTTGGTCCATGTTTACCCTGCTGCAGGGTTTTGTCGATATCTTCAGTGGTTTCGGCATTATCGTTGCGCTGTTTACCCTGCGTTTCCTCGTCGGTTTAGCTGAAGCGCCCTCCTTCCCCGGCAACAGTCGTATTGTGGCGGCGTGGTTCCCGGCACAGGAAAGGGGCACGGCGGTCGCTATCTTTAACTCTGCGCAATACTTTGCCACCGTTATCTTCGCGCCAATCATGGGTTGGCTGACCCATGAAGTGGGCTGGTCGCATGTGTTCTTTTTTATGGGCGGCCTCGGGATCATTATCAGCTTCGTCTGGCTGAAGGTGATTCATGAACCTAACCAGCACCCGGGCGTAAACCAAAAAGAGCTGGAGTACATTGCCGAAGGTGGGGCGCTGATCAACATGGATCAGGCGGCAGCCAAAACTAAAGTGCCGTTTAGCGTGAAGTGGGGGCAAATCAAACAGCTGCTGGGTTCACGGATGATGATCGGGATTTACATCGGCCAATACTGCATTAACGCGCTGACCTACTTCTTTATCACCTGGTTCCCGGTTTATCTGGTGCAGGCTCGCGGTATGTCGATTTTGAAAGCTGGCTTTGTTGCTTCGGTTCCGGCCATTTGCGGATTCGCCGGCGGCGTGCTCGGCGGCATTATTTCCGACTGGTTGATGCGCCGTACCGGTTCGCTGAATATCGCCCGTAAAACGCCAATCGTACTCGGTATGCTGCTGTCGATGGTGATGGTGTTCTGTAACTACGTCAATGTGGAGTGGATGATCATCGGCTTTATGGCGCTGGCCTTCTTCGGCAAAGGTATCGGTGCGCTGGGCTGGGCGGTGATGGCTGATACCGCACCTAAAGAAATCAGCGGTCTGAGCGGCGGTTTGTTCAACATGTTTGGCAACATCTCCGGCATCGTCACGCCAATTGCTATCGGCTACATCGTCGGGACTACTGGCTCGTTTAACGGCGCGTTGATTTACGTCGGGGTACATGCGCTGATTGCGGTGGTGAGCTATCTGGTGCTGGTGGGCGATATTAAACGTATCGAACTGAAACCTGTCGCAGGACAATGATGATGACAACACAATCAAGTCCCGTTATTACCGATATGAAGGTCATCCCGGTGGCCGGTCATGACAGCATGCTGCTCAATATTGGTGGGGCGCATAACGCATACTTTACTCGTAATATCGTGGTGCTCACCGATAATGTCGGAAACACCGGTGTCGGTGAAGCGCCAGGTGGCGAAGTGATTTATCAGACGCTGGTGGATGCGATTCCGCAGGTGTTGGGCCAGGAAGTCGCGCGCCTGAATAAGGTGGTGCAGCAGGTGCATAAAGGCAACCAGGCCGCTGATTTTGACACCTTTGGCAAAGGCGCCTGGACCTTTGAACTACGGGTCAATGCGGTAGCGGCGCTGGAAGCCGCATTGCTCGACCTGCTGGGTAAGGCGCTGAACGTGCCGGTTTGTGAACTGTTAGGGCCGGGCAAGCAGCGCGATGCGGTCACCGTACTCGGCTATCTGTTCTACGTGGGCGATCGCACAAAGACCGATTTACCGTATCTGGAAAGCACGCCGGGAAACCATGAATGGTATCACCTGCGTCATCAGCAGGCGATGAACAGTGAGGCGGTGGTACGTCTGGCTCAGGCTTCGCAGGATCGCTACGGCTTTAAAGATTTCAAACTCAAGGGCGGTGTACTGCCTGGCGAACAGGAAATCGACACCGCTCGCGCGCTGAAAAAATGCTTCCCGGATGCGCGTATTACGGTTGATCCCAACGGTGCCTGGCTGCTGGATGAAGCCATCTCCCTGTGTAAAGGGCTTAACGATGTTCTGACCTACGCCGAAGATCCATGTGGCGCTGAACAGGGTTTTTCTGGCCGCGAAGTGATGGCCGAGTTCCGCCGTGCAACCGGTCTGCCGGTAGCAACGAACATGATAGCCACCAACTGGCGTGAAATGGGCCATGCGGTGATGCTGAATTCAGTAGATATTCCGCTGGCCGATCCGCACTTCTGGACCCTTTCTGGCGCGGTACGCGTGGCACAGTTATGCGATGACTGGGGCCTGACCTGGGGCTGCCATTCTAACAATCATTTTGATATTTCCCTGGCAATGTTTACCCACGTCGGCGCTGCTGCACCGGGTAATCCAACGGCTATCGATACCCACTGGATCTGGCAGGAGGGCGATTGCCGCCTGACCAAAAATCCGCTGGAGATTAAAAACGGAAAAATTGCGGTACCCGATGCGCCCGGTCTGGGCGTGGAACTGGATTGGGATCAGGTACAGAAAGCGCATGAAGCCTATAAGGCGCTGCCCGGCGGCGCACGTAATGACGCAGGCCCAATGCAGTATCTGATCCCCGGATGGACTTTTGACCGTAAACGTCCCGTTTTCGGCCGCCACTAATTTTGAATAAGGACTTAATTATGAGCGCACAATTTTCTACCCCATTGGTTACCTCTATGCAGGTTATTCCGGTTGCGGGTCATGACAGCATGCTGATGAACCTGAGCGGCGCACATGCTCCGTTCTTCACGCGCAATATTGTGATTATTAAAGATAACTCCGGTCATACCGGCGTGGGTGAAATTCCCGGCGGCGAAAAAATCCGCAAAACGCTGGAAGATGCGATCCCGTTGGTGGTAGGTAAAACGTTAGGTGAATACAAAAACGTGCTGAATGCGGTACGCAATACTTTTGCCGATCGTGATGCGGGCGGTCGCGGTTTGCAGACCTTCGATTTACGTACCACTATTCATGTGGTTACTGGGATCGAAGCGGCCATGTTGGATCTGTTAGGTCAGCATTTGGGCGTAAACGTCGCCTCTTTGCTGGGGGATGGCCAGCAGCGTAGCGAAGTTGAAATGTTGGGTTACCTGTTCTTTGTGGGTAACCGTAAGGCAACGCCGCTGCCGTACCAGAGTCAGCCGGATGAGAAATGCGACTGGTATCGTCTGCGTCATGAAGAAGCGATGACCCCGGATGCGGTAGTGCGCCTGGCGGAAGCCGCATATGAGAAGTATGGTTTTAATGATTTTAAACTGAAAGGCGGCGTGCTGGCCGGGGAAGAGGAAGCAGAATCTATCGTTGCGCTGGCGAAGCGCTTCCCGCAGGCCCGCGTCACGCTGGATCCGAACGGCGCGTGGTCGCTAAATGAAGCGATTAAGATCGGCAAATATCTGAAGGGTTCTCTGGCCTATGCGGAAGATCCGTGCGGTGCCGAGCAGGGCTTCTCAGGTCGTGAAGTGATGGCGGAATTCCGTCGCGCCACCGGTCTGCCGACCGCCACCAACATGATCGCCACCGACTGGCGTCAGATGGGGCATACGCTGTCGTTGCAGTCTGTTGATATCCCACTGGCGGACCCGCACTTCTGGACCATGCAGGGTTCTGTCCGTGTGGCGCAGATGTGCCATGAGTTCGGGCTGACCTGGGGATCGCACTCTAACAACCACTTTGATATTTCGCTGGCGATGTTTACGCATGTTGCGGCGGCGGCTCCGGGTAAAATAACCGCTATCGATACCCACTGGATCTGGCAGGAAGGCAATCAGCGCTTGACCAAAGAGCCGTTTGAAATCAAAGGCGGCATGGTGCAGGTTCCGGCAAAACCGGGTCTGGGCGTGGAGCTGGATATGGATCAGGTCATGAAAGCGCATGAACTGTACCAGCAACATGGACTGGGTGCGCGTGATGATGCGATGGGTATGCAGTATCTTATCCCGAACTGGACGTTTGATAATAAGCGTCCGTGCATGGTTCGCTAAGTGATCCAGGACCGCTCCTATAGAGTGAGCGGTTTTGCTCCTGGTGTATGCTTAACATAGTCAACATGCGTAAGGATGCTTTATGAAAATAGTAATCGCACCAGATTCCTATAAGGAAAGTTTGAGTGCGCTTGAGGTGGCAACGGCTATAGAGCAGGGGTTTCGTGAGATCTGGCCCGATGCGGATTACGTGAAGATTCCGGTTGCAGATGGCGGTGAAGGAACGGTCGAAGCGATGGTTGCCGCAACGCAAGGTCACCTTGTGCATGTTGATGTTACCGGCCCTTTGGGCAACACAATTCAGGCATTTTATGGTTTATCTGGTGATGAGCGCTCGGCGTTTATCGAAATGGCGGCCGCCAGCGGACTGGAACAGGTTCCTGTGGGGTTACGCGATCCGCTGAAAACGACATCCTGGGGAACCGGGGAGTTAATCCGTCATGCGCTGGACGCTGGCGTTGAACATATCATCATTGGGATTGGCGGTAGCGCCACCAATGATGGCGGTGCCGGGATGGTGCAAGCGCTGGGAGCAAAACTGCTGGATGCGCAAAATAACGAAATTGCGCAAGGCGGAATCGGTCTGGAATCTCTGTCCCGGATTGATATTTCTCAGTTAGACAGCCGTCTTGCCGGGTGCCGTATTGAAGTTGCTTGCGATGTGACCAACCCGTTGACTGGAAAAAAGGGCGCATCTGCGGTTTTTGGTCCGCAAAAAGGGGCGACGCCGGAGATGATTACCCGCCTGGATCGGGCGCTCACGCACTATGCGCAACTCATTGCCCGCGATCTGGACGTCAACGTGCTGGATCTGGCCGGCGGTGGCGCTGCTGGTGGTATGGGGGCGGCACTCTATGCGTTTTGCGGCGCACAGCTACGCTGCGGTATTGAGATAGTAACGGATGCGTTACACCTCGACGCCTGCGTTGAGGATGCGGATTTGGTGGTGACGGGTGAAGGGCGAATCGACAGCCAGACTATTCACGGTAAGGTTCCGGTTGGCGTGGCGAAAGTCGCAAAGCGTTACAACAAACCGGTTATTGGCATTGCCGGTAGCCTGACGGCGGATGTCGGTGTGGTCCATGAGCATGGGCTGGATGCGGTTTTCAGCGTCATCTACTCCATTTGTACCCTGGATGAGGCGCTGAAGAACGCGAGCGACAACGTACGAATGACGGCGCGAAACGTAGCCGCAACGCTTAAAGCAGGGCAGCAATTACGCTGAGTTGTTAGCCGCATTCGGCGATGTGCCCGATGCGCGACGCTTATCGGGCCTACGGTAAACAGCGAAACCTGTAGGCCGGAGAAGGCGTTTACTGACCGATGCACGACGCTTATCGGCTCTACGGTAAACAGTGAAACCTGTAGGCCGGATAAGGCGTTTACGCCGCATCCGGCGAATATTACCCTAACAACTTCTTCGCTTCGCGTGCAACGTTGTCCATCTCATCCAGAAGCTCTAAAAACTCAGGTTCCAGCTCTTCTTCTTTGGTTCCACTGCGTAGCTGTTGTTCAATGAGCTGACACAGGTTTTTCATGCGGGGGACACCACTATAACCGCAACTGCCGTGCAGCTTGTGAATCATATCCACTAGCCCTTCGGGGTTCTCTCCGACCAGTTGCTCTTCGATTTTGTTACGCACCTCAGGCAGAAAATCGATCAGCATTTGCAGCATATCCCGCGCCAAATCGTTCTTACCCGCGGCTTGCCTTAATGCCAGTTGCCAGTCGAGCGTCGTGTTCGGATTGACGACTGGCTCAAGAGGTTCTGCGGTGAGTGCCCGAAGCGATGAGCCTGCACCCGGTTTGTAACGTAACAGCAGATTATGCAGCTTATCTTCCTCGATAGGCTTCGCCAGGTAATCGTTCATCCCGGCGCTGAGCAGCTTCTCTTTCTGCCCGGCCATGGCGTGTGCGGTGACCGCAATGACAGGTGTCTGCTGTTGATGAGGAAGCTGGTGGATAAGTTCACAAGCGCGAATGCCGTCCATATCAGGCATCTGAATATCCATCAGGATCAGATCAAATTGCATTTGTCTGGCGCGATCCACCGCCTGATGCCCGCTGTCGCAGAGCACGACGTGCTGGACCTTATCTTCCAGCAATGCGCCAATCAGCTTGAGGTTCGCCGGGTTGTCGTCTACCGCCATGACGGTCATCGCGATTTTGCTCTCGTCTAACAGAAGCGGATCCGCGCTGTGGTTCAGCTGACAATACTCTGTCAGCGCAGGCAGTAAGCGGGTTGAGGTGAGAGGTTTCAACAGACACGCCGCCGCGCCGCCCTGTTTTAACTTCTCGGCGTTAATCTGCGCATGGCAAGGGAGGGCCAGTAACAAAAAGTCGGTCATCGCCGCTGCGCTTGCCAGCCGCTCATGCTGCATGGTGAGCGGTTCGCGTAAAGTGACCGGAATGCCGAGCAGCAGAATATCGTAGTGATCCTTCGGCAGCCCGGAGAATGAAGGGCTGTAAATCACCTCCAGCGGTGTTTCACTCAATATATCTAACGTGCATTGTGCGGCGGTGGCGTTAGGTTCGACGTAGGCCAGTCGTTTACCGGCCAGGCAGAGCGTGGTTGAGCGGTCAACGAGAACATTAGGGTTAAGATCGAGGCTGATATGGAACCAAAACGTGGAGCCCCGGTTCGGCTGGCTGTGGAAGGATATATCCCCACCCATTTCGTTGACCAGTTTTTGCGTAATGACCAGGCCTAGCCCGGTTCCGCCATGACGCCGGGAAATACTGGCATCCGCCTGGCGGAAGGCCTGGAACAGACGGGATTGATCGCGCTCAGGAATACCGATCCCGGTATCGCGGATTTGTACTTCAATTTGCACTTTCGTGTTACTAAGGGCTCGCTTCTCGACCAGGATGTCGATGTTGCCGCCTTCGGTAAATTTGATGGCATTGCCGACCAGATTGGTGATCACCTGCTGTAAACGCAACGGGTCACCGATGACGTTGTCCGGTACGTCATTCTTAATATTCAGCGTCAGCTCAAGCCCTTTATCATGGGATGAATGTGCTAACAGTGTGACGACATCATCCAGCGTGCTGCGCAGCGGGAACGGAATGCTTTCCAGAATCAGCTTGCCCGCCTCAAGTTTGGAGAAGTCGAGTACATCATTGATGATGGCCAGCAGATTGTTAGCTGAGCGTTCAATGGTATTCAGGTGATCGCGCTGTGTGGTGTTGAGTTCGGTTTTTAGCGTCAGACGGGTGAAGCCAATCACGCCATTCAGCGGTGTTCGCAGCTCGTGGGACATGTTTGCCAGAAACTCAGACTTAATACGTGCCGCTTCCTGGGCGCGTTTCTTCGCCAGATCCAGCTCGACGTTCTGAATTTCCATCTGCTCTAGCGTTTCGCGCAGGTCAGAGGTGGCCTGATCGATGTTGTGCTGCATCTCTTCATGGTAAGCCGCGAGAGACATCGCCATCGAGTTGATGCCATTTTTAAGCATATCCAGCTCGCCCAGCATGAAACCTTCCACGCGGCTGTCGAGCTGTCCTCTACGTATTCGGTCAACGGTATTCACCATATTGCGAATCGGGCCGGTCACGTCGCGCATAAGACGCCAGCCGAAAATTAACGCAATACCAATACAAAACAGCATCATTACGCTGGAGATAAAGATCTCTTTGTACTGCTGCAATCGTACGGACTTAAGGTCCAGCTCAAGCGCCACATACCCCAGCATATTTTTGGTGTTTTTGGCGTCGCTTACGGCGGATTCATCCGGTGAATAGCTTTCCGATATAATAGGGGTTCGCAGGATCATGATATCCCCGTGCCGGGTGACGCTCAGCTTACGGGGAAACGGTGAACCGGTCGCCAACTGCATTTCAGACGGATCGAGATGAAAATTAGAGGTGACGAAAAGTCGGTTATTTTCGTCATAAACAGAAATTGCCCGCACGATATCGGAATGGCGACGATGCAGCACGCTGATAAGCTGGCCGATGGATTCCCTGTTTTGCAGGTTCATGCCATATTCGCTGGAGACCGCGAGTGGTTCAATGATGCTGGCACCAGCATCTTCCAGTTGACGCTGCAAGTCGTTATAGCGATGCACAACAAAAAAGATACTGAGCAACAAACCTATCAGGACGGTCGGGGCCAGGATCAGAATCATCATGCGTGCGCGCAGGCTGTAGTTGGTCATGGAGTTCCGTTATGGGACAATTAGGGTCACACTGTTAAATAGAGAAATATCTCGTCGATGGCGCAATTCTACTCTGCAAAACGACGCGTGACGACGCGTCAGATCATAACCGTTACCGTCAATGACCTCGATCCTTTTGGTCAGGGCGTCGCTCGCCATAACGGAAAGGCGTTGTTTATACCGGAATTGCTACCCCAGGAAAGCGCCGAGGTGGTGATTACCGAAGATAAAAAACAGTTTGCCCGCGCGCAAGTAAAACGACGTTTAAACGACAGCCCACAGCGTGAAGTGCCACGTTGCCCGCATTTTGGCGTGTGCGGCGGTTGCCAGCAGCAGCATGCCAGCATCTCATTGCAGCAGCGTAGCAAAAGCGCGGCGTTGTCGCGTTTAATGAAATGTGAGGTGTCGGATGTTATAGCTGATGCCCCGTGGGGCTATCGTCGTCGCGCACGTTTGAGCCTGAACTATCGGCCAAAAGAACAAAAATTGCAGATGGGGTTTCGCAAATCCGGTTCCAGCGACATTATCGATGTCAAACAATGCCCTATTTTGGTGCCCCAGCTTGAGGCGTTATTGCCCCATCTCAGAGCGTGTCTGGAAAGTCTGCAAGGGTTACGCCATCTAGGCCATGTTGAGCTGGTACAGGCGGGAAGCGGAACCCTGATGATTTTGCGCCACACGGCGCCATTGAGTGCTGCGGATAAAGAAAAACTGGAATGCTTTTCGCATTCTCAGGGGCTGTCTTTGTTTCTGGCCCCGCAAAGCGAGATACTGGAATCAATATCAGAAGAATCGCCCTGGTATGACTCAAATGGACTACGGTTAACCTTCAGCCCGCGCGATTTTATTCAGGTCAATGAAGGGGTAAACCAACAAATGGTCGCCCGTGCGCTGGAATGGCTCGATGTACAACCTGAAGATCGTGTACTCGATTTGTTCTGTGGCATGGGCAATTTTACCCTACCGCTGGCAACTCGGGCAGCAAGCGTGGTTGGTGTGGAAGGTGTTCCTGCGTTGGTGGAAAAAGGCCGAGAAAACGCGCTGAATAACGGATTACACAATGTGACATTCTTTCATGAAAACCTTGAGGAAGATGTTACCCGACAGCCGTGGGCGAAAAACGGATTCGACAAAGTATTGCTCGATCCTGCGCGTGCGGGGGCTGCAGGTGTGATGCAACATATTATAAAATTAGAACCTATACGCGTTGTTTATGTATCCTGTAACCCAGCAACGCTGGCTCGTGACAGCGATGCTTTGCTCAACGCTGGATACGCCATACGGCGACTGGCGATGCTCGATATGTTTCCGCACACTGGACACCTGGAATCAATGGTCCTGTTTGAGCGTTTGTAATGAATTTTGTACCCATTGGATTTCGGGTTGTAATGCAGCATGAAAGACAATGGGTAGGGCTTGTCGACTTCGACAGGCCTGGCCCCTTAAGGAGAGGACAATGGTTGCGGTAAGAAGTGCACATATAAATAAAGCTGGTGAGTTTGATCCAAAGAAATGGATCGCGAGTCTGGGGATCTCCAGCCAGCAGTCGTGTGAACGCTTAGCCGAAACCTGGGCGTACTGCCTCCAGCAGACACAGGGGCATCCGGATGCGGATCTGCTGCTGTGGCGTGGCGTGGAGATGGTAGAAATTCTCTCTATGTTGAGCATGGATATCGACACGTTGCGTGCAGCAATGCTGTTCCCTCTGGCTGATGCCAACGTGGTCAGTGAAGACATCCTGCGCGAGAGCGTGGGCAAATCTATTGTTCATCTTATCCACGGTGTGCGTGATATGGCGGCGATACGCCAGCTTAAAGCCACGCATACCGATTCAGTTTCTTCCGAGCAGGTCGATAACGTCCGCCGCATGCTGCTGGCAATGGTAGATGACTTCCGCTGTGTGGTCATCAAGCTGGCAGAGCGGATTGCCCATCTGCGTGAAGTGAAAGACGCGCCGGAAGATGAACGCGTTCTGGCGGCAAAAGAGTGCACCAATATTTATGCGCCGCTGGCCAACCGTTTGGGAATCGGGCAATTAAAATGGGAGCTGGAAGATTATTGCTTTCGTTATCTGCACCCGGCTGAATACAAACGCATAGCCAAGCTGTTGCATGAACGACGTATCGACAGGGAACATTACATTGATGAGTTCGTCGGTCATTTGCGCTCAGAGATGAAAACGGAAGGCGTCAAAGCTGAAGTGTACGGACGTCCGAAGCATATCTACAGTATCTGGCGCAAAATGCAGAAAAAGCAGTTAGCCTTCGATGAACTGTTCGATGTACGCGCAGTGCGTATCGTGGCAGAGCGTTTACAGGACTGCTATGCCGCACTCGGGATAGTACATACTCACTATCGCCATCTGCCGGATGAGTTCGATGATTACGTTGCTAATCCGAAACCCAATGGCTACCAGTCAATCCATACGGTTGTGCTGGGGCCGGGCGGGAAAACCATCGAAATTCAGATCCGTACCAAACAGATGCACGAAGATGCCGAACTGGGCGTCGCGGCGCACTGGAAGTACAAAGAGGGTACCGCTTCAGGCGCGGCGCGTTCTGGTCATGAAGATCGCATTGCGTGGCTGCGTAAGCTGATTGCCTGGCAGGAAGAGATGGCGGATTCCGGTGAAATGCTGGATGAAGTCCGTAGCCAGGTCTTTGATGACCGCGTGTACGTCTTTACGCCAAAAGGCGACGTTGTAGACTTACCTGCGGGCTCCACGCCGCTCGATTTTGCTTACCACATTCATAGCGATGTGGGGCATCGATGCATTGGCGCGAAAATTGGTGGGCGCATTGTACCGTTTACCTACCAGCTGCAGATGGGCGATCAAATTGAAATTATCACCCAGAAACAGCCAAACCCAAGCCGCGACTGGTTGAACCCTAACCTTGGCTACGTAACCACCAGTCGTGGGCGTTCGAAGATCCACGCCTGGTTCCGTAAACAGGACCGCGATAAGAACATCCTTGCAGGTCGCCAGATCCTCGACGATGAGCTGGCGCATTTAGGCATCAGCCTGAAAGAGGCGGAAAAACACCTGCTACCGCGCTACAGCTTCAATGAGCTGGACGAGTTGCTGGCGGCGATTGGTGGGGGAGATATCCGCCTCAACCAAATGGTGAACTTCCTGCAGGCGCAGTTTAATAAGCCAAGCGCTGCCGAACAGGATGCCGCCGCACTGAAACAGCTTCAGCAGAAAACGCAGGCACCGCAGAGTCGTCGTAAAGACGACGGTCGTGTGGTGGTGGAAGGGGTAGGTAACCTGATGCACCACATCGCCCGCTGCTGCCAGCCGATTCCAGGCGATGAGATTGTCGGGTTTATTACCCAGGGACGCGGTATTTCCGTGCACCGGGCGGATTGTGAACAGCTGGCTGAGCTGCGCTCCCATGCGCCGGAACGTATTGTTGATGCGGTCTGGGGCGAAAGCTACTCGGCAGGGTATTCGCTGGTGGTTCGCGTCCAGGCCAACGATCGCAGCGGCTTGTTACGTGATATCACCACGATCCTCGCCAACGAGAAGGTGAACGTGCTGGGAGTTGCCAGCCGAAGTGATACCAAACAACAGCTGGCCACCATCGATATGACCATCGAAATTTATAACCTGCAGGTGCTCGGGCGCGTGCTCGGCAAGCTGAACCAGGTACCGGATGTGATCGACGCACGTCGCTTGCACGGTAATTAATGATTTTGTAGGCCGGATAACCTTGTAGGCCTGATAAGACGCGTTAGCGTTGCCATCAGGCATTGCTATGTTGCCGGATGTCGGTTGTCGCGTTATCCGGTCTACTATATTGAAATTTCAGGACATTCCAATGAATCAAATCGACCGACTGCTCGGTATTATGCAGCGCCTGCGCGACCCGGAAAACGGCTGTCCGTGGGACAAAGAGCAGACATTCTCCACTATTGCTCCTTACACTCTCGAAGAAACCTATGAAGTGCTGGACGCGATTGCGCGTGAAGACTTTGACGACCTGCGCGGAGAGCTGGGCGACCTGCTGTTCCAGGTGGTGTTTTACGCCCAGATGGCGCAGGAAGAAGGACGCTTCAACTTTGATGATATTTGTGCTGCGATAAGCGATAAGCTTGAACGCCGTCATCCACATGTTTTTGCTGATGTTTCTGCCAGTAACAGTACTGAGGTTTTGACCCGCTGGGAAAAAATCAAAAGTGAAGAACGCGCCCAGAAGGCACAGCATTCCGCACTCGACGATATTCCCCGCAGTTTACCGGCATTAATGCGCGCCCAAAAAATCCAGAAACGCTGCTCAAATGTTGGCTTCGACTGGAAAACATTAGGACCGGTTGTCGACAAGGTTTACGAAGAGATCGACGAAGTCATGTTTGAGGCTAAGCAGGCTGTTGTCGACCAGGCTAAACTGGAGGAGGAAATGGGCGATCTGCTGTTTGCTACGGTCAATATGGCCCGGCATTTAGGCACTAAAGCAGAGACCGCATTGCAGAAAGCGAACGAGAAGTTTGAGCGGCGTTTTCGTGAAGTTGAGCGAATTGTGGCTTCGCGCGGTCTGGAAATGACTGGTGTTGATCTGGAAACTATGGAAGAAGTCTGGCAACAGGTAAAACGGCAGGAAATTGATCTCTAAGGGATTTCGTCGGTCAAGGGCGATTTGTGTGATTTTTTAAATAACAAGCGCTTGATTTACGTCAAAAACATTTACCCCAAAGGGGCTATTTTCTCACTCCCGATGTTAATGTGAGCCTGGTGAAGAGGAGGAATAATGAAAGTTTGTGGCGCTCGTCATGTTCGGGTATACTACTTTCCCGTCTTGGTAATTCCATCGTTTCACCCTAACTTCTCAGGTCCAGCATGACAACGAACTATATTTTTGTGACCGGCGGGGTCGTATCCTCTCTGGGAAAAGGCATTGCCGCAGCCTCCCTGGCAGCCATTCTTGAAGCCCGTGGCCTCAATGTAACCATGATGAAACTGGATCCGTACATCAACGTCGATCCAGGTACTATGAGCCCAATCCAACACGGGGAAGTGTTCGTTACCGAAGACGGCGCTGAAACCGACCTGGACCTGGGTCACTATGAGCGTTTCATTCGTACCAAAATGAGCCGCCGCAACAACTTCACTACGGGTCGTATCTACTCCGACGTTCTGCGTAAAGAACGCCGTGGCGACTACCTGGGCGCAACAGTTCAGGTTATCCCGCACATCACGAATGCCATTAAAGAGCGCGTTCTGGAAGGCGGTGAAGGTCATGATGTTGTTCTGGTCGAAATCGGCGGAACCGTTGGGGATATCGAATCTCTGCCGTTCCTTGAAGCGATTCGCCAGATGGCCGTAGAAATTGGCCGTGAGCACACGCTGTTTATGCATCTGACGCTGGTTCCGTACATGGCGGCGGCAGGTGAAGTCAAAACTAAACCGACTCAGCACTCTGT
This sequence comes from Citrobacter sp. Cpo221, assembly GCF_030332345.1. Lineage (NCBI taxonomy): Bacteria > Pseudomonadati > Pseudomonadota > Gammaproteobacteria > Enterobacterales > Enterobacteriaceae > Citrobacter > Citrobacter sp. Cpo221. Next base: position 91,744 of record NZ_JAOWIA010000052.1, read on the forward strand.
AAAAGAGCTGCTTTCTATCGGTATTCAGCCAGATATCCTGATTTGCCGCTCCGATCGCGCAGTTCCGGCTAATGAACGTGCAAAAATTGCATTGTTCTGTAACGTTCCGGAAAAAGCGGTGATTTCTCTGAAAGATGTCGATTCCATCTATAAAATCCCGGGCCTGTTGAAATCTCAGGGCCTTGACGATTATATTTGTAAACGATTCAGCTTGAACTGTCCGGAAGCTAATCTGTCAGAATGGGAACAGGTTATCTACGAAGAAGCGAATCCGGCAGGCGAAGTGACTATCGGTATGGTCGGCAAGTACATTGAACTGCCGGATGCCTATAAGTCAGTTATCGAAGCGCTGAAGCACGGTGGTCTGAAGAATCGTGTCACCGTCAACATCAAGCTGATCGATTCGCAAGATGTCGAAACGCGTGGCGTTGAGATCCTGAAAGGTCTTGATGCAATCCTGATCCCTGGCGGCTTCGGCTACCGCGGTGTTGAAGGTAAAATCGCGACGGCGCGTTTTGCGCGTGAGAACAATATTCCTTATCTGGGCATTTGCCTGGGTATGCAGGTTGCGTTGATTGAGTTTGCACGTAACGTAGTGGGTATGGACAACGCCAACTCCACGGAATTTGTGCCAGACTGTAAGTACCCGGTGGTGGCCCTGATTACCGAATGGCGCGATGAAGACGGCAACGTCGAAGTCCGTACAGAGAAGAGCGATCTGGGCGGCACAATGCGCCTTGGCGCGCAGCAGTGTCAGTTGAGCGACGATAGCCTGGTTCGTCAACTGTACGGCGCGCCGACAATTGTTGAACGCCATCGCCACCGTTATGAAGTCAACAATATGCTGTTGAAACAGATTGAAGCTGCGGGTCTGCGTATTGCAGGCCGTTCCGGTGATGATCAGTTGGTCGAGATCATTGAGGTACCGAATCATCCGTGGTTCGTGGCCTGTCAGTTCCACCCGGAATTTACTTCCACGCCACGTGATGGGCACCCGCTGTTTGCCGGCTTTGTGAAAGCCGCCAGTGAACATCAGAAGCGTCAGGCGAAGTAAGAAGTAAATAAGTTAGAACGGCAATGCACCCATTAGGGTGCATTGTTTGTCTGGAGTTTTAGTTTAACTTGTACTGAGGAAAATCTAATGTCCAAAATCGTTAAAATCATCGGTCGTGAAATCATCGACTCCCGTGGTAACCCGACTGTTGAAGCCGAAGTACACCTGGAAGGTGGTTTCGTTGGTATGGCAGCAGCTCCGTCAGGTGCTTCTACTGGTTCCCGCGAAGCACTGGAACTGCGCGATGGCGACAAATCCCGTTTCATGGGTAAAGGCGTACTGAAAGCTGTTGCAGCTGTTAACGGCCCAATTGCTCAGGCTCTGCTGGGTAAAGATGCTAAAGATCAGGCTGGCATCGACAAGATCATGATCGATCTGGACGGTACTGAAAACAAATCCAACTTCGGTGCAAACGCCATCCTGGCTGTGTCCCTGGCGAACGCCAAAGCAGCAGCAGCTGCAAAAGGCCTGCCGCTGTATGCACACATCGCTGAACTGAACGGTACTCCGGGTAAATACTCCATGCCGGTTCCGATGATGAACATCATCAACGGTGGTGAGCACGCTGACAACAACGTCGACATCCAGGAATTCATGATTCAGCCGGTTGGCGCTAAGACTCTGAAAGAAGCCGTTCGTATGGGTTCTGAAGTGTTCCACAACCTGGCTAAAGTTCTGAAAGCTAAAGGTATGAACACTGCAGTTGGTGACGAAGGTGGCTACGCGCCGAACCTGGGTTCCAACGCTGAAGCTCTGGCTGTAATCGCTGAAGCGGTTAAAGCAGCTGGCTACGAGCTGGGCAAAGACATCACCCTGGCGATGGACTGTGCAGCTTCTGAATTCTACAAAGACGGTAAATACGTTCTGGCTGGCGAAGGCAACAAAGCATTCACCTCCGAAGAATTCACTCACTTCCTGGAAGAACTGACCAAACAGTACCCGATCGTGTCCATCGAAGATGGTCTGGACGAGTCTGACTGGGACGGTTTCGCATACCAGACTAAAGTACTGGGCGACAAAATCCAGCTGGTTGGTGACGATCTGTTCGTAACTAACACCAAGATCCTGAAAGAAGGCATCGAAAAAGGCATCGTTAACTCCATCCTGATCAAATTCAACCAGATCGGTTCTCTGACCGAAACTCTGGCTGCGATCAAAATGGCGAAAGACGCTGGCTACACCGCTGTCATCTCTCACCGTTCTGGCGAAACTGAAGACGCTACCATCGCTGACCTGGCTGTTGGTACCGCTGCAGGCCAGATCAAAACTGGTTCTATGAGCCGTTCTGACCGCGTTGCTAAGTACAACCAGCTGATTCGTATCGAAGAAGCTCTGGGTGAACAAGCACCGTACAACGGTCGTAAAGAGATCAAAGGTCAGGCGTAATCCTGTTCTTTAACTCTTAACGTAAAAACCCGCTGCGGCGGGTTTTTTTATGCCCTTAAAGCAGTAGAGGAAGGGTTGCGCTGGCGGTTTGCTGGCTCACATCACTGTACTTTTCATCCAGAGCAATCAGCGACGTAGTCAGTAGCTCTACCAACAGCATCACTCCCACCTTGGCGTTTAGCGCGCCAGCACTCAACGGACCTTCTGGTTTGGCTGCGACCAGTTGAATATCGCTCAGCGAAGCCAACGGGCTGCGCGGCGTATTACTTAACGCCAGTACGCGCACGCCTTGCTTACGCGCCAGTTTAACGACATGCAGTAGATCGCGCGTCGAACCTGAACTGGAAATCGCTACCACCAGCGTGTCTTTGTTAAGCGTTGTGGCGTTCATGGCTGCACGATGCATGTCACTGAACAATTGTGCAGGTTTGCCGAGGCGCAGGAGTTTGTAATGTAAATACTCCCCCAGAATAGCGCTGGCCGCTACGCCATAAATCTGTACCGACTGGGCCTGATGCAGTGCCAAAGCGGCGGATTCCAGTAATGTCCTGTCGAGTAATTTTGCTGTGTCCTGCAACGCTTGTACGGATTCATTGACCACATTGTCAATTTCATCCCCGCTGTGCTCTACCGGCTGTCCTTGCTGGAGATCGAGTGCCAGCGCCATTTTGAATTCGTTATAACCCTTACACCCAAGTGCGCGGCACAGACGTGTGACGCTCGCCTCGCTGGTGTCGCTTTCACGCGCCAGTTCGGTAATCGTCAGGTAGACAACTTTTGCCGGATCGCTGAGCACAAACTCTCCCAGCTTCTGCTGTGTTCGGCTATATCCGTCAACGCCCTGGCGCAATCTCAGCAGCAGGTTTTCATTTTCTGACATGCAAAATCCTTAATGCGTTTCTCTGTTGATAGTGTGGCGGAAAGCAGGGGAGAGATGCCAGTCATTTTAAAAAAGTATGATCGGCTTCCTGGATTTTGATGATAATTTTCATTACATATATTAAATATGATAAAAATTTTCATCATTAATCGGAGAGATGAAAAAATGATGCAAATGTTTAGCGGCGCTTCATCGGGCGCATGGTTCGAAAAGGCACAGCGGTTCGGCAAATCGTTCATGCTGCCGATTGCGGTACTGCCTGCTGCGGGGCTGTTGTTAGGGATTGGCGGCGCGCTGTCGAATCCAAACACATTGACTGCTTATCCATTTTTGGACGTTGACTGGTTACAGGCAATTTTCACGATCATGACCAGCGCAGGTTCTATTGTGTTTGCCAACCTGTCGGTGCTTTTTGCGGTAGGTGTCGCAGTAGGACTGGCGAAAACGGATAAAGGCACCGCCGGGCTTGCGGCATTGCTGGCATTTCTGGTGATGAACGCCACCATCAACGCTTTATTGACGCTCAACGGAACGCTGGCGCACGAGAATCCCGGTGCCGTAGGCCAGGGGATGACGCTGGGTATTCAGACACTGGAAACGGGTGTGTTCGGTGGGGTGGTGATTGGGCTTGTCACCTGCGCGCTGCATAGCCGTTTCAATAAAGTCTCATTACCTCAGTTCCTTGGTTTCTTCAGCGGTTCGCGCTTTGTACCGATTATTAGCTCCCTTGCCGCGATTGTCGTGGGTGCGGTCATGACGGTGGTTTGGCCGCATTTCCAGAAACTCATTTTTGGACTGGGTGGTCTGGTGGATGCGACAGGCTATCTGGGGACGCTGTTGTATGGCTTCATCCTGCGTATGCTTGGCCCACTGGGTTTACACCATATCTTTTATTTGCCGTTCTGGACGACAGCGCTTGGCGGAAGTGAAATCGTCAACGGCCAGTTAGTTGACGGTACTCAGCGTATTTTCTTCGCGCAACTTGCCGATCCGAATACGCAGCAGTTCTATGCGGGCACCTCGCGCTTTATGTCCGGGCGCTTCATCACCATGATGTTTGGCCTGCTTGGCGCATGTCTGGCGATGTACCACACCGCCAGGCCTGAGAACAGAAAACTTGTCGCTGGTCTGCTGTTATCAGCAGCCCTGACCTCTTTCCTGACAGGTATAACTGAGCCTATCGAGTTCTCCTTCCTGTTTGTCGCACCCGTGTTATACGTCATTCACGCCTTCTTCGATGGTCTGGCGTTTATGATGGCGCATATTTTACATATCACCATCGGGCAAACCTTTTCGGGTGGGCTTATCGATTTCCTCCTTTTCGGCGTGCTACAGGGGGAAGCTAAAACCAACTGGATGTACGTCCCCATGGTGGGGATCCCGTGGTTCTTCCTTTACTACTTCACCTTCCGCTATTTGATTAACCGCTTTAACTGGTTGACACCAGGTCGTGAAAACGCAGCGCCGACTGAATCCGGCCTGCCGCAGAGTGAGCGAGCCGCGGCAGTGATCGCCGGGCTGGGAGGCAAAGAGAATCTGGAAGAGGTGGATTGTTGCGCCACACGCCTGCGCGTGACGGTGAAAGAGAGCAGCAAGGTCGATGAAGCGGCGCTGAAAGCGACCGGAGCCCGTGGCGTAATTATTCGCGGCAACGGGGTTCAGGTGATTTATGGCCCGCATGTCACCATCATTAAAAACGAAGTCGAAGAGATCTTATCGTAATGAAAACTGTACTGGATTCCCTGAAAGGTAAATTAATTGTCTCCTGTCAGGCGCTGGAAAATGAGCCCCTGCATAGCCCATTTATTATGTCACGTATGGCGCTGGCGGCAGCGCAGGGTGGTGCGGTAGGTATTCGTGCGAACAGCGTGGTGGACATTCGCGCGATCAAAGAGAGCGTCTCCCTGCCGGTGATTGGGATTATCAAGCGTGATTATCCGGGTAGCGATGTGTTTATCACGGCCACTTTACAGGAAGTCGATGAACTGATGACCGTTGAGCCGGAAATTATTGCTCTGGATGCGACAGCGCGCCCGCGCCCCGGTGGGCAATCGCTGGAAGAACTGGTCACGCAAATCCGCGCTCGCTATCCGTCCGTACTGCTGATGGCGGATATTGCCACCGTAGACGAAGCGGCGACCGCCGAGCGCCTGGGTTTTGACTGTGTGGGCACCACGCTCTACGGTTATACCGCTGACACTGCCGGGCATGTGCTGGCGGAAAACGACTGCGGTTTTTTACGTGATGTGTTGGCTGCGGTCAGCGTCCCGGTTGTGGCGGAAGGGAACGTTGATACCCCTGAACGTGCTGCACGATGCCTGGCATTAGGCGCTCATACCGTGGTGGTTGGTGGAGCTATCACGCGCCCGCAGCAGATAACGGCACGCTTTGTCGCGGCGATCGCCTCGTAAAGCATCGATGGGGCATGATACTTTGGCGGGGATCTGCGATAATTATCGTTTATCCCCATATTGAGAGCGCTATGCAGTACCCGATTAACGAGATGTTCCAGACCCTGCAAGGTGAGGGTTACTTTACCGGCGTCCCCGCCATTTTTATTCGTTTACAGGGATGCCCGGTTGGCTGTGCCTGGTGCGATACCAAACACACCTGGGATAAGCTTGAGGATCGGGAAGTCTCCCTGTACAGCATCCTGGCCAAGACCAAAGAAAGCGATAAATGGGGCGCTGCGAGCAGCGAAGATCTGCTGGCGGTCATTTCGCGTCAGGGCTATACCGCCCGTCACGTGGTGATCACTGGTGGTGAGCCCTGCATTCATGACCTGATGCCGCTGACTGACCTGCTGGAAAAGAACGGCTTTAGCTGCCAGATTGAGACCAGCGGCACGCACGAAGTACGCTGTACGCCGAATACCTGGGTGACCGTATCGCCGAAGGTGAATATGCGCGGTGGCTATGATGTGCTGTCACAGGCACTGGAGCGCGCGAATGAAATCAAGCATCCGGTTGGCCGTGTCCGCGATATTGAAGCGCTGGATGAACTGCTGGCGACGTTGAGTGACGATAAACCGCGAATCATCGCCTTACAGCCAATCAGCCAGAAAGAGGATGCGACGCGTTTGTGCATTGATACCTGTATTGCGCGAAACTGGCGTCTGTCGATGCAAACCCATAAGTATCTGAATATTGCCTGATAACTGTGCCGGGGGCGTTTCGCTTACCCGGCCATAGTTTATTGCTCAATGCAGGCCGGAGAAGATGCGTTGCCATCCGGCAAGCCTACAATCACTCGCCGCGATAAACGCAGCCCGCTGTGCAGGTCTCTTTCACCATTACAGCACTCAGCAGAGGGACCACAGGTTTAACCTGATCCCAAATCCATTTGGCCAGCACTTCGCTGGTTGGATTTTCTAAGCCAGGAATATCGTTCAAATAGTAGTGATCGAGTCTGTCGTAAGTCGGCTTAAACGCGGCTTTTAACTCAGCAAAATCCATGATCCAACCGGTATGCGGATCGACTTCACCGGTAATTTCAAGACGCACCATAAATGAGTGACCATGCAGGCGGCCACACTTATGCCCTTCCGGTACATGCGGCAGGTGGTGAGCGGCTTCGAAGGTGAAATCTTTAAACAAGGTGGTGGACATTATTTACTCTCAAGAATGCGAAAAACCGCGGTAGGGTACCGTAAAGAGGAAATTTTATCATTATTTAAAAGGGTGCTGAGTATCAGAACGATTCATTCATGACGTTAATATTTGGTAATTTTTTATATATCAAATGCTTATATAATCTGTTTTGCAGTTAATAACTATAACTAAAACAGGTTAGTCCATTTGGTTATTTGTTATTTCCATCCCTTCTTTAGTTGTTACTATCCCCGCCGTTAACCTTATCTTCAGTTTGGGTTTTATTGCTGAAATCCGCTTTGCTTACTGGAACATGACAACGCATGACGACACAGGCCCCACCTTCTGCTTTGCTACCGCTAAACCCGGAGCAACTGGCACGCCTTCAGGCGGCCACGACCGATTTCACTCCCGCACAGCTTGCGTGGGTTTCTGGCTATTTTTGGGGCGTGCTGAATCAGCAGCCTGGCAGCAACGCGGTGGCGCCTGCGCCTGTCGCTGAAATGCCAGGCATTACGCTTATCTCCGCCTCACAAACCGGTAATGCGCGCCGTGTGGCGGAAGCCCTGCGCGATGATCTGATCGCCGCGAAGCTCAACGTCACTCTCATCAACGCTGGCGACTATAAATTCAAACAAATCGCCAATGAAAAACTGCTGATCGTGGTGGCGTCAACGCAAGGGGAAGGTGAGCCGGCGGAAGACGCCGTGGCGTTGCATAAATTCCTGTTCTCGAAAAAAGCGCCAAAGCTTGATAACACTGCTTTTGCCGTGTTTGGTCTTGGCGACACCTCTTATGAGTTTTTCTGCCAGGCAGGAAAAGACTTCGATACCAAATTGGCTGAGCTGGGCGGTGAACGTCTGCTCGATCGTGTAGATGCCGACGTCGAATACCAGGCCGCCGCTGCGCAGTGGCGTGCTCGCCTCGTTGATGTCCTGAAAGCGCGTGCGCCTGCGGCACCGTCTGTGCAAGTTGCCGCGAGCGGTGCAGTAAATGAAGTACACACCAGCCCATACACCAAAGAAGCGCCGCTGACGGCGTCGCTTGCGGTGAATCAGAAAATTACCGGCCGCGACTCTGAAAAAGACGTGCGCCATATTGAGATTGATTTAGGCGATTCCGGCCTGCTTTATCAACCGGGCGATGCGCTGGGCGTCTGGTATCAGAATGACCCGGCTCTGGTTAAAGAACTGGTTGAACTGCTGTGGCTGAAAGGTGATGAGCCGGTCACGGTTGAAGGCAAAACCCTGTCGCTTGCTGAAGCGTTGCAGTGGCATTTCGAGCTGACGGTTAACACCGGCAATATCGTAGAAAACTATGCCACCTTAACCCGCAGCGAAACTTTGCTGCCGTTAGTGGGTGACAAAGCACAGTTGCAGCATTACGCCGCAACCACGCCCATCGTCGATATGGTGCGCTTCTCTCCGGCGCAACTGGATGCTCAGGCGTTAGTTGATCTTCTGCGTCCGCTGACGCCGCGTTTGTACTCCATTGCTTCTTCCCAGGCGGAAGTGGAAAGCGAAGTGCACGTTACCGTGGGTGTGGTGCGTTATGAGATAGAAGGTCGCGCCCGTGCTGGTGGTGCTTCCAGTTTCCTTGCCGACCGCGTGGAAGAAGAAGGTGAAGTTCGCGTGTTCATTGAACACAACGACAACTTCCGTCTGCCGGCGAACCCGCAGACGCCGGTAATTATGATTGGACCGGGTACGGGGATTGCGCCGTTCCGTGCATTCATGCAGCAACGTGCGGCTGACGGAGCCGAAGGCAAAAACTGGCTGTTTTTTGGTAACCCACACTTTACCGAAGATTTCCTGTATCAGGTGGAATGGCAGCGTTACGTCAAAGAGGGCGTACTGAGCCGTATCGATCTCGCCTGGTCCCGCGATCAAAAAGAAAAAGTCTACGTACAAGATAAACTGCGCCAACAGGGCGCGGAACTGTGGCGCTGGATTAACGACGGTGCGCACATTTATGTCTGCGGCGACGCCAATCGCATGGCGAAAGACGTTGAGCAGGCGTTGTTGGAAGTGATTGCCGAATTCGGTGGTATGGATATCGAAGCGGCGGATGAATTTTTAAGTGAGCTGCGCATTGAGCGCCGTTATCAGCGAGATGTCTACTAATGAGCGAAAAATATCCAGGACCATTGGTGGTCGAAGGCAAACTGTCCGACGCTGAGCGTATGAAGCTGGAAAGCAACTATCTGCGCGGTACCATTGCCGAAGATTTAAACGACGGCCTGACCGGCGGGTTTAAAGGCGACAACTTCCTGCTGATCCGTTTTCACGGTATGTACCAGCAGGACGACCGTGATATCCGCGCCGAACGTGCCGAGCAAAAGCTGGAGCCGCGTCATGCGATGCTGCTGCGCTGTCGTCTGCCGGGGGGGGTGATCACCACCAAGCAGTGGCAGGCGATCGATAAGTTCGCCCATGACAACACCATTTACGGCAGCATTCGTCTGACCAACCGTCAGACCTTCCAGTTTCACGGCATTCTGAAGAAGAACGTTAAGCCGGTACACCAGATGCTGCATTCCGTCGGGCTTGACGCTTTGGCGACCGCCAACGACATGAACCGTAACGTGCTGTGCACCTCCAACCCGTATGAATCTGAGCTGCACGCGGAAGCCTACGAGTGGGCGAAAAAGATCTCCGAACATCTGCTGCCGCGAACCCGCGCCTATGCAGAGATCTGGCTGGATCAGGAAAAAGTCGCGACCACCGACGAAGAGCCGATCCTCGGTCAAACCTATCTGCCGCGTAAGTTTAAAACCACGGTCGTGATCCCACCGCAGAACGACATCGATCTGCACGCCAACGACATGAACTTCGTGGCGATTGCGGAAAACGGCAAGCTGGTGGGCTTTAATCTGCTGGTGGGCGGTGGTTTGTCGATTGAGCACGGCAATAAGAAAACCTATGCCCGTACGGCAAGCGAGTTTGGTTATCTGCCGCTTGAGCATACGCTGGCCGTGGCTGAGGCGGTGGTGACCACGCAGCGTGACTGGGGTAACCGTACCGATCGTAAAAACGCGAAAACCAAATACACGCTGGAACGCGTAGGCGTTGAGACCTTTAAAGCTGAAGTTGAGCGCCGCGCGGGGATCAAATTTGAGCCGATCCGCCCGTACGAGTTTACCGGTCGCGGCGATCGTATCGGCTGGGTGAAAGGGATCGACAATAAATGGCACCTGACGTTGTTTATTGAAAACGGCCGTATCCTCGATTATCCGGGCCGACCGCTGAAAACCGGTCTGCTTGAGATCGCGAAGATCCACAAAGGTGAGTTCCGCATTACCGCGAACCAGAATCTGATCATTGCCGGTGTTCCTGAGAGTGAAAAGGCGAAGATCGAAAAGATTGCGCAGAAGAGTGGCTTAATGAACGCGGTTACTCCGCAGCGTGAAAACTCGATGGCCTGCGTCTCGTTCCCGACCTGTCCGCTGGCGATGGCGGAAGCCGAACGTTTCCTGCCGTCATTCACTGACAAAGTGGAATCGATTCTGGAAAAACACGGCATTCCTGAAGAGCACATCGTGATGCGCGTGACCGGCTGCCCGAACGGCTGTGGCCGTGCGATGCTGGCCGAGCTGGGGCTGGTGGGGAAAGCGCCGGGCCGCTACAACGTGCATCTGGGCGGTAACCGTATGGGAACGCGCATTCCGCGTATGTATCGCGAGAATATTACGGAAACGGAAATTCTGGCATCCGTCGACGAACTGGTTGGGCGCTGGGCGAAAGAGCGCGAAGCGGGTGAAGGCTTCGGCGACTTTACGGTGCGTGCGGGCATCATTCGCCCGGTGCTCGATCCGGCGCGTGATTTCTGGGAATAACCTGAATTGCCGGATGGCGGCATAAATGCCTTATCCGGCCTACAGCCTGCGTAGGCCTGATAAGCGAAGCGCCATCAGGCAAGGCATACAGTGAGGAACTTATGTCCCAACTCGATCTAAACAAGCTAAACGAACTGCCAAAAGTGGATCGCGTATTAGCGCTGGCCGAAACCAACGCCCAGCTGGAAAAATTGAGCGCCGAGGATCGCGTAGCGTGGGCGCTGGAAAACCTGCCTGGTGAATATGTACTGTCATCAAGTTTTGGTATCCAGGCGGCAGTGAGCCTGCATCTGGTAAATCAGATTCGCCCGGATATCCCGGTGATCCTCACCGATACTGGCTACCTGTTCCCGGAAACCTATCAGTTTATTGATGAGTTAACGGACAAGCTTAAGCTTAATCTGCAAGTCTACCGGGCGAAGGAAAGTGCGGCCTGGCAGGAAGCGCGCTACGGCAAACTGTGGGAGCAGGGCGTTGAAGGTATTGAAAAATACAATGACATCAACAAAGTCGAGCCGATGAACCGGGCGCTGCAGGAACTGAACGCGCAAACCTGGTTTGCCGGTCTGCGTCGAGAGCAATCGGGCAGTCGTGCGCATTTGCCGGTGCTGGCTATCCAGCGCGGTGTGTTTAAAGTTCTGCCGATCATCGACTGGGATAACCGTACGGTTTACCAGTATCTGCAAAAACACGGTTTGAAATACCATCCGTTGTGGGATCAGGGCTATCTGTCGGTAGGCGATACCCACACCACCCGCAAATGGGAGCCGGGTATGGCGGAAGAAGAGACGCGTTTCTTCGGATTGAAGCGTGAGTGCGGACTGCACGAAGGATAACAGGAAAGGGGGCCGGTAAGATTTACATCCTACCGGATCCCTTCTTCAGGATTTACCCGCTTTTGCCAGTTCTTTTACCAGTGGCAGCATAATGCGTACCACGTCGCGGCTACGGTGCTCTATCCGGCCCGGTAACGCTTTATCGATATGCTGCTGGTTATCCAGTCGCACATCGTGCCAGCTGTTGCCTGCCGGGAATGAGGCGCTTTTGGCGCGCTGCTGATAGCCATCTTTCTTGCCCAGGTTCCAGTTGGTCGCTTCAACGGAGAGAACGGCAATCCCCGCGTTGTCGAAGACCTCTGCATCGTTACAACATCCAGTGCCTTTCGGATAGTCTTTGTTCAGACCTGGATTGGTGCTGGCAACGATACCGCGGCTGTGCGCGATAGCTAGTGCCCGGTCGCGCGTCAGTTTTCGTACCGCTTCCGGGGTTTTCTTACCGCTATTGAAATAGAGCTTATCGCCGACGATCAGATTATCGAGGTTGATAACCAGCAGCGTGTTTTTCTTCTCGGCGGCGCTCATTCGCTTCAGGATGTTCTCCGCGCCCAGTTTGCCTTCTTCCTCGCCGCTGGTGGCGATAAATCGAATACCGTATTGTGTCGGCACGTTTTTGAGTTTTTCTGCCAGTTCCAGCATTACGCCAACACCTGCGGCGTTGTCATCGATACCTTGCAGAGTTAATCCACCCAGATTGGCATCGGAATCGGCGTCGCTTTGTGCGGCGTAGGTGTCGAGGTGCGCCATAATAATAATCTGCTGCGGCGCTTTACCTTCATGTGCTGCAATAACGGTGCTTCCCGTTACGTTATGCCAGTTTTTACGGTTATCTTTGGCGGTATAAACATAACGGCTATTAAACGTCCGAATATCGCTGCTATAGCCCATCTGTTGAAATTGTTGACGTATATAATCAGCAGATAACATTTCAGCCGGAGATCCCGTCACGCGGCCAGGGAAAAACGTTGCGATATATCGAGCCTGGGTATTTGCGATATTTCCGGGCTTCGAAGATGTTGCCTGTGCGGGAAGGATGAAGCACGCGCCGAGCGCCATGGCTGCAAGAAGGTGGCGCGATGCGAGAAACATGATGAGTCCTTAAATACCAAGCAGAAATTTTTAGCCGCTAGTATGAAACCGTGATCGAGGTAAAACAATTTCATTTGCTCCTAAATGCCCGAATTCCGGTAGCTTAAGCACTTTTTGATATTTGCTTTTCCGGATCGTTATTCCTTTGAGGAACTACTCATTCCAATTCGTAATTTCATTCGCCCTCTTGCCCTCCCTATAGTCAGGTTATCTGAGCATCGTTAGCAAAATAACGGCATTACATAGGAACGGTTATGGATCAAAAACGACTTACCCACCTGCGGCAACTGGAAGCGGAGAGCATCCATATCATTCGTGAGGTGGCCGCCGAGTTTTCTAATCCGGTGATGATGTATTCCATCGGCAAAGATTCCAGCGTAATGCTGCATCTGGCGCGTAAAGCGTTTTATCCGGGCACGCTGCCGTTCCCATTGCTGCACGTTGATACCGGCTGGAAATTCAGCGAAATGTACGAGTTTCGTGACCGCACGGCGAAAGCCTACGGCTGTGAACTGCTGGTGCATAAAAACCCGGAAGGGGTGGCGATGGGCATCAACCCGTTCGTTCACGGCAGCGCCAAGCATACCGACATTATGAAAACCGAAGGGCTGAAGCAGGCGCTGAATAAATACGGTTTCGATGCCGCGTTTGGTGGTGCTCGTCGTGACGAAGAGAAATCACGTGCCAAAGAGCGCATTTACTCTTTCCGCGATCGTTTTCATCGCTGGGACCCGAAAAACCAGCGCCCGGAGCTGTGGCATAACTACAACGGGCAGATTAACAAAGGCGAAAGCATTCGCGTCTTCCCGCTCTCTAACTGGACTGAACAGGATATCTGGCAATACATCTGGCTGGAAAATATCGACATCGTGCCGCTATATCTGGCGGCGGAGCGTCCGGTGCTGGAACGCGACGGCATGCTGATGATGATTGATGACGACAGAATCGATCTGCAGCCCGGGGAAGTGATTAAAAAACGCATGGTGCGTTTCCGTACGCTCGGCTGCTGGCCGCTGACAGGCGCGGTGGAGTCGAATGCGCAGACGCTGCCGGAAATTATCGAAGAGATGCTGGTCTCAACCACCAGTGAACGTCAGGGCCGCGTGATTGACCGCGACCAGGCGGGCTCCATGGAGCTGAAGAAACGTCAGGGGTATTTCTAAGGAGCCGCCATGAACACGACACTTGCACAACAAATTGCTAATGAAGGCGGCGTTGAAGCCTGGATGGTTGCCCAGCAACACAAAAGTCTGCTGCGTTTTTTAACCTGCGGTAGCGTGGATGACGGGAAAAGTACCCTGATTGGCCGTCTGCTGCACGATACGCGTCAGATTTATGAAGACCAGCTTTCATCGCTGCACAATGACAGTAAACGTCACGGCACTCAGGGCGAAAAGCTCGATCTGGCGTTATTGGTTGACGGCTTGCAGGCCGAGCGCGAGCAGGGCATCACCATCGACGTGGCGTACCGTTATTTCTCTACCGAGAAGCGTAAATTTATTATTGCGGACACTCCCGGACATGAGCAGTACACCCGTAATATGGCGACCGGTGCGTCGACCTGCGATCTGGCGATCCTATTGATCGATGCGCGTAAAGGCGTGCTGGATCAGACTCGTCGTCATAGCTTTATCTCCACGCTGCTTGGGATCAAACACCTGGTGGTGGCGATCAACAAAATGGATCTGGTGGACTTTAGCGAAGAGACATTTAACCGCATTCGCGAAGACTATCTTACTTTTGCTGAACAACTGCCGGGCAACCTGGATATCCGGTTTGTGCCGCTCTCTGCGCTGGAAGGCGATAACGTTGCTTCGCAAAGCGCCAGTATGCCGTGGTACAGCGGTCCGACGCTGCTGGAAGTGCTGGAAACCGTTGAGATCCAGCGCATTGTTGATACTCAGCCGATGCGCTTCCCGGTGCAGTATGTGAACCGACCGAATCTGGATTTCCGTGGTTATGCCGGAACGCTGGCCTCCGGTAGCGTCAAGGTCGGACAGCGCGTCAAAGTGCTGCCGTCCGGCGTGGAGTCGAGCGTGGCGCGGATCGTAACCTTTGATGGCGATTTACAGGAAGCGCATGCGGGTGAAGCGATCACCCTGGTGCTGAAAGATGAGATCGATATCAGCCGGGGCGACCTGCTGCTTGATGCCAGTGAAACGCTGCCGACAGTACAAAGCGCAGCTGTTGATGTGGTGTGGATGGCGGAACAACCGTTGTCGCCCGGGCAGAGTTACGACATAAAAGTCGCAGGCAAGAAGACCCGCGCACGCGTAGATAGCGTGCAGTATCAGGTCGATATAAACAACCTGACCCAACGTGACGTTGAAGCGCTGCCACTGAATGGTATCGGTCTGGTTAATCTGACTTTTGATGAGCCGCTGGTGCTGGATACCTATCAGCAGAATCCGGTTACGGGCGGGCTGATTATCATTGATCGCCTGACTAACGTTACCGTTGGTGCGGGGCTGGTGCGTGAACCAATTGTCCAGGAGCTTGCCACAGCTTCTCAGTTCAGCGCGTTTGAGCTGGAGCTTAATGCACTGGTGCGTCGCCACTTCCCACACTGGGGTGCGCGCGATCTGCTGGGAGGAAAATAATGGCGCTGCATGACGAAAACGTCGTCTGGCATGCCCATCCTGTTACACCGCAACAGCGGGAACAACGCCACGGTCATCGTGGTGTTGTGCTGTGGTTTACCGGGCTGTCAGGTTCTGGTAAATCCACGGTAGCAGGAGCGCTGGAAGAGGCGCTGCATAAGCTAGGGGTGAGCACCTATCTGCTGGATGGCGATAACGTGCGTCACGGTCTGTGCAGCGATCTTGGGTTTAGCGATGCCGATCGCAAGGAGAATATTCGTCGGGTTGGTGAAGTGGCTAATCTAATGGTAGACGCCGGCCTGGTGGTGTTGACTGCGTTTATCTCTCCACATCGCGCCGAGCGAAAAATGGTTCGCGAGCGCGTGGGCGAAGGGCGTTTTATTGAGGTTTTTGTCGATACGCCATTAGCAACGTGTGAAGCACGCGATCCAAAAGGGCTGTATAAAAAAGCGCGAGCGGGGGAATTGCGTAATTTCACCGGAATTGACTCGGTTTACGAAGCGCCTGAATCGCCAGAGATTCATCTTGATGGTGAACAATTGGTAACAAATTTGGTTCCTCAATTATTAGACCTGCTGAGGCAGGAAGATATTATCAGATCCTGAGACACCCGAGCTTGCATGCCCGGTCAGTCACAGTCACAGGATTAGATATGCGTAACAGCCATAACATTACTATTACAGAGTCAGATACCTTCGCTGCCGACGACGAAACTACCTGGTCACTCCCAGGAGCCGTGGTCGGTTTTATCGCGTGGTTGCTGGCGCTGGGATTCCCGTGTCTGATGTATGGCCCTAACACACTGTTTTTCTTCCTCTATACCTGGCCCTTTTTCCTCGCGTTGTTGCCCGTGGCGATTGTCGCGGGTATTGCCCTGCATTCGCTATTGAAGGGGAGATTGCTGCTGAGTATTGCCTGTACCCTGCTGGTGGTTGGCGCAATGTTTGGCGCACTGTTTCTGTGGCTACTGGGTTAGGCATACGTCCTTTCACGCGATCGCCGCTGTTGTTCACTGTCTGGCCATAATTCAAACCGTAACCAACAATGAGATTATGTTCTCCTTACACGGGGTATACGTAACAACGAGCAAATGTGGTACATTTGCCCGCGTTGTCGCGGCATTCCCGTCCGTTGATGTAAAGTTGTCAGCGGAGTTTATGGGATGTTGATGCCGTTTTTCAGGGGGCAGGATGGGTAAACTTACGTTGCTGTTGCTGGCTTTATTAGTCTGGCTACAGTATTCGCTGTGGTTCGGTAAGAACGGCATACATGACTATAGTCGCGTCAACGATGATGTTGCGGCGCAGCAAGCTACAAACGCGAAACTGAAAGCGCGTAACGATCAGCTTTTTGCCGAAATTGACGATCTCAATGGCGGGCAAGAGGCTATCGAAGAGCGCGCGCGTAACGAACTCAGTATGACTAAGCCAGGCGAAACCTTTTATCGTCTGGTGCCTGACGCGTCTAAACGCGCTCAGACTGCAGGGCAAAACAATCGATAAACCGTCCAGGGATTTAACATGGCAGCCACTTTAATGGACGTTTGCGCCGTGGTGCCGGCTGCCGGGTTTGGCCGCCGAATGCAAACAGAGTGTCCTAAGCAGTACCTCTCTATTGGCAATAAAACCATTCTCGAACACTCGGTTGATGCGCTGCTGGCTCATCCCCGGGTGACGCGAGTCGTCATCGCTATTAGCCCAGGCGACAGCCGCTTTGCCCAACTTCCACTCGCAGCGCACCCGCAAATTACCGTGGTGGATGGTGGCAACGAGCGTGCCGATTCTGTCCTGGCCGGTTTGCAAGCCGCAGGTGAGGCCAGTTGGGTACTGGTGCATGATGCCGCGCGTCCGTGCCTGCATCAGGAAGATTTATCTCGTTTGCTGGCAATAAGTGAAACCAGCCGCATCGGCGGGATCCTTGCTGCGCCGGTGCGCGACACGATGAAACGCGCGGAGCCGGGCCGAACAGACATCGCACATACAGTCGATCGCACCGATTTATGGCATGCGTTGACGCCGCAGTTTTTCCCTCGCGAGCTGTTGCATGACTGTCTGACCCGTGCGCTAAACGAAGGCGCAACCATTACGGACGAAGCCTCGGCGCTGGAATATTGCGGTTTTCATCCGCTGCTGGTCGAAGGACGCGCTGACAACATCAAAGTCACCCGCCCGGAAGACCTGGCGCTGGCGGAATTTTATCTGACCCGAACTATCTAGATACATCATTCTTCAGGCTGCCTGGAGGATGTTGTGTATATCAGGAGAAGGCATAATGCGAATTGGACACGGTTTCGACGTACACGCTTTTGGCGGAGTTGGCCCAATTATCATTGGTGGTGTGCGCATCCCGTATGAAAAAGGATTGCTGGCGCATTCTGATGGCGACGTGGCGTTACACGCGTTAACCGATGCTCTGCTGGGCGCGGCTGCGCTGGGGGATATCGGTAAACTCTTCCCGGACACCGACCCGGCCTTTAAAGGTGCAGATAGTCGTGAATTATTGCGTGAAGCCTGGCGGCGTATTCAGGCCAAAGGCTATACGCTTGGTAATGTGGATGTGACGATTATTGCTCAGGCGCCGAAGATGCTGCCGCACATTCCGCAAATGC
The DNA here is from genome assembly GCF_030332345.1 of Citrobacter sp. Cpo221. Classification (NCBI taxonomy): domain Bacteria; kingdom Pseudomonadati; phylum Pseudomonadota; class Gammaproteobacteria; order Enterobacterales; family Enterobacteriaceae; genus Citrobacter; species Citrobacter sp. Cpo221. The sequence continues at coordinate 109,622 of NZ_JAOWIA010000052.1, forward strand.
GCGTGTTTATTGCCGAAGATCTCGGCTGCCATATGGATGATGTTAACGTGAAAGCGACCACCACGGAAAAACTCGGTTTTACCGGGCGTGGGGAAGGGATTGCCTGTGAAGCGGTGGCGTTACTCATTAAGGCAACGAAATGACTGCGTTTGAAGATCTGACGTATCTCCATGGCAAACCACAAGGCCATGGCGTTCTGAAAGCGAATCCGGAAGACTTTGTCGTCGTCGAAGATTTAGGCTTCGAACCGGATGGCGAAGGCGAGCACATTTTGGTGCGTATCCTGAAAAACGGCTGTAATACCCGTTTTGTGGCTGACGCGCTGGCGAAGTTCCTGAAAATTCACGCCCGTGAAGTGAGCTTTGCTGGCCAGAAAGACAAGCATGCAGTCACGGAACAGTGGCTGTGCGCGCGCGTGCCGGGCAATGCAATGCCTGATTTAAGCAAATTTGAACTCGAAGGCTGTAAAGTGCTGGAGTACGCGCGCCACAAGCGTAAGCTGCGTTTAGGGGCGTTGAAAGGTAACGAATTTACGCTGGTGCTGCGTGAAGTGAGCCAGCGAGAGGACGTTGAAGCGCGTTTGCAGGCGATTAGCGAGCGCGGCGTACCGAACTATTTTGGCGCTCAGCGTTTTGGTATTGGCGGCAGCAACCTGCAAGGGGCGCTGCGTTGGGCGCAAAGCGATGCGCCGGTGCGCGATCGCAATAAGCGCAGTTTTTGGTTGTCGGCGGCCCGTAGCGCGTTGTTTAATCAGATAGTCAGTGAACGCTTGAAAAAAACAGACTTTAATCAAGTTGTTGACGGCGATGCGCTACAATTGTCGGGACGCGGAAGTTGGTTTGTCGCCACGCAGGAAGAACAAACCGAATTACAGCGTCGCGTCGATGATAAAGAATTGATGATTACAGCGGCATTACCGGGCAGCGGTGAGTGGGGAACTCAGCGCGACGCGCTGGCGTTTGAAGAAGCCGCTATTGCTGATGAAACCGCGCTGCAGTCGCTGTTATTGCGCGAGAAAGTCGACGCATCGCGTCGTGCTATGTTGCTGTATCCACAACAATTAAGCTGGAACTGGTGGGATGACGTAACCGTTGAGTTACGTTTCTGGCTACCGGCAGGTAGCTTCGCCACCAGTGTTGTAAGGGAACTTATTAACACAATGGGTGATTATGCGTATATTGCTGAGTAACGATGATGGGGTCCACGCACCCGGTATACAAACGCTGGCGAAAGCGCTGCGTGAGTTTGCTGACGTACAGGTGGTTGCCCCGGATCGTAACCGCAGTGGCGCGTCTAACTCGCTGACGCTGGAATCCTCACTTCGCACGTTCACCTATGATAACGGTGATATCGCCGTACAAATGGGTACACCTACCGATTGCGTCTATCTGGGCGTGAACGCATTAATGCGTCCGCGTCCGGACATTGTCGTGTCTGGTATTAACGCAGGTCCTAATCTGGGCGATGATGTTATCTATTCCGGTACCGTTGCGGCGGCGATGGAAGGTCGTCACCTGGGCTTTCCTGCGTTGGCGGTCTCACTTGATGGGCATAAACACTACGATACTGCTGCCGCAGTAACCTGCCGTATCTTACGGGCGCTGAGTCGTGAACCGCTGCGCACCGGGCGAATTTTGAATATCAACGTGCCGGATTTACCGCTGGATCAGATTAAAGGTATCCGCGTCACCCGCTGCGGTAGCCGCCATCCTGCGGATCAGGTGATCCCACAGCAGGACCCGCGCGGTAATACGCTGTACTGGATCGGGCCGCCGGGCGAAAAGTGCGACGCCGGACCGGATACAGATTTTGCCGCCGTCGATGAAGGCTATGTTTCCATTACGCCGCTGCATGTCGATTTAACCGCCTACGGCGCGCATGAAGTTGTTTCTGACTGGTTAGACAGCGTGGGAGCCGACACGCAATGGTAAGCAGACGCGTACACACTCTTCTTGAACAATTACGTGCGCAGGGCATCAGAGATGAGCTTGTTCTCGATGCACTTGCCGCCGTGCCGCGTGAAAAATTCATTGATGAGGCGTTTGAACATAAGGCCTGGGACAATATTGCTCTGCCGATTGGTCAGGGGCAGACGATTTCGCAGCCCTATATGGTTGCGCGGATGACTGAGCTGCTTGAGTTAACGCCGCAGTCCCGGGTGCTGGAAATTGGTACCGGCTCTGGTTACCAAACGGCGATTCTGGCACACCTGGTGCACCATGTATGCTCTGTTGAGCGCATTAAAGGTTTGCAGTGGCAGGCGCGTCGTCGACTTAAACAGCTTGATTTACATAATGTTTCTACCCGTCATGGTGATGGATGGCAGGGCTGGCAAGCGCGAGCCCCGTTTGACGCTATCATTGTTACGGCAGCGCCGCCTGAGATCCCAACCGCATTGATGATGCAGTTGGATGAAGGCGGTATTCTCGTCTTACCCGTGGGCGACGAGCACCAGTTTCTGAAACGGGTGCGTCGTCGGGGAGGCGAATTTATTATCGATACCGTGGAGGCCGTACGTTTCGTTCCCTTAGTAAAAGGGGAGCTTGCGTAGATACAGGCTCTGAATACCTGGAGTTTTCCTGGATATTCTGGAATTAGTAAGCGTATCGTGGTCACGTTTCCAGTGCCCAGTCCGATGCCTTGCACGGTGATTACGTCACTGGTTTTAACCAAATTTTCCTGGGGGATAAATGAGCGCGGGAAGCCACAAATTTACCGTTCGCCGCATTGCGGCATTGTCACTGGTTTCATTATGGCTGGCAGGTTGTTCAAATACCTCGAATCCACCAGCGCCGGTCAACTCGGTTGGTGGCAGTGCATCAACGAACACCAATTCCGGCATGCTGATTACGCCTCCACCAAAAATGGGCTCGACGTCGACAGTACAGCAAACGCCACAGATCCAGCCGGTGCAGCGTCCGACCACACAGTCAACACAGATCCAGCCTGTCGCGGAACAGCCTGTGCAGATGGAAAACGGTCGTATTGTGTACAACCGTAAGTATGGGAACATTCCGAAAGGTAGCTATACGGGCGGCAGTACCTATACTGTTAAGAAAGGCGATACCCTTTTCTATATTGCCTGGATTACCGGGAACGATTTCCGTGATCTCGCACAACGCAATAACGTTCCGGCCCCGTATGGCCTGAATGTCGGTCAAACTCTGCAAGTGGGCAACGCGTCGGGTACACCGATTACTGGTGGTAATGCTATTACCCAGGCGGATGCAGCACAGCAAGGAGTTGTGACCAACCCTGCACAAAATTCCACCGTTGCTGTTGCTTCGAAACCAACAATTACGTATTCTGAGGATTCAGGTGAACAAAGTGCTAACAAAATGTTGCCGAACAACAAGCCTGCTGGGACCGTTGTCACAGCGCCTGTAACGGCTCCAGCAGTTAGCGCAACCGAATCAACTGCAAGCTCAACGTCAACCAGCTCGCCAATCTCTACCTGGCGCTGGCCGACTGACGGCAAAGTGATCGAAAACTTTGCGGCTACCGAAGGTGGCAATAAAGGGATCGACATCGCAGGCAGCAAAGGACAGGCTATTGTCGCGACTGCAGATGGACGCGTCGTCTATGCCGGTAATGCGCTGCGTGGTTACGGTAATCTTATTATCATCAAACACAACGATGATTACCTGAGTGCCTACGCCCATAACGATACAATGCTGGTCCGGGAACAACAAGAAATCAAGGCGGGGCAGAAAATAGCTACCATGGGTAGCACCGGAACCAGTTCAACACGCTTGCATTTTGAAATTCGTTACAAGGGGAAATCCGTAAACCCGCTGCGCTATTTACCGCAGCGATAATTCGGCGGAACCAGGCTTTCACGTGCTAGTTCCGTTAGGGATCACGGGTAGGAGCCACCTTTATGAGTCAGAATACGCTGAAAGTTCATGATTTAAATGAAGATGCGGAATTTGATGAGAACGGAGTAGAGGCTTTTGATGAAAAAGCCTTGAGTGAAGAGGAACCCAGTGATAACGACCTGGCTGAAGAAGAGCTGTTATCGCAGGGGGCCACACAGCGTGTGTTGGACGCGACTCAGCTTTACCTTGGTGAGATTGGTTATTCACCACTGTTAACAGCCGAAGAAGAAGTTTATTTTGCGCGTCGCGCACTGCGTGGGGATGTCGCATCCCGCCGTCGCATGATTGAAAGTAACCTGCGTCTGGTGGTGAAAATTGCTCGTCGTTATGGCAATCGTGGTCTGGCATTGCTGGACCTGATTGAAGAGGGCAATCTGGGACTGATCCGTGCAGTCGAGAAGTTTGACCCGGAACGCGGGTTCCGCTTCTCAACATACGCAACCTGGTGGATCCGCCAGACGATCGAACGGGCGATTATGAACCAAACCCGTACGATCCGACTGCCAATTCACATTGTAAAAGAGCTGAACGTCTATCTGCGTACCGCGCGTGAGTTGTCGCATAAACTGGACCACGAACCGAGCGCAGAAGAGATTGCTGAACAACTGGATAAACCGGTTGATGACGTCAGCCGTATGCTCCGACTCAACGAGCGTATTACCTCGGTAGACACCCCGCTGGGTGGCGATTCCGAAAAAGCGTTGCTGGATATTCTGGCCGATGAAAAGGAAAACGGCCCGGAAGACACCACGCAAGACGATGATATGAAACAGAGCATCGTCAAATGGCTGTTCGAACTGAACGCCAAACAGCGTGAAGTGCTGGCACGTCGTTTTGGTCTGCTGGGGTACGAAGCTGCGACACTGGAAGATGTGGGCCGTGAAATTGGTCTCACCCGTGAACGTGTTCGCCAGATTCAGGTTGAAGGTCTGCGTCGTCTGCGTGAAATTCTGCAGACTCAGGGACTGAATATCGAAGCGCTTTTCCGCGAGTAAGCACAAGTTCTATCAAGAAAGGCCAGTCTCATTGAGACTGGCCTTTTTCTATGTTTGTTGCCTGATGGCACTGCGTTTATCAGGTCTACGGGGAGCAGGACTTTGTAGGCCGGATAAGACATTTATGTCGCCATCCGGCAGATTAGTTCATCATCTTACGCACCAGACGTGTGAACTGCTCACGTTCTTCATCAGATAATCGCCCCAGAAACTCATCATCCACGCTATCGCCTAACGGAGTTGCGCTGGCCAGTAATTCTTCTCCTTGTGCGGTCAAATAAACAAACCGCCGACGCTTATCTGCCGGGTCATGTTCACGCCTGACCAGCTCCCGTTTTTCCATTCGGCTTAGCATTTCCGCAAGCGTTGCCTTGGTACAGACTGCGGCTTCGGTCAGGTCAACCTGCTCAATGCCGGGACGTTCAGCAATGGCACGCATTACCGCATACTGTGGTTTGGTCAGGTCCGGTAATTCATGTTGCCAGCGGGACGTATGCTGCTGGAAGAGCTGACGTAAAAGGTGAAATGCTTTATTTCGTAACGGCATGAGCGCTCCGGAATTCCTGTCAGTCTCTATCATAGCGGGTTACGCATCTTTTTTTAACAATTGCGGCTTTAGCGATCTGTGCGCGATGGCCTTGCCCGAAATGTTATGTGAGAGTATTTTAATCAAAACGTTCGTACACGAACAAAAATTGAGAAACTAAATGAGATTAATTGTCGGAATGACCGGGGCAACCGGCGCACCGCTTGGCGTGTCGCTATTGCAGGCGTTGCGGGAAATGCCCGAAGTGGAAACCCATCTGGTGCTGTCAAAGTGGGCCAAAACCACTATTGAACTGGAAACGCCGCACAGCGTCCGTGATGTGTCTGCGTTGGCCGATTATTGCCACAACCCGGCGGATCAGGCGGCGACCATCTCCTCTGGATCGTTTCGCACTGACGGCATGATCATTATCCCCTGCAGTATGAAAACCCTGGCCGGTATTCGTGCAGGCTACGCGGAAGGGCTGGTGGGTCGCGCTGCTGATGTGGTGCTGAAAGAAGGGCGCAAGCTGGTTCTGGTTCCGCGTGAAATGCCGCTGAGCACTATTCATCTGGAAAACATGCTCGCACTTTCCCGCATGGGCGTGGCGATGGTCCCGCCAATGCCTGCGTATTACAACCACCCGCAAACGGTCGATGACATCACTCAGCATATCGTTGCGCGTGTGCTCGATCAGTTTGATCTGGAGCATCCAAACGCCCGTCGCTGGCAGGGTTTACGGCAGGCACAGAATTTTGCACAGGAGAATGAATAATGGCATTTGATGATTTGCGCAGCTTTTTGCAGGCGCTGGACGACCAGGGACAATTGCTGAAAATCAGTGAAGAAGTCAACGCTGAGCCGGATCTGGCTGCGGCAGCCAACGCAACCGGGCGCATTGGCGACGGTGCGCCAGCGCTGTGGTTTGACAATATTCGTGGTTTTACCGACGCCCGTGTGGCGATGAACACTATTGGCTCGTGGCAGAATCACGCTATCTCTTTAGGGCTGCCGCCAAATACCCCGGTGAAAAAACAGATTGATGAGTTTATCCGCCGTTGGGATAAATTTCCGGTTACGCCGGAGCGTCGCGCCAACCCGGCATGGGCTGAAAACTGTGTTGATGGTGATGAGATCAACCTGTTTGATATTCTGCCGCTGTTTCGCCTGAACGATGGCGACGGCGGTTTCTATCTCGATAAAGCCTGCGTGGTGTCGCGCGATCCGCTGGATCCGGACAACTTCGGCAAACAGAACGTCGGCATTTATCGTATGGAAGTGAAGGGCAAACGCAAGCTTGGCCTGCAGCCGGTACCGATGCATGATATCGCGCTGCACCTGCATAAAGCCGAAGAGCGCGGTGAAGATCTGCCGATTGCCATCACGCTGGGTAACGATCCGATCATTACTCTCATGGGGGCCACGCCGCTGAAGTACGATCAGTCGGAATACGAAATGGCGGGAGCGCTACGTGAAAGTCCGTATCCGATCGCTACCGCGCCGCTCACCGGCTTTGACGTGCCATGGGGTTCAGAAGTGATCCTCGAAGGGGTAATTGAAAGCCGTAAGCGTGAAATCGAAGGGCCGTTTGGCGAGTTTACCGGGCACTATTCCGGTGGACGTAATATGACGGTCGTGCGTATCGATAAAGTCTCTTATCGCACCAAACCGATTTTTGAATCGTTATATTTGGGGATGCCGTGGACGGAGATTGACTACCTGATGGGTCCGGCAACCTGCGTACCGCTTTATCAACAGCTGAAAGCCGAATTTCCGGAAGTGCAGGCGGTGAATGCCATGTATACCCACGGTTTGCTGGCGATTATCTCCACCAAAAAACGCTACGGCGGCTTTGCCCGCGCGGTGGGGCTGCGCGCAATGACGACGCCGCATGGCCTGGGTTACGTGAAAATGGTGATTATGGTTGATGAGGATGTTGATCCGTTCAACCTGCCGCAGGTGATGTGGGCGCTGTCTTCGAAGGTCAATCCGGCGGGCGATCTGGTGCAATTGCCGAATATGTCGGTGCTGGAGCTTGATCCGGGTTCCAGTCCGGCGGGGATTACCGACAAGTTAATTATTGATGCGACTACGCCGGTTGCGCCGGATAACCGTGGGCACTACAGCCAGCCGGTATGCGATTTACCAGAAACGAAAGCCTGGGCAGAAAAACTGACCGCCATGCTGGCCAACCGTAAATAAGGAGTAGCAGATGATTTGTCCACGTTGTGCCGATGAACATATTGAAGTGATGGCAAACTCGCCGGTAAAAGATGTCTGGACGGTATATCAGTGCCAGCATTGTCTATACACCTGGCGTGATACTGAGCCTCTACGCCGTACCTGCCGCGAGCACTACCCGCAAGCGTTTCGCATGACGCAGAAGGATATTGATGACGCACCGATGGTGCCGAGTATTCCACCGCTGCTGGCAGAAGATAAGCGCTAATCAACACGCCGGGTGCGGCTTCGCCTTACCCGGCCTACATATAGCGATATTTTGCAGGCCCGATAAGCGTATCACTATCGGGCATTACGGCGTTACACCAGACTCTTCAACCGGTAGATCCACTCCAGCGCCTGACGAGGCGTTAGCGAATCCGGGTCGAGGTTTTCCAGGGCTTCAACGGCGGGCGACGTTTCTTCCGGAGCTGACAGGAGCGACATCTGTGTGCCGTCGACCTGAGTTGCAGCAACATTCGGCGCGATGCTTTCCAGTTCGCGCAGTTTTTGCCGCGCGCGTTTAATAACCTCTTTTGGTACACCTGCCAGGGCAGCTACCGCCAGACCATAGCTCTTGCTTGCCGCACCATCCTGTACGCTGTGCATGAAGGCGATGGTATCGCCGTGCTCTAACGCATCCAGATGCACATTTGCTACGCCTTCCATTTTCTCCGGTAACTGAGTCAGTTCGAAATAGTGGGTGGCAAACAAGGTTAATGCTTTGATTTTATTGGCCAGGTTTTCCGCGCACGCCCACGCCAGCGACAGGCCGTCGTAGGTGGAGGTGCCGCGTCCAATCTCATCCATCAGCACCAGGCTGTTCTCGGTGGCATTATGCAGAATGTTGGCGGTTTCAGTCATTTCTACCATGAAGGTAGAACGACCGGAGGCCAGATCATCCGCCGCACCGACGCGAGTAAAGATCCGATCGATCGGGCCTATTTCCACTTTCTGCGCCGGAACGTAGCTGCCGATGTAGGCCAGCAGCGCAATTAACGCAGTCTGGCGCATATAGGTACTTTTACCCCCCATATTCGGGCCGGTGATGATCAGCATCCGTCGCTGAGGCGAGAGGTTAAGCGGGTTGGCGATAAACGGCTCGGTCAGCACCTGTTCAACCACCGGATGACGTCCCTCGGTAATACGAATACCAGGCTTGTCGGTGAAGGTCGGGCAGGTGTAATTCAGGATATAAGCGCGTTCCGCAAGGTTGACCAGTACGTCCAGTTCTGCCAGCGCGCTGGCGCTTTGTTGCAAATCAGCCAGGTGCGGCAGCAGCATGTCGAACAGCTCATCGTACAGCTGTTTTTCCAGCGCCAGCGCTTTGCCTTTTGATGTCAGAACTTTGTCTTCGTACTCTTTCAGCTCCGGAATAATGTAGCGTTCGGCGTTTTTCAGCGTCTGGCGACGCACATAGTTAATCGGCGCCAGATGACTTTGCCCGCGACTGATCTGAATGTAGTAGCCGTGAACGGCGTTAAATCCAACCTTCAGCGTATCCAGACCGGTGCGCTCGCGCTCACGAATTTCCAGTCTGTCCAGATAGTCAGTTGCGCCATCAGCCAACGCTCGCCACTCGTCCAGTTCTTCGTTATAGCCCGGTGCGATGACGCCACCGTCGCGAACCAGCACCGGTGGAGCTTCCACCACGGCGCGTTCCAGCAGTTCACGCAGGTCAGCAAACTCACCCATTTTCTCGCGCAGCATCTGTACGGGGGCACTGTCTACGCTTTCCAGTTGCGCGCGCAGTTCCGGTAATTGCTGGAAGGCATGACGCATACGGGCCAGATCGCGCGGGCGCGCAGTACGCAGGGCCAGGCGCGCCAGGATACGTTCAAGATCGCCGACCTGACGCAGCACGGGTTGCAATTCACTGGTGGAATCCTGTAGCGCGCCGATGGTCTGTTGGCGCTCAGTGAGGACTTTGGTGTCGCGGACCGGCATATGCAGCCAGCGCTTGAGCATACGACTGCCCATCGGCGTCACGGTGCAGTCGAGTACCGAAGCCAGCGTGTTTTCAAAGCCGCCTGCCAGGTTCTGGGTAATTTCCAGATTGCGGCGCGTGGCGGCATCCATAATGATGCTGTCCTGCTGACGTTCCATGGTGATGGAACGAATATGCGGCAGCGAGGTACGCTGGGTATCTTTTACGTATTGCAGCAGGCAGCCAGCCGCGCATAATCCACGCGGGGCGTTTTCCACGCCAAAACCAATCAGATCCCGCGTGCCAAACTGCAGGTTTAGCTGCTGGCGAGCAGTATCGATTTCAAATTCCCATAGTGGACGACGACGTAATCCGCGACGTCCCTCAATCAGTGAGGTTTCAGCGAAATCTTCGGCATACAGCAGTTCAGCGGGATTGGTGCGCTGCAATTCTGCAGCCATCGTCTCGCGGTCGGCAGGTTCGCTGACGCGAAAACGCCCGGAGCTGATATCCAGCGTGGCGTAGCCGTAACCTTTACTGTCCTGCCAGATAGCGGCCAGCAGGTTGTCCTGGCGTTCCTGCAACAGCGCTTCATCACTGATGGTACCTGGCGTGACGATACGCACTACTTTGCGCTCAACCGGACCTTTGCTGGTCGCCGGATCGCCAATCTGCTCACAAATAGCAACGGACTCACCCTGGTTGACCAGCTTAGCGAGGTAGTTTTCTACCGCATGGTGAGGAATGCCCGCCATCGGGATAGGCTCGCCCGCAGACGCGCCGCGTTTGGTCAGGGAGATATCAAGCAACTGAGACGCACGTTTCGCATCGTCATAAAACAGTTCGTAAAAGTCGCCCATGCGGTAAAACAACAGTATCTCCGGATGCTGGGCTTTCAGCTTGAGATACTGCTGCATCATTGGGGTGTGGTTCGTGAAGTCCGTATCAAGTGACTCTTTCATATCGCTTTTGCTCTTTTTTTAATCTTTTTGGGGGCCTGGGCAGTCTCACGTGAGCCCCTGGAAACTCACATAAACCCACAAATTTGTCATTCGAAAGCCGCCTGATGGGCAGTAACGAAGAGCGTTGGCTCGACCTGAATGGTCTATCTTATCACCGACAACGACTGAGATTCATCCGTAGGTTTTGCCGCCAGAACGCTTATTGATTATTCATTTTCTGGCAAAGCATAATTCTGGCAGTACAGATAGGGGATCCCCTCTTTGGTAATCAGGTATGTCGCGCTGTTCAGCGCAAAAAAATCGACGTTGGATACGCTGGTGTTGGTCAGGAAAAAGTCGGGGAGGAGTTCCTGAATAAGGCTGGCGGGAGCCGTTTCGCGATTGGAAATTTGGATTTTCTGTGAAATCCAAACCGGGCTTGAGCCGTAGCTGGATTGTGTAAAAAGTACCATGCGTTGCACGGTTTGCTCATTATTTTCGGCATCTTTGATAATACCATCAATATTCACAATACCTTTACTGCCCCCGGTTTTAATATCAATAATCCCTCGGAACGAGCTTGTATTGCGTACAATTTCGATGGCAGAGCGGCAAGTGAGATCATGTAACTCGCCATTGTTCTTACTGTACCGATAGACGACAGTAAGAATAAGCGCAGCAAAACAAAGCAGCAGGATAATACCTGTCTGGATGCGGGACGTTCGGGGATATAAGTTCATTAGCTATCATACCGTGGATAATATACCGACTGACAGGCATTTTCTTGCCTGGCTTTTATCGGTGAGCGACACACCAGCACGGACAGTTTCTTAGACTCAGGATAGGTCGTGATATAGATAAATTTATGGCTCTGACACAGTCCTGGGTTTTTGTCGATAAACGCGGTATGCCGGGAGAAATTACTGGCATCGTTATTGAAATAATACTGACAGTCAGTGGGTGCTTTATCCGCAGTGATATAGCCGGAGAAATAATCATCGCTGGCTTGCCACGGATATAATATAAGCACACAAATTATCAGGGTAAGTGCCAACATTACTGTTTCTGCAGCCGTTATCAAAGGTTGACGCGGTGTGTCAGCCAAAAATTCCTCAATGGTGGCATCTGGCGCTAAGGATTCTTCCGCAGAAGCAGAGTTCTCCTCCGGTGTTTCAATGACCTGAATATCAAACTCTTCTTGAATGATCAGCCCTTTGCGGGGGATCGTTGTGATCAGCGGTTGTTCAAGCTCCAGCTGCTGCAAGCTTTTACGCAACGAGAGAATGCTTTGATAAAAGGCGTTGAAACTCACCTGGCGGTGATTTTTACCCCAACCGAATTCCAGTAATTCGTTTTGAGAAACCACTTGCCCGCGATGTTGAATAAGTAATAAAAGACATAACGACGCTGAGTGTTTGAGTTTTATCCGCTGATTGGGGTGATCTACCCGCGCCAGACATTGTGTGGCTGGCGTAAATATTATTCTATTTTCAATCAGATAACTGACATTGCCAGTCTCAGACATATTGTCTCTACTCTTGATGATGCGTCTGGTGGTTGTTTAGTCATGATACCACTGAGCCTATAAAGACCACCAGCATGGACCTGATTCCACAGCGAGAACCGCGAAGTGTTGCAATTTGGTATCATGATATAACAAGAATGATAACTTTTTAATGAAAATAAAACCCATTAAAATCAATTAATTGTATCTTTTTGGCTACTCTGCAAAGAACAGAAAGATGAAAAAATGTCGACAAAGATGATTGCCATTAATTCTTTATGGACAGCGCCATATACTGCCTGGCACCACCACGCGAAAACAGCATGAACCTTAACGCGTCAATGGCACCAGGGAATGCCGGTGGTAGATGTAGATGGGAATAAATGTCAGCTTGTTTGCGAGCTGACATTTATTTTTAGTGCTGAGTAAATTTAACCATCTTTTTGACTAAGCCATAATTTGCGGTAGAGAGTCCCATGTTCCAGAAAGAAATTGAAAATGCTGTAGTGCTCGTTGGCGATGAAATGAAGAAGTCGGATAATGCCTGGCTATCGTTACGTAAAAAACGTCAGCGTATTGATTTGAAGACCGATGGACATATCTTATTTCTGGAGAAAGGGACTGTCTCTGTTTATCGTGTGGAAAACGATTTAGTGACCGTGAGTATTTCTGCACCTGCTATTCTCGGCCTGCCACAAATGCGTACGGAAGTGGCTGGTCACTATTTACGTTGTGATACTGATTGTGAAATGTGGGCGATGAGCGTCCAAAACGCCGATCTCCTGTTTACCGCTAAAAACTTATGGAAGCAGGCGTTTGATATCTTAACGCATCATCTTCAACGTTATTTCCAGCGTGAGGCGTTGCAGTCGCACCGCACTATACGTGAGCAGATTATTGAACACGTGAAATATATCTGGGCAATGGAGCCAGGGGTTCGTGAGAAAACGTCCGTGTATACTTTTATTTTGACCCGTAACCATATCTCGCGTAGCGCCATCCATAAGGTGTTACAGGAGCTGGTTAATGACGGGAAAATCATCCTGAATCGTGGAAAGCTCTCTTTTTGCACGCCGTTATAAACTCATGCGCTCCCCGGCAAAAATGTAAGGGAGCGCAACCTATCAACGTTCTCTGAGTGCTTCCGCGCGTGCGCGAATAATCGGTTTTAACAGGTAGCTCAGAATCGTTTTCTTGCCGGTGAGAATATCGACGCTCGCCACCATGCCGGGAATGATCAGCATCGGATGCTCTTTTGTTCCCAGATAATTTTTATCCGTCTGCAAACGCACAATATAAAAGCTGCGGCCCTGCTTATCGGTAACGGTGTCCGGGCTTATCTGCACTACTTCGCCTTGCAGACCGCCATAGATGGTGTAATCGTAAGCGGTAAATTTCACCATCGCATGTTGACCCGGATGGAGGAAGGCGATATCGCGCGGCTGGATTTTGGCTTCGATTAACAGTTTGTCATCCAGCGGAACGATTTCCACTAGATCGCTGCCCGGTTGAATGACGCCGCCGATAGTATTCACCATCACCTGCTGGACGATACCCCGCACCGGTGAGGTGACCATAGTACGGTTCACCCGATCCTCCAGTGCTTTAACGCTTGCCTGGGTTTTACTCAGATTGGTGCGAGCTTCATTGAGTTGGGCCAGCGCATCGCTCTGGAAACGGCCACGGCTTTCACCGATTTTATTCTCAATCTCTTTAATTTCTGACGTGGCCTTGGGCAGCGACAGGCTAATAGAATTGAGCTGCCCGGCGGTTTCCACTTCGGTACGACGCAGGCGCAGCAGTTCGACTTTTGAAATGGCACCTGAAGCGAGCAGCGGCTCGGACATTTTGATTTCCTGACGGATTAACCCGAGGCTGTGCTTAAACTGATCCTCCTTTGACTCAAAGTCGCGCAGCTCCTGTTTTTTTTGCACCAGCTGTTCTTCAAGCCCGGAAATTTCGTTGTGAAATTGTTCCCGGCGGCTGTTGTACAGCTCGGTTTCTCCCCGGGCGACATCCGGCGCCTGGCTGGCTATCTCGGGTGAAATCACAAAGTCCCGGTTTTCAACTTCCGCCGTCAGGCGTTCTACCTTGGCGCGCAGACCGAGTTTGTCGGCTTCAGTTTCGCCAACGTTGGAGGCGAAGCGCGTGTCATCGAGGTGCAGTAATGGGGTTCCGGCGTTAACGATTTGCCCTTCATGCACATATAGCTCGGTAACAATCCCCCCTTCCAGGTTCTGGATTTTTTGCAGTTTTGATGAAGGGATCGCTTTGCCTTCACCGCGTGTGACCTCATCAATTTTTGCAAAGCCTGCCCAGATGAAGGACAGCACTACCAGCGCAAGGATCACCCACAGCGTTAGTCGAATCACCCTTGGGGCGTCATCAATAATGGCCTGGCTGACCTCATTAATACTGTCGGTTTGATTTTCATCCCGACCGCGAAAATAGTGCTGCATGTGGCGGCGGGCACGAGTCAGGAAATCAGCGAGACGCATTAATTTGCCCCTTTTTCAACGCATCCATCACTACCGCTTTCGGACCGTCTGCGATGATGCGACCTTTATCAACAATAATCAGACGGTCAACCAGCGACAGCATGGAAGCGCGGTGTGTGACCAGTAATAACGTTTTTCCCGCGATACAGGGGGCCAGCGCGTGTTTGATCTTCTCTTCGCTGGTGTTATCCATCGAACTGGTGGGTTCATCCAGTAGCAGGAGAGGGGGATCAAGCAACAGCGCGCGTGCGAGGGCTACAGCTTGTCGCTGCCCGCCGGAAAGCTGGGAGCCGCGTTCGCCGACCTGCAGGTTATAGCCGTCGGGATGCAGGCGTGCGAATTCGTTGACGCCCGCCAGTTCTGCCGCTCGCAGCATGGTTTCGTCATCGACATAGCGAGCCCCGCACAGCAGGTTATCGCGCAGTGTGCCATTGAATAGCTGGATGTCCTGCGGCACGTAGCCGATGCTGTGGCGCAGATCGTTCACATCCAACTGACGAGAGTCGATACCGTCGATCAGTAGGTTCCCGGCGCTCGGCTGGTATAAATTGACGATAAGTTTACTCAGTGAACTTTTACCGGAACCGCTGCGCCCGATAATGCCGATGCGTTCACCGGGTTGAACTGTCAGATTAATTTTGTGCAGCGACAGGTTTTGTTGCTCCGGATAGCTGAAATCCACATCGCGAAATTCAATGCTGCCCTGTAACTGTTCACGCTTGAGTGGATTTTCATCCGCACGGCGCTCCTGCGCCAGCGACATCATTTTCTCAGTATTTTTGATGGTCAGCTTCGCCTGCTGATAGCGGGCGATAAGGCCGGTGAGCTGGCCCAGCGGCATGAGTGCCCGACCGTTGAGCATGTAGCAGGCGATCAAGCCACCCATACTCAGTTTGCCGTCGATAATCATGTACACCCCGACGATGATCATCACCACGCCTGAAATTTGCTGGAACCAACCGGTGAGGTTGCTGGCCAGGCTGGATAAGGTTTTCACCCGCAGTTCAAGACGGCTCAGGCTACCCAGCGTTTGTTCCCACTGGAACTGGCGTTCGCTCTGGGCATTATTCACTTTGATGGCATCCAGACTGCTCAGGGTTTCAATCAGTAGCGCCTGGCGTTCGCTGGCGAGGCTCATGGTTTTTGCCACAGCAGCGTTGACCGGTTTTTGTAGTGCCCAACTGCACAACAGGGCAATCGGTAATGTCAGTACCGGGATCCAGGCCAGCGCGCCGCCGATAATGCCAATAACAATCAGCAGTAACAGGGTGAAGGGCAAATCGATAATTGTCGTCAGAGTGAGTGATGAGAGGAAATCACGCAGCGACTGAAACTCGTGAATGTTTTGTGCAAAGCTGCCCACGCGTGCCGGGCGCTCTTTCATCTCCATACCGACAATGCGCTCAAACAGGGTTGAAGAGATGATGAGATCGCTTTTCTTACCTGCAATATCAAGGCAGATACCGCGCAGCATTTTTAAAATCAGATCAAAGACAAAAGCCAGGCAGATGCCGACTGCCAACACCCATAGTGTGACCGTTGCCTGGTTTGGCACGACGCGGTCATACACATTCATGGTAAAGAGCGGTGTGCCGAGCGCAATCAGGTTGATTAACAGACTGGCCAATACCGCATCCATATACAGAAAACGTGACAGCTTCAGCGTGTCTTTAAACCAGGATTTGGTACGCGGCAAAAAAGCCTCTGCCTGCAAATCGAATTCGTGGCGCGGATGCGCAAAAATGACTTTGCCCGCATAGTTTTGCTCAAGCGTGGCGGCATCAACGCAAATTTCCCCACCTTCGCTTTCGCTGGGCATAAAGCGGGCGCTGCCGTCATCGTTCCATGCCAACAACACCCCGGTTCCCCCTGCGTTCAATAACAAGACAGCAGGCAGAGACATTGCCGGAATTTTATCGAGCGTGCGCGTGACGACTCGCGCCTTTAAACCGGCCCTTGCCGCCGCGCGTGGAAATATATTTAGCGTGAGCCGATCGTTTTCTAATGGCAGGCCACTGCTTAATGTTGAACGACTCGCCGGTTTACCGTGCAGAGAACACAGAATCAGTAAGCTATCTAATAACGGGTCGTCATTATGGCTACGTGGGTCGTGATGTTGAGAATTAGGACGAGCGTAATTCTCAGGGACGTCATTTAATAATTCGGCTTGTGCACTCATTTTCGCAACCATTCTGACCGAGCACGGTTAAATAATAGCAAGCTAATTATAAGCGTGCAGGTCAGGGATTTATTGGGGATTAATAATTATTAATGAAGTTCCGGTAAGCTATTTTCTTCTGCTGAATCTACCGGTTGCCCCGATGGCGGAGGTGTAATTTTTAGAATATTCATTAATTCACCGGTGCGTTCGCTAATACGATAGCCGCTGGTCATGGCCAGATAACGTAATTCAACAAGACGGCGTTTAGAGGAGAACACTTCATTTTCACTATCGAGTAAATCCAGCAGCGTACGCTCGCCAAGACTAAATTGATCCTGATAAGCCGTGCGCACTTTGACGCTGCGGTCGGCGTATTCTTCCGCCGAAGGAAGCTGAGCGCGTGCGTTTTGCAGTGCGGTCCAGGCCAGGCGCAGCTCCTGATTCAGCTGGCGCAGCGTGTTATTATGTACATCCTGAGCCTGCTTGTGCAGATAAGCACGGGAGTTCATGTTGGCTTTGTCGCTGCCGCCCTGGTACAGGTTGTAATGCAGTTTGACCATCGCTTCCCACTCTTCGGTGTGTGCGCGGGTGGTATCGGTGTTGTTGCTAATTCCGCGTGAAAGCTCAACGTCCACACGTGGATAGAAGGTTGATTTCGACGCTTCATACTGCTGGTGCGCAGCTTCGATATCCGCATTGGCAGACTTCAGTAATGGATTATTTTTTTCCATCCGACTTTTGGCATCTTCCAGCGAGGTTGGCAGCTGAGAGTCAATGCTCTCTGGCTGGCTTAAACCCTGCGGATCCATGCCCGTCACGCTGACAAAGGTAGTTTTCGCGTCTTCAAGGTTAGTCTGCTCGGTCAACAGGTTGTTACGCGCCTGTGCCAGACGCGCTTCGGCCTGCATAAAGTCCCCGGAGCGCCCAACGCCCTGATCGGTACGCAGTTTTATCTGGTCGTAAATGCGTTCGTGGTTCGCCAGATCGTCTTCAGCAAGGCGCACAAACTCTTCGCGTTGCAGCACGTCGAAATAGGCCTGAATCACCGCATAAGCGGTGCTTTCGCTGGTGTTCATCACGCTGTAAGCGCGTGAGTCTACGGTCGCTTTTTGTCGTGCCACTTCGCTGTTGGTCGCAAAGCCGTTAAACACATTTTGCTCAAGGCTGATAGTCGCCTCGTTAGGGGACTGAGTCAGGCCGTTATTGCGACCAGTCGCGCGGGTAGTTGCATCATCAACATTTTTGCGCCCGGCCTCTGCGTTTAAATTTAGTGATGGTAAATAACCACCTTGTGCGGCCCGCAGATCTTGCTCTGAGGAAAAACGGCTATTAATTGCAGCATTAACTTCAGGATGATTGGCTAATGCATCTTTAACTGTATTTTGTAAGTCTTCTGCATTTACTGCATTTATTGAAAAACATGAAAGCAGAAAAACTAAAAGCTTCTTCATGACATGAATGCCCTATATCTCACGGTTATGACATCCAGTTGTCATCGCTATCATCCATTTTTACAAACACGTTATATTAATTAACAAATGTGAATTATCTTAATTGATGGCTGTAATCAGCTATTCAGCGACATGTTTTGTCACATCGTGTTTTATTTTTGGTTATTTTTTATTATATTCATTTGCCAGTCAAGTCTCATGTAATTGCATTCTATAAAATGTGTTTTTTTCTACATTGAGATATTAATGTCTACATTAACTGAATGTGATATTTGTTCGTTAATATATTAACGAGTTTATAAAAATAATGATGGTAATTAAGTGAGGTTACGGTGAGCAAATTACTCGGTGTGATCAAAGCAATTATTGGACAGGTTTACGTGGTTGATGCCAATGGTGCACAACGACTGGTTCATGAAGGCGACAGGGTATATAGCGGTGAAGAAATTGTGACCGGTGCCAGCGGCGCGGTAAGTATCTCTTTACCAGACGGAAAAACGCTGGATATAGGCCGTAATAGCCATTGGGGCGACCACGGGCTACAGGCCAGCCATAATCCGGAAAGTAGCGCTCAGGATATTGCCGCCGCACAAAAGGCCATTGCCGATGGCGCTGACCCGACGCAGGTGCTGGAAGCCACGGCTGCAGGTAATGAAGCGCCGGTAACCTTAGAAGGCGGCGGCGGTGGTCACACTCTGGTTCAGCTTGAATTGACCGGGCAGGTGGTTGATCCGACAGCAGGTTTTAACACCAAAGGTCTGGGAAGTCCGAACTGGGATATCAACTTGCCAGTTGGGGGGATTGATGCCGGTTCCGCGAGTGTTTTCCCGCCAGAGGTGCAAATTACCGAGTTTGCCGGCAACGACGGTTTCATTAACAAAAATGAATTCCACCAGGCCCATTTAAGCGGCACCAGTAATCAAAATCACATCACACTCACCTTCACTGATAGCCAAAAAAACACATTTACCGTTACTGTTCCGGTGAGCAACGGGCACTGGAATATTGATGCCGATCTGGGGGGACTGGTTCCGGGAAATGTAACAGTGGTGGCAATCGCGACCGATGTGACGGGACGAACGGCTGAAAGTTTTGACCATGCGCTGATTGATATTACCGGGCCAAATATCAGTATTAGCGTTGAAAACGTCACGCCGGATAACCTCATTAACTACGAAGAGTCACGTCAGCCGCAAACCCTGATCCACGGGGCGGTCGGCGGCGATGCTAAACCCGGCGATATCGTCACTTTATTGGTTGATGGTAACGAATATACCGGCGTTGTTACCGACCCAGGTAATGGGACTCTGACTTATACCATCCCGGTACTGACCCAGGGGTTACTGAATGAACCGAACATTCACGCTACATTAACCTCTACTGACGACGCAGGAAACACCACCATTGTTTCCACGGATCATCATGTCGATAACGATCTGTATGCGCAAAATGCCGTGACCATTGAAACGGTGGCGAATGATGATGTTGTAAACGCTAATGAGTTTCGTATGCCGACCATTATTTCTGGCGTTGCCAGCGGTGATGCGAAAGCGGGTGATCCGGTCACGTTGACCATTCAGGGCAAAGCGTTTCACGGCACGGTTTTCGACGATCATGGTCAGCTCCGCTATGAAATCGTTGTGCCTTCCGCAACCCTCAAAGAGGGGGCCAACGATGTGCAGGTGACGCTGGTCAGCCATGACGCGGTAGGCAATGAAGCTACTGCAATTACGCACCGCACCGTGGTACTGGATACCCAGGCGCATAACGCGCTGACTATCGACAATGTGACCGACGATAACACCCTGAACTTTACTGAGCTGTCGGCGGCGAAGCAGACAATTACCGGGAACGTTCGCGGGGAAGATGCGAAAGCGGGCGACCCGGTGCTGGTGGAGATCAACGGCCATCAGTATCACGGCCAGGTGATTGATACCGGGAAAAATACCCTCGGCTACCGCATCGAGGTGGATTCATCAGCATTCTCTGACAACGTCGGTCATGTGTTGAAAGACGTGATGGTCCACGTCAGCGTCATTTCCCACGATGCGGCAGGTAACCTGGCAATTGCCACCAGCAACCACGACGTGCATATCGACAACTTCGCGGAAAACGCGGTGCATATTGATACCGTCGCGGGTGATGACCTTATTAATATCAAGGAATTTTTAGCCAACGGCGGGATCACGCTAATTACTGGTACCGTGACCGGCGTGGATGCGAAAGTGGGTGATGTGGTTACCCTGGAGCTGAAGGGGGGCGCGGTGATTCACAGTTCGGTTATCGCGCTGGCGGGCGGTGGGCTGGGCTATAGCATTCCGGTAAACAGCCATAAGCTGGTAACTCATCCGGAATTTACTGTCTCTGTCACCTCTACGGACCCAGTGGGGAACAGCGTCACGCATTCTGAAACCAAAACCATCAGCGCCGACCTGTATACGCAGTCGCATATCACCATTGATGGCGTGACCGCTGATAACTTCATCAACATCAAGGAATCGACGGACAATAACGGCAAGACCACCATCAGTGGTACGGTAAGCGGCGATGCGAAAGAGTACGATACCGTTGAGCTGGTGATTAATGGTCAACACTATTCGGGTGAAGTGGAAAAGCTGGCAAACGGCAATCTGGTTTACCATATCCCTGTAGAGACTAAGGATCTGTTAGCCAACCCGCTTATCCATGCGAGCATTCATACCACGGACGATCATGGCAACGAAATGACGGCGGTGACGAAACATGTCGTTGGGCTGGATCTTAACGCCAGCGCCTCTATCGGTATTGATACCGTCGCCGGTGATGACACTATCAGTAAAACCGAGTCCGAACTGCATAAGACAACCATCACAGGGTCGGTCGGCGGCGATGCGCAGAAAGATGATACCGTCACCTTAACCTTCAACGGTAAAACCTATACCAGCAAGGTTATTGAACTCGCTAACCACTCGCTGGGCTACCGCATTGAGGTCGACACCGACACACTGATGGATGGCAGCGACCAGAAGATCCATGTCTCCATCTCAACCGTTGACGAACACGGCAATACAGCAGTGGCAACGTCCGAGCATATGGTGCATATCGATCTGCACGCTGAGGCGAGCATTACGATTGATGATGTTACTGCTGATAACACCCTGAACCATGCTGAACTGAATATGACTAAGCAAATCATCAGCGGTAGCGTCGGCGGCGATGTGAAAGTTCACGATGTTGTCAGCCTTGAAATTAATGGCTACAAGTTTACGGGTGAAGTTATCACGCTGAATAACGGTAAGCTGGGCTACCAAATCCCGGTCGACTCGTCGGCATTCAGTGACAACCAGGGCCACCAGGATAAGTATGTCAACATCAAGGCGACGGTTATCTCCCACGATGCGGCAGGTAACCTGGCTATTGCCACCAGCAACCACAACGTACATATCGATAACTACGCCGAAAACCAAGTGCATATTGGTACTGTCGCTGGCGACAACGTTATCAATATCAAGGAGTTTTCCGCCAACGGCGGCATGACGCCAATCACTGGCACCGTGACTGGCGCGGATGCGAAAGTAGGTGATACGGTGATCCTGAAGCTGGATGGCGTTGTGGTGATGCAAGGTGCCGTTATCACGCTGGCGGGCGGCGGGCTGGGCTTTAGCTTCCCGGTCAATACTCATATGCTGATGACCCACCCGCAAATAACCGTGTCTGTCACCTCCACCGATGTGGCGGGGAACAGCGTCACGCATTCAGAGACGAAAACCATCAGTAGCGATATGTACACGCAGTCGCATATCACCATTGATGGCGTGACGGCTGATAACGTCATCAACATCAAGGAATCGACGGACAATAACGGTAAGACCACTATCAGTGGCTCGGTGAGCGGCGATGCGAAAGAGCACGATACCGTTGAGCTGGTGATTGATGGTCATCCGTACTCTGGTGAGGTGGTGAAGCTGGCGAACGGTGGCTTGGGCTACCAGATCCCGGTTGATACCCAGAACCTGGTCAACGATCCGGTGATTCACGCGAGCATTCATACCACGGACGATCATGGAAACGAAACCACGGCAACCGCGGAACGCAGCGTTGGGTTGGATCTTAACGCCAGTGCCTCTATCGGCATTGATACCGTCGCCGGTGATGACATTATCAGTAAAGCCGAGTCCGAACTGCATAAGACAACCATCACAGGGCCGGTCGGCGGCGATGCGCAGAAAGATGATATCGTCACCTTGACCTTCAATGGCAAACCCTATCAGGGCAAGGTATTCGAACTGCCTGACCACTCGCTGGGCTACAGCATTGAAGTCAGCACCGATAACTTGAAAGATGGCAGTGACCAGAAGGTCCATGTCTCCATCTCAACCGTTGACGAACACGGTAACCCATCAACGGTAACGCACGACCATATGGTGCATATTGATCTGCATGCTGAGGCGAGCATTACGATTGATAAGGTGACTGACGACAACATACTCAACCATTTAGAGTTAGATAAGACCTGGCAGTTGGTTAGTGGCGTTGTCGGTAAAGATGCCCAGGTTAACGATGATGTGAGCGTTGAGATTAACGGTCACACGTATACCGGTAAGGTTCTCGTTCTGGGTAACGGTCAGTTGGGGTATCAAATCCCGGTCCTTTCTTCAGATTTTAGCAACAACCAGGGCAACCAGGACAAAGATGTCACCTTCAAGGCTAGCGTAACGTCGCATGACGCGGTGGGTAACGAAGTTGTCGTGTCTACGACGCATAAAGTGCATATTGATCATCACGCCCTGGCTGGGATTACCATCGATACCGTGGCGGGCGACAATATGATTAACGGCGCCGAGTCTACAAAACATACCACCGAAGTGATGGGTACCGTTTCTGGTGATGTGCATATTGGCGATAAAGTGACCGTTACCGTCAATGGTCACCACTATGACACAACGGTACAGAAACTCCCTGAGCACAATAATGCGCTGGGCTATAAGCTGGATGTGCTGACGGGCGATCTGGTGAAAGATCCGCATATTGTTGCGCGGGTGGTTGGCGAAGATGGCGTCCATAACCTGCAGAAAGCCGAAGCCACGCATGATATGGCGGTGGATTTGCATGCGAAAGCGTTGCTGACTATCGATCCTGTCACCGGCGATAATATGGTCAACGGCGATGAATCCCGCCAGCCATTTACCTTTGTGACTGGCAGAGTCGGCGGTGATGTACACGTCAATGATACCGTTTACCTTACCGTGAATGGTCATACCCTGACCGGGAAAGTCACCGATCAGGGTGGTTATCTCGGGTATAGCATAAAAGTCAGTACCCCCGACCTGCTGGCTGACCCGCATTTAACGGCCACCGTCAGCACCACAGATGTGGCAGGCAACCCGGCAACGGCCAATGCGCAGACTACGGTAGTGATTGATACCCGCGTGGATGCGACGATTACGATCGATTCCGTTACGCCAGACAACACGCTGAATGATGTCGAACAGCATCAGACCACCACCGCTGTCACCGGCACTGTGACCGGCGAGGTTCATCCGGGCGATCCGCTGGTTATGACGATCAACGGCCATTCGTATCCTGGTTTTGTTGAAGTGATTAGCGGCAATCGGTTGGGTTACAAGATGGTCGTATCGACGTCCGACCTGGTGGCTAACCCGCATATTGAAGTGTCAATGGATATCACCGACGCGGCGCAGAACCATGCCCATATTGTGGCGCATCATGACGTTAATCTGGACAATCAGGCTCTTGCCGCGATCACCATCGATCGCGTGACGGGTGATGACGTTCTGAACGGCACTGAACTGCAGGCGCCTAAAACAACCATCAGTGGTACGGTGGGGGGCGATGCGCAGGTGGGGAATACGGTTCATTTGACCATCGGCGGTCATCAGGTCGATACCACTGTGGTTGACCTGCCGAATCTGGGTACATTGGGTTATCACATTGATGTGGATACCCAATGGCTGCAAAACGATCCGCATATCACGGCAACCATTACCACCACCGATCCTTACGGCAATACCGCGAAGGCGGATGCGACAAGCTCGGTGACAATTGACGATCGCGCCGAGGCTATCGTCCATATCGACCCGCTGGTGACGGACGATAACGACGCGGTTATCAACTACAAAGAGGCGCAAAACCCGCTGACCACCGTGACCGGTAGCGTGGGCGGTGATGTGAAGGTGGGCGACCTGGTTGAACTGACCATTAACCATCAGACCTACTATGCGCAGGTTCATGATGACCACGGTAAGCATGTATTTAGCACCGAGGTTTCAACGCTCGATCTGTTGATGGATTCGAATATCCATGCCGAGGTGACGGCAAAAGATGCGGCAGGCAACGTTGCTCACGGGCATGATGATATGCCGGTTGATATTGATACCCATGCAGATGCCGGGATTACTATTGACTCTGCGATGAACTGGCGAGGTTGGGACCTGCCAGCAGGAAACCACCCCGAATTTGTGACGGTAACCGGACATGTTGCTCCTGACGCGAAGCTTAATGATTTGGTTACAGTTGATGTGGGAAACAACACGCATCTGGAAACGCATGTTGTTACCCTCCCGGATGGGAAACTGGGCTACACTCTGGATATTCTGACTTCGTACTGGAATAACGACGGCAATATCACTGTCTCCATCACCACCCATGATGATCATGGCAACACCGCGACGGCGGTAGAGCATAAATTTATAGATCTTCCGTGGGTAAATAATACCTATACTCCAGCCAATACGCCTTTTGGTATGCACACCCCACCGACAACGCCGGGGACAGGACTCACACAACTACATCAGCCGACGGTGCATCTTACCGTTGATAAGGTAACGGGCGATGACGTTCTCAACGGCGCTGAAGCGCAAAAACCGACCACGCCGATTCGCGGCCGGGTGACCGGCGATGCCCACGTTGGCGATGACGTGACCGTCACTCTCAATAACCATCACTACACCGGTAAAGTGAGTGAGATTCCGGGGCTGCCGGGGGAAATGACCTGGCTGGTTGATGTTCCTTCGTCCGAACTTAAGGCACATCCGACGTTTGACGTATCCATTACCGTCAGTAACTCGGCGGGCAGCGACACTTCGAGCGTGCCGAAAACTATTCAGGTCGATACCGATAATCCGGTCCACATCACCATGGACAAGGTTGCCGGCGATGACGTGATCAACGGCAAAGAAGCGCAAAGCGGTAAAACAACGATCAGCGGTACGGTCAGCGGTGAAGGCATTCATGACGGCAGCGTAGTCTCGCTGCTGGTGAATGGTAATACCTTAACCGCCGAGGTGCATGCCGATCACGGCCAATTGGTTTGGTCGAAGGAAGTCAGCATCAACGATCTGCGTAATAAATCGGACATTACCGCCTCGGTAAGCGCCACCGATGCGGTCGGGAATACCGGCATCGGCTCGACGTCTAAGCACGTTGACGTCGATCTCAAAGCCGATGCGGGTGTTACGGTCGATAATATTACCGCCGATAACGTTCTGAACGCACAGGAAACAGGACGGCCTACGATTGCGGTGAGCGGTTCCGTGTCGGGTGACGTCAACCCGGGGGAAAACGTGACGCTGAAGGTTAACGGTCAAACTTATACCGCGAAGATTGATGCGACTAAGCACTACACCGTTGATGTCAATACATCAGACCTGGTGGCCGACCATTCCATCGAGGCTACGGTGACCGGCCACGATAATCACGGCAACGTCCAGGATGCCAATATCACCAAAGCGTTTTCTGTTGATACCACTGCGACGGCAACGGTAACGGTTAACACCGTGGGCGGCGATGATGTGATCAATGCGGATGAGATCAAAGCCGGTACGGTCGAAGTCAGCGGCACCGTCGGTGGTGACGTACACAAAAACGATAAGGTTTATATCACCGTTAATGGCAATCCGGTTGAGGCGACGGTCATTGAATTGCCGCATATGAACGGGCAGTTGGGGTATAAAGCGTTCGTCAGCACCGCGGATTTGCAGGCCGATCCTACCATTCACGTCAGCGTGACGGGTCATGATGCGGCAGGTAATAGCCAGCCTGCGACGTATGACAAAACC
This sequence comes from Citrobacter sp. Cpo221, assembly GCF_030332345.1. NCBI lineage: Bacteria > Pseudomonadati > Pseudomonadota > Gammaproteobacteria > Enterobacterales > Enterobacteriaceae > Citrobacter > Citrobacter sp. Cpo221. Next base: position 135,780 of record NZ_JAOWIA010000052.1, read on the forward strand.
GTGGTCATTGACGATCACGTGGATGCGACGATTGTGCTGGATACCGTGTCCAATGATGACGTGCTGAATAACGTTGAAGCCGGGAAGCCGACCACCACCATCACCGGTTCTGTGACCGGCGACGTTGAGGTTGACGATTTGGTCACCGTCACCGTCAATGGTAAGGATCTCACGGCGAAAGTCACCGACAGCGGTGGCCATAAGGTGTTCCGTGTTGAAGCCAGTACGGTTGATCTGGTTCACGACCAGCATATTACCGCCCACGTTGTCGCCCATGATGATGCCGGTAACCGCCAGCAAATTGCTACTGATAAGACGATCGCCATCGATCGCGTGGCTTCTGGCACCGTTAGCGTTGACAGCGTCACCGCGGATAACGTTCTCAACCACCAGGAGTTATCGGGACAGAAGGTCACCATCAGCGGCCATGTCGGCGGCGATGCGCAGTTTGACGATCCGGTGACTTTAACCATCGGCAGCACTTCGGTTAATGGCAAAGTCATTACGCTGAGCAACGGTGATTTGGGTTATCAGATTGACGTGGATTCCGCCGTTCTGCGCGCCAACACATCAATTGATGTGAAGGTTACCGGGCATGACGCGCCGGGAAACCCGTTCACCGCAACATCGACGCATACCTATTCTGTTGATGAGCAGGCCAACGGTGCAATTACCATTAATGACCACATCGCAGGTGACAACGTCGTTAACCTGAATGAATCGAAGTCAGATACGGTGATTAAATTTACGGTTTCCGGCGATACGCACCCGACCGATGTCGTTGAAGTGAGTATCAACGGCAACAATATGAAGGCTACGTTGGTGCCTGGCTCCTCGACGGTTTATCAGGTTGCGGTTCCAGGAACGTACCTGAATGAGGGCGACAATAAGGTTGAGGTGAAAACGACGTTACACGATGTTGCAGGCAACACGTTAGAGGTGCACGATCAGAAAAACGTGGTGCTGGATACGCATGCTGACGGCACGATTACCATCACTGATGGTATCGCGGGCGACAACGTTGTGAACCAGAAAGAATCGCTAACGGATACCTTGATTCGCGGGACGGTCACGGGCGATGCGCAGGCGGGTGGAACGGTCACGGTCAGCGTTAATGGCCATGACACCATTGCTACGATAGTTGCCGATCCTGCGACCCATACGCTGGGTTACCAGGCGGCAATATCGAATGCGTATCTGAACGAAGGCAACAACGACGTTCAGGTGAAGACGACGTTACGTGATGCGGCGGGCAATACGCTGGACGTGAGCGATCACAAAAACCTGATCCTTGATACTCACGCCGATGCCAGCATCGTGGTCGATAAAATCACCGGCGATAACCATATTTCGCAGACGGAAGCACAGACATCTGTCACGCACATCACCGGTAGCGTCACGGGCGATATGCAGGATGGCGATCATGTCAAAGCGATGGTTAACGGTCATGAGTTCGACACGACTTTGCATCTTGACCATAACGAGCTGCGTTTTGATATCCCTGCAGACTCTTCAGCATTCCACGGCGGGCATAACAAGGTTGAAGTGAGCGTTGAAGCGCATGATAGCCACGGTAACGTGATGTCATACGGACAACAGGTTAACGTCACGATGGAAGATCTGGTGACGCACAGGGGGCACTCGGCAGGCAAAGGGCCACTGGCGGCCTTGCCGAAGGCGCTGCACAACCTGTTCGATGACAACGCATTATCTCTGTCTTACGCACCAGCAGCGACCGGACACGGCCAGGCGACAGCGGTGCTCAGCGCTGACGATAAAGCGAAGGGCGTACTTGAAAAAGTCGATCTTAGCGATCTGGCGCGTGAACTGCATGAAGGTGTGGATATTGCGAAGTACATTCAAAGCGGCGGCGATCATCACCTGATCGCCAGCCCGGCGAAGGTGGCGCATGGGATTGATACCGCGCTGTCTACTCCGGCAAGCAGCGATCTGCATTCTCCGAGCTACTCGTTGGATCACCTGATAGCCAAACCCGATCAAAATCACACTCACTAACGATTGCCTGTTGCCCTGTATAAACAGGGCAGCAGCGTCATGCAAAATGAAAAGGCACTGATATGAATTCTGATTCATCTGCTGCAAACGTGCAGACAGAAGGCGTGGCAAAAAGTCCTGAAAATGACAACCAGCAGGCTTTAGCGATGCTGCAAAAAAGCGACCTGGAGATGGTTCGCGTGCTCGACGATTTGATTTACCTGTTGATCCGTAAAGGCGTGATTGCCATTACCGATCTTCCGCCGATGGCGCAGGTTAAATTAATGAATCGCGCGAACGCGCGCCAGGAACTTGGCGGGTTAGAACAACTGCTTGGCAACGATGATCGTATATTTTAGCTGATGCAGGCAATTTGTAGGCCGGATAAGCGCAGCGCTATCCGGCTATACAAAGGCGTATCAAGACGCCAGTTTTATCACAATGGCGCGGGCTCACCTAATAATTGCCCCATTGCTCCATCAATCCCTAATTCTTGCAGCACCATAAGCTCACCTTCCGTTTCAACACGTTCGGCAATGAGCGGCAAATCAATACTGCGCGTGGCACTGCACAATACTTCAATAAACAAACGCTTATCATTTTCCTCATCAATTTTGCGGATATAGCTGCTATCGATTTTCAGATAGGCAAGACCCCATTGCGACAGATGACCGATCATATCGAAACGGCTACCGAAGTGTTGCAGTCCCAGCGCGCAGCGATGCTGACCTACGGCTTTAACAAATGCCGCCATCTGATGGGGGCCTGGTAACTGATTTTCATCCAGTTCCAGAATCAGCTTGCTGGCTAATTTCGGTGAGTACCGTAACGGATTGAGCAGGTCTGCAATGGCGGTCGCGCTGGCGACAGAACTGCCGGAGATACTCAACGCTAGTTTTCCAGGCGCGGTTTTCAACTGGTTCAATGTGAGCTTCAACATGACTTTATCGAGTCGATGACTCCAGCCAAAGCGGTGGATCCAGGGCAAGAACCGCCCCGCGGTAATAGCGTTACCCTGCTCATCAATAATGCGCGACAGCACCTTGTAATGCAGGATTTTATCCGGCTGGCGGCAATCGACCACCGGCTGATAAACCAGCTGGAACTGTTGATTTGCCAGCGCATGCTCCAGACGAACAAACCACAAATGCTGATCTTCTGTAGCTGCAGGTATTTCAGTGGTTGGAACGACCTGATGGTTGGTGTGTGTTTCCGCTTCAACCAGCAGGCGATCGGCCTGGATCAGCAATGACTGAGCATTTTCTCCGGCGCTGAATGGCACCATGCTGGTATAGGCAACCGGCTGTTGGTCTGACATTCCGGTGGCGTAAAAGGCCGTGAGTTTTTGGCACAGCGAATTGCATAAATCCAACATCTCACCATGTGTGACGCCAGGGCAGAGTAGGGCGAACTCACCGCCACGAATGCGGGCGAGCGTGCTGTCGAGAGGGGCATACTTTTCTCTGTGCGCGTTCAGCAGGTTGGCGATGTTGAGCAACAGCTTATCAGTATGCGGTCCGCCAAAGCGCTGATTCAGGCCACCTAAATCCTGAACGCGAACCAGCATCAGATATCCTGGTGCCGTATCGGTATCACTCAGTCGCGCCTGGAGCTGCATATCGAATGCCCGGCGGTTGGCAACCCCGGTCTGGCTGTCGAGATAAGCTTCATTGTGCAAGCGTTCGCTGTAGATAGCTTGTTCTTCAAATAACGATTTAAGCTTAGCTGCCATTAAATTCATGGCGCCTACAACGCGGCGTAATTCCGGCGTTTTGGGTAACTCGTGGAGTGTCAGAAACTCGCGACGGGTAATAGCTTCGGATTGTTTTGCCATGTAATTGAGCGGGCGCAGCAGTTTGCGTAGCAGCAAACTGCCGGCGATTAAGCAGGCGAGGCTACAGGACAGCATCCACAGCAGATTACCTAAGGTATTGTCCCACAGACGCTGCACGGCAAAGATAGGATCGCTGGTCACTTCCACGCGAGCAGCCTGCTGCCAACCGCGCATAATCGTTGCTTCACCAGTTTGCGGGGTGACATCCACCAGATCGACGAACCAAGCGGGGACGTTGGGAATTGTCGCTACCGCGCTACGCTCAAGCATTATTTTGCCGTTTGCCAGATCGACGATGCGGATTTTTTTGTAGTAACCGCTATCGAAAATGGAGCTGACCATCAGCTCGATCATTGCCGGGTCGTTGACGTTGGGCGTTAGCGAAACGCCTAGCGCCGTTGCGGCATCCTGGGCATGTGAAAGGAGCTGGTTATTGGACTGATTGCGAGAACTCTCCAGCGTCACAATAAAATTGCCGCTGAACACAACCATCATAAAGAGAGAGATTGCCAGAAGTAACTGTTTAAAAAGAGACACGGGCGATTCCTATTTATCCATCGGGAAGCCTTCTTCCCGCATTTTTGTGAAAACTTGCTGCCAGCGAGAAAGCCTCTTGCTGTCCCCAACGCGTTTATTGTTTTGATTGCCGGGAAGCCAAAGGCCGGTGTTGTTAAAGGAGTAGACAGGTAATAAATCCATGCGCTGCGTCGCAGGAGAAATAGTGCTGGTCAGACTGTCGAGAACCAAAGGAATCGCCTCAGGGGTGGCGTACCAGGTCAGCACCATGTGCGCGCGGTTTAAACGCAGGGCTTTAACATAGGTGATGCGAAGTTTGTCTTCGGATACGCCCAACTGGCGGAGGGTGAAATATTTGGCGATCGCGTAGTCTTCACAATCTGCCTCACCTTTGCGCAGCGACTCGATAGGGGTTGCCCAGTAATCGACGTTATGCCAGACATCAATGTCTTCGGTATAGCGGATCTTCTCATTAAAAAATTGATTTACAGCGCGTAATTGCGTTTGCTCGTCAGCATTACGTAACTGGAGCAGAAGCTGTTGCCAGGCGCGGATTCGTTGCTGCGCTTCTGGTGTAGCCGGGCCATAAAGCGCATCGGACTTTTGTTGAATATTGGCAAAATCCCAGGCCGCGCGTAGCGAATGGACTGACAGCAATAGCAGCAGCGCCCCGGGGATTTTCCACAGGCGCAGCAGGCGATGGCGTAAGCAGCGGCGGATAATGTTCAATGGCTATGCTGACAACTGCCCGGAGACGGGTTTTTCAGCTTTTCGCAGGACCAGGGGGACAACCACTTTTTACGTAATTGCACGTTGGCCGGCGAAGCAAAAAAATCTTTCAGCGTACTGTTAACAAACGTCACAAACTGCGGATCGTTTTTCCTCATCATAATGGCATAGTGCATCTCATTGCCGATGCTCTCAGAAGAGACGCTGAACAGTTCAGGTTGCTCGCTATGATTAATTAGCGGCCAGGCCAGAATATCATCAACAAAGAAAGCAGCAGATTCATTATGCGCCATCTTCTCAAATGCGCCCTTTATGGTGGTGCTGGTAATCGTTGAAATATTAAGGTGTTGCTCTCTGTTTGCTTTATTAAATTCCAGCAAATCTTTTGAGCTTCCGGTCAGACTCACCGTGCGACCTTTAAGATCGGCAATTGACTGTATATTATTTTTACGTAATGAGATGATGCGCATCTTTGCGGTGTAATAGTTTTCAGAAAACGACACGCTGGAGGTCCGCTCCGGCGCATTGGTATTTACGCCACAGTCCATATCTATTTTACGCGAGTTTAATGCGGAGAAACGTTCGGAAAAATTCACGGGAATATAATGAATGGTTAAATTGTTGAGCTTCAGATACTGGCGCAACTTATCGGCAATCATGTTGCATACCGCGATGGTATAACCCGTGACTTTGCCATTGTGGTCAGTAAAAGAAAATGGCGGCAGCTGGCGATAACCCACGTTGAGCACGCTGCTGCTCTGAATATGATCGAGCGTCGCAGCGTTCTGTTGCGCCATCAGTGCGGGGGAGATGACGAGGCCTGCCAGTAAAAACAGCCATTGCGCCGTACGCTTCACCCTTGTCATCTCACGATTAATTATATTTTTCATAATCAAAACTGATCTTCTTTTTAGCAGACGTTAATGCTTTCAGGTTATCTGACATGGGAATGTTTAAATTAATGGCTTTCGGCGGAATCGGTGACTGAAACCATTTTTTGTACAGCGCAGTAAATTCGTTGCTGATCATCAGGGAAGAGAGCGTGTCATCAACAAATTCTTTAAATTCTTTATCGTGTAACGGTAGTAACAAGCCCGCCGGTAGCGGGGTGCTGAGCGCAATATCGGAAAGTTCATAGTCATCAGGATTAGGCGTTTGCGCGATCATCCCTTTGAGTAAAACCGTACTGGAGATCAGTGCAGAATACTCACCATTCTTCAGTTCATTGAAGGCGGTAATGTTGTTGGTATCGAGTTGAATATTAATATCCAGGTCATTGGCGGCATTCACTTTTTGCAGTTGCTCAACGTAAATCGTGCCGCTTTTTACCAGTACGCTATGTCCGGAAAGCTCTGCCAGATTGTCGTTGCTTTCATTTTTACGCATGACGAAGCGGGTGCTTGAAAAATAAAACGGCAGCGAGAACTCGCTAATGCTGTGGCGACTTTTTGAATAAAAGGCCGGGATACACATGATGTCTGCCATGTGATTTTTAATCAGGACAAACTGCGATGCCGAGTTAGCTTTTATCCACTCGACCTTCAGCTTTTTAAGCTGAAGTTTTGTCTTGAGCGCGCTGACGATACTGTTGCAAATATCAATGGAATAGCCGGCAGGTACGTTGCCATTCTGCCAGGAGAAAGGAAACGCATCATCCTGATAACCAAGGGTAATGCTTTTCTTGCTGGCGATCTGCTCCAGCGTGTGTATCGGCAGGGGAGAGCCTGCTAAGCATGGCGTTGCTAACGCTATTAACAGGGCAAAAACCGTCAACATGCGCTTTACCGGGTGAAAGAAGTCAGACATTGCACAGTCCTTCTTCAATGACCTCTTTGGCAAATGCGGAAAGCACTTCACGCTCGCGCAGCGGATAGCTAAAGAAATATCCCTGCACATTCTGGCACTCAATGTCGCGCAGAATGTCACGCTGCTGCGCGGTTTCTACTCCTTCAGCGGTGACCGACATATTGTACTTATGGGCAAACTGAATCAGCATCACAATCAAATACTGACTGGCATTATCTTGCTGAAGCTTGTCGACCAGCGTGCGCGCAATCTTGATGCGGGTAAAAGGATAGATCAGCAGATAATCCAGTGCCGCGTAGCCGGTGCCTAAATCATCCATCGCGATTTCAATGCCCAGAGAGCGGATCTCTTGCAGCACGGGTAAGGCAATCGACTTATCCAGCTTTTCGGATTCGGTAATTTCTATTTCAAGGCGCTGGGCTGAAAGTTGACTAATGCGTAACGCATCTTTGATAACGTCAACCAGCCCCGGACTGTGCAGCTGGTAGGCCGAGATATTGACGGCTACCCTGATACGTTCCGGCCATTTGGCAGCGGCTTCACAGGACTGACGAATAATCCATTCGCCCAAACGGACAATCAGACCGGAGTTCTCGGCGATGTTGATAAAATAATCAGGATAAATCAGACCCTTGGTGGGATGATTCCAGCGTATCAGCGATTCGTAGCCATACACGCTTTCATCTTCCAGATTGATGATTGGCTGGTAATGAAGCTCGAATTCCTTGTTATCAATACCATCGATGATTTCCTGATTAATAAACAGGCTGTGGGTATGCTTCATCACCATGCCGTCTTCGAAGAAATGGAAGCAACCGCGGCCATGATGTTTTGAGGCGTACATGGCAAGGTCGGCATTGATCATCAACGTCGAGGTATTATTGCCCTGATACGGCGCGGTGGTGATACCGATACTGCAGCTGATGGAAAAAGTATGCGTGCTCCAGGTAAATGGGGTGCTCAGCGCACGAATAATCCGCTTCGCCAGCCGATTCGCTTCTTTGATGGCGTTATCGCTGACATGTTGCAGAATGGCGAATTCATCACCGCCCAGACGCGCTGTGATATCGTTAGGTCCCAGCAAGAGCTGCAGGCGCTGGGCAACGCTGATTAACAGCTCATCGCCCGCTTTATGACCAAAGGTGTCGTTTACTGGTTTGAAGTTGTCGAGGTCAATCAACAGCAGGTTAAATGGTTTTTCGTCCTGATGGATTTCACTGACGCGTTTATCTAACGCCTGGCCAAACGAAACGCGGTTGGGCAATCCGGTCAGTGAATCATGATGGGCCATATGTTCCATCTTTTGCGACATTTCATGCATTCGTTGCAGATAGCCGCGTTCTTTCATGGCGACGCGCAATTTTTCAATCGCCCCGGCCAGATGTCCAATCTCATCGTCCTGATCAAGATAGGGCGTTATACAGTCCGTCTCTTCATGGGCGATGCGGGTAAGGGAGTTAATCAGCAGCGGAACCGGACGGAATAAACGGCGCATAAACATCGTGACCAGTGCCAGCGTTACCAGCAAAATCAGGACAAAAATAATACTGCTTTTTTTCAGCATCGCATCGTAGGTGGCGTAGAGATCGCTTTTTTTTCCAATGCTGCTAATCAGGCTACCGAGGATCTCACCTGAAGGCGTCAGAATAGGAACGGCGCTGATAAAGCACTCTTCGCCATTAATTTGGGCGAAGCCAACATAGTAGTTACCTAGCACATCGCGCGGCAGACGACCGGGGAAAGAGATGATCCCATCACCCTCTTCTGACTTGTTGTTGATGCCAACAAACCCTTTCTCCGGCGTATACAGAAACAACCAGGTGGGGCTATGGGTCTGTACTGATGCCAGTGCCAGAACGTCAACCGGGTTATAACCGGTTTGCATAATAGAGTCGGTGTCACCAATCTGTCTGTCGGAGACAATGCGGGATATCTGCCCTGCATCGCTGGTTTCGACCGAAACGGTGGTATACACGTTGCGGATGATGTAGGTCATAATCTGTGCATTCGCCTCAGCCCGTTGCACCCACTGCTGATAAGAAAAGTTATCTATCAGGCTCCAGTTGGTAAACGCGCCAGCACTAAACGCAATAACGATACCCGCCAGCAAGAATTGCGTTATTTTGCCAGTGATTGAATGTTGCCACCCTTTTATTGCTTTAAGGGAAAACAGAGACTTTGCCACGGATTATGTTAATTCCTGAAAAGATTATTCGGTGCTAAAATTAATTTCTGTTATTACTTGATGGAATATTATTGTTGCTAATAAGTAGATGAAAGATGTGAAACGTAATGACGTAACAAATAACTAACATTGAACCATGGCGAGTAATGACAAAAATAACGGTATGCGAATATAGATAACGCTGCTCTTTTCGTCAATAGGAAAAAGTGTACATAAAAATACATTTTCTGAATGTCCCTTTCAGGATATTAATGTTGACATTCATGGTGCTTGAGAAGATTTTTTATACGTACTGGTTGGAGGTGTTGGTAAACTGACAAAGGTTTTTTTGTTTTTTGCGAAACATCAATGAATTAGCGGTTTTTCGGACAGGCGTTTTAGTGATTTCATCCCCACAGGATGTCCATTTTTGTCTATAAATGGGTATTTATTTCCTGATTTGATATGAATAATATGCTCTCTTCATTATAGAACCTTATTTTATTTTCTCAGTGCGCGGTCAATGTTGACAATTTTGCTATGGTTCATCGGCTGACCCAAAAGGATTTGTTTGTGACATTCGAGTCTGGATTAAAGTCCTATTGGTATAGTGCATAGCGGATAAATTGATTTGGACGCAATAATAAATTCAAACACGATAAAAAACATTCGGGAATGGTGCCTGCCACTTGTCTTACCTGGCCTTTTTTACCCGCTGGCACAATATCTTAACGGTTACAGCGTTCTCAATAATACTATTTTAACAGTTTACGATCTCAAGCTAGCCGTATTTTCTGCCGCATTGGTCTTGTTTGGTTTTCGGGTGTTGCCGGGATTTCTTCTGTTCCTGACGGTCATGTTTGTGGTCGGTCCGCAAAATGAACGGGTAGATGCGTTGTGCCTGATCATCGCGTCGACCTTAAGTTATGCAGCGTACCGCAAATTCACCGGCAGACGCAGCTGCGTTAGCTTTGGTCGCATCAAAATTAGCTTTAATCGCCTGGTTTGGCTTTGTGGCTACAACGTCCTGCTGTATCTGGTGTTCAGCAAACTCTTTGCAATGTTTGTCGCCCACGGACAACGCCCCGATGTGGATAACATTCCGGCGTTGAGTCTGGGCATGCTGGTACGTATTCAGGGGATCATCAACGGTTGCCTGACGGGGATCCCTTTATTTTACAAGATTTACCGCATCATTCGTCGACCGTCTTTCCTGTTGACCTTTCTGCGGGCCATTGCCGAACAGTGTAAAGGCAATATCGGCGTCTACGGCGTTGTATCCTGGTGCATCTTGCTGTTTTTTCTGATGTTTTTCTTAACATCACCGGATAATTTGGATGTTTTTTTCTCTATCTATAGCCTGATCCTGTTATTCCCGTTGATGTTATGGGGAGCAATCAAGATTGGCCACTTGTTCACAATGCTGGTGTGGACGATCGTATTAATCATCTTAGGCAAACATAACGACAGCTATATCGCCAGCGATGTTAACTTCATGCTGCATCAGGCGCTGGTTTCGACGTTGATCTTTGTCTTTTCACTCACCATTGTGATCATGGGGGTACTGGCAAAATTTACCCGCCAGCGCTTTAACCAGGCGCTGCTGCTGGGGCTGACTGACCCGATGACAGGCATGGCAAATTTACGGGCGCTGAAGACGGAGCTATTTACCACTGAACGCGCGACCGTATGTCTGATACAGATCCCTGAGCTGGAGCTTTTTTCGCGTCGCTATGGTTTTCATTTCCGCGCCCGCTACCAGAAGATCCTTGCTGAGCATTTGCGCAGACATCTGGTGAAAAGCGAGAAAGTCTATTACCACGCGGGTTATGATCTGCTCATCCGGCTGGAAAATGGCACCTGGGAGCGGCTATGCGATCTGTATCAGGCCGCCAACAGTTTTCGTCTCTTTTACAACAACCATCGATTGGGTTTTCGCAGTGGTTTGGGCTATTGCCTGATTAACGATCTGAGTGATGACATTTATCAGCTGGTGGGGAAACTGGGCATGGTGGCGGGTTTATCACTCACCAACGGCAGGCCGGAAAACCTTGAGGCGCAGCATAGCCGGATCCTTGGCAACCACATTGTTGATAAAACAGAAATTCGCACTGCGCTGCAAAATGCGCTGGATAACAATGCGTTTGTCCTGATGGCACAGCCAATAGTTAGTACCCACGGTGAAGCGCCGTATCATGAAATATTGATCCGTATGCTTAATGAACGGGGTGAATTTATTCCACCGAACAGTTTCCTGCCGGTTGCTCATGATGCGGGGCTGGCACCGGATATCGATCTCTGGGTTATCGAAAATACCCTCAAATTTATGCGTAACCACCCGCAGCATTGTTTTTCTATTAACCTGGCACCGGTGACGGTATGTCGTTCAAATATTGTCATGAAGATCACCCAACTCCTGCACGACTACGCGGTGGAGCCACAGCGGATTATTTTTGAAATAACGGAAGCAGATACGTTATCAGACAAAGAACAAACCGTGGAAACGCTACGTTTAATACGTCAGCTGGGATGTCGGGTGGCAATTGATGACTTTGGCACCGGGTTTGCGAGTCATGCGCGCTTGATGAACATCGAAGCAGATATCCTGAAAATAGATGGCTCGTTTATTCGACGGATCACCGAAAGTGAAATTAGTTACTACATCGTTGAGTCATTTTGCCGCGTTGCTGAAATGAAAAAAATGCAGGTGGTCGCTGAATTTGTCGAGAACGCCACTATTCAGGCCTGTCTGGAAAAAATGAATGTGGGCTGGTTACAGGGATATCACATTGGCAAACCTACGCCGCTGTTCACGCTCGAATCACAGGGCGCTAGCTCCTGATGACCAAAAAAAGAGTAATTTCTTCTCAGGTAGAGAATAAAAATCATGAGTGACATTATTAAAGTAAAAAATCGAACGGCGAATACCACTAGTGAGGGACCGCGCGCTCGACTATTGTCCTGGCTGCACAACATCCATCCCGGTGTGGCGATGAAGCTCGGTATGATTTTGGTTGTTTGTATCGCAACGTTGCTGATTGGCGCCTCTTTTATATTATCGTCTTATCTTTCCAGAGAATTGCAGGTCAATGCGCTGGAGATGATTAAAACCAACACGCGGATATTCCACAACAGTATTTCTAACGAGTTTCAGCGTGTGACTCGCGATGCGGAACATTACAGCAATGTTTATATTAATAATTATCAAAACGTTGCCAATAAACCGCTGCGTTATATGGACTCTACTGAATTAAAAGCGGTGCTGAGCAACCCGAATACCAACTCACATTTCACCGAGTTAACCAGCGTATTTGCCAGTACGTTTATTCTGCAAGGCGAGCAATTTGTACGTGTCAGCAGTACGTTACTGGCGAGTTCAGGCAATACGGCAACGGCAACAGCACTAGGGCATGATAATCCGGCGTTGCCGCTGCTTTTGAAAAATAAACCCTTTTCCGGTGTGGTCACACTGTTCGGTAAACAGTTTATTAGTCACTACGAACCGATTGCTGACAAATATGGTCAGGTGGTGGGGGCCGTCGCGGTGGGTTTCGACGTCAAACAGAGTTTGCAACCGATCATTCAGCGTTTGTTGAATGTGCATATTGGTAAAGATGGCTACGCCTACGTGCTGGATGCCGGATTTGAACCCGGTCGTATGTTGGTCCATCCCTCGTTGAGCAACCAGCAGGCAATTAATATTACCGATGCCAATGGTTTTAAGCTGTTTGCCGACATGCTCGAACACAAGAATGGCATCACTTACTACAACTGGGTGAGCGGTTATGGCGCATTGCCGAAGACCAAAGTTGCCGTTTATGAATACGTTGAAGGGATTAACTGGATAATCGCCACCACCAACTATGTTGATGATGTCGCCAAGAGCAGCAATCTGGTGCGTAACGGTCTGCTGCTGTTCACCGCGCTGCTGCTGCCCATCATTTTACTGCTGATTGCTGTGGCCAGTCGTTTCCTGATCTCGCGGCGATTAAACCGTGTCCTGGGGATTGCACAAACCATTGCCGAAGGTGACTTAACGGTAGATGTTCAGGTCGATCACCACGATGAGATAGGCGAACTGCTGAGCGCGGTGGAGATGATGCGTCAGCGTCTGCACTCGTTGGTAGGCGGTATGGTTTCTCATGCAAATTCGGTACATCAGGCATCTTTGCATATTACCGAAGCGGTCGATGGGCAGGCATCAACCAGCGTGGAAACCTCATCTTCAGTAGCTGAAATTACCTCCACCATGGAAGAGCTGTCTGCCTCATCGACACAGATAGCCGAACACTCACGGGCGGTTGTGGATATTGCCAACCAGACGCTCGAGGACTGCAATAAAGGCTCCGAGTCGATGTCGCAATTGCTGATGCGTATGACGGATATTGATACCGACAATCAGCAAAACATGCGTGAAATCATGATGCTCGGTAATAAGTCGACGGAAATCAGTCGCGTGATGGTGATCATTAACAGCGTCGCGGATCAGACGAAACTTATCGCCTTTAACGCAGCGCTCGAAGCTGCCAGCGCCGGGGAAGCCGGTAAGCGTTTCTCGGTTGTGGCGGCTGAAATCCGTCGTCTGGCGGATTCGGTGACGGAATCGACGGTTGAAATTGAAAATAAGATCAGCGAGATCCAAAACGCGATTAATCGTCTGGTTCTGAACGCGGAAAAAGGTGGCGAGAGCATTAAAGCGGGCGCAATTGCCTGTAAAGTCAGCGCCGAACACCTGAACGATATTGTTGTGACTGCCGAGCAAACCTCGACGGCAGCGCTGCAAATATCGCTATCAACACAGCAACAGAAAACGGCGAGTAATCAGGTGGTGATGGCGCTGCGTGAGATCGTTGTTGCCAGTAACTATACCTCGCAATCTATCAAAGACATTCTGGTTGTCAGTCAGGATATGACACAACTGTCAAAAGCGCTGAAAGAGGCTTCGTCCTCATTCACACTGACGGAAACAGATGCATGAATAGCAGCAACATTCGGGTGCTGATCCTCGACCTGGGCAGCGCATCGCGTAATGAGCTGGTCAGGCAACTGGAGGATCACCCGCACATTAAGGTGGTGGGGCAAGTAGCCCATCGCAGGCAGGCGATCCGACTGTTGCAACAGCTGATGCCTGACCTGCTGATTCTGACGCTGGATATTTCGAGCGTCGATAACGTCGAGATCGTGGAAACGATCATGGCAACCAGCGCAATCCCGATCCTTGTCATGAGATTTTGTCCAGAGAATCAATGGGATGATGACTACATTTCCCGTGGTGCGTTGGCGGTGTTGCACCATAGCAGTGATTCACCACTCTCAACGGATGCTTTGCATCGTAAAGTAGAATTATTGGTCGGTGTGAAAGTTATTCGACATATCAAGGGATTACGCTATCCAGGCGAACCGGTAATCCCCACTGCACGACCGATGATAGACGTTGTAAAAACGCCACAGGACTGGCCCTTTGTGCTGGCGATTGCCTGTTCGACGGGCGGGCCGCAGGCGCTCAGTAAGCTGTTGCAGGATCTACCCGGTACGTTCCCGTGCCCGGTACTTATTGCCCAACATATTGCCGATGGCTTCGCGAAAAATATGGTGCATTGGCTGGATAGCGTGACCGATCTGAAGGTGCGACTGGCGCAGGAGGACGATCGGGTGGAAGCGGGGTATGTGTATATATTGCCGCCGGAGCAGCACCTGATCGTCAAAAGCAACCAGCGTTTAGCGGCGATCCCAAGACAGGAAAGCGACGTTTACCATCCCAGTTGCAACCTGTTGCTGGAGTCGGTGGCTGAGGTGTTTCGCGAAAAAGCCGTCGGACTGATTATGACCGGCATGGGCAGCGATGGCTGCCGCGGCATTGAGCTTATTGTCCGCCGTGGCGGAACAACGCTGGCGCAGGACGAAGAAAGTTCGGTGGTATTCGGTATGAATAAGAACGCGATCGACAAGCAACTAATACACCGCACGATCCCTCTGGATGGTCTTGCTGCGGTACTGCTTTCGATGGCTTGCCACGGGCATGTTGAGAGTAAATTGCCATGATCCCTAATCTTCCTGACTATGCGCGCCTGATCAAAGAGCGGGTCGGTTTGCATTTCGATAACGCCATGGAAGCATTGCTGAAAACGGCGCTGGGTCGGCGAATGGCCGAGCGAAAAATCAATGATTACTATGAATACTATGAACAACTGCGTAGCTCGCAGAATGAGTTGGATAGTTTCATCACGCTGATTACGATTAACGAAACCTATTTTTTCCGTGAAAGCGATACGCTGGATTTAATCTGCGATAAATGGATCCCGCGTCTGTTGCAACAGCGCAGCGGCCCGGTGCGTATTCTGAGTGCCGGATGCTCTTCCGGAGAGGAAGCCTACTCGTTGGCGATCAAGCTGCATGAGAAATACCTCGGCGGGATGGCCCAGCGCATCGAAATTTACGGCTGTGATATTGACCCGGCAATCCTGGCAAAAGCCCGCAACGCCTGCTATTCAAGCTACTCGTTTCGTGGCGTCGACCCGAGTATTCAGCAACGCTACTTCACCCGCTCGGGAAACCTCTACCGGCTGCATGATGAGATCCGTGAGAAGGTCTCCTTCCATCGCACCAACATTATAAAAGAACAGTTACTGCCGGAAGTGGACATCATTTTGCTGCGCAATGTATCCATCTATTTTGATACGCCAACGCGTCGCGAGCTGCACAGTAATTTGCTGAAGATGTTGCAACCGCAGGGAGCCTTATTTTTTGGCAATGCGGAAACGCTGGCTAACAATTTCGACATTCTGAAGCTGGAGCAGGAAGAGGGGATTTTCTATTTTTGCCACCATCGTGAAGCGCCAAAGGCTGCGCCTGTACCCAGAGTTGCGGTGCGCATTCCGCAGCCGAGAACGGTGGTTGAACAGGTTCCTCTGGTGCCCACGGCGCAGCAGAGTAATGACTGGCTGAAGAAAGCACGCGCCAGCCTCGATGAAAAATGTTTTTCTGAAGCTGAAAAGTGTATCGCCTGTGTATTACGTGACGATCCCCGTAATCAGGATGCGCTGCTGATCCAGGGGGTTATTGCCCTCGAGCAGCGTGAATTTTCTCAAACAGCCGGAAACGCGCAGCAAATCCTTGCACAGGATGAGTGGTCGGCAGAGGCCAAAATGCTGCTCGGCCTGGCGATGATGTGGCAACACCAGACCCAGCAGGCCATCGCCTGGTTCAAGCAGGTGGTTTATCAGGAACCCGGCTACTGGCCTGCACACTATTATCTGGCTGAAATGTACCGGCAAAGCGAGTTATACCAGCCTGCTCAACGGACTTATCGTGTGGTGATGCAGTTACTGAACGACGAGATAAACAATCCGTCATCGGTTTGTCGTCTGCGTTTGCCAATGGTATTTCCTGGCAATACGTTTCGTTTCCTGTGTGAACATCAACTGGCGCAATTCGCCCATCAAAGTGGCTAATAAGAGCGATTATGGCTATCGATCTGAAAAAATTCGTTCTGCGCTTTATTGATGAAGGGAGAGGTCATTTGCAGACGATCAGCGAAGGGGCGTTTCTCCTCTCCGCTGATGAACATACCGACGCCTGGATAGGTGAGATGTTTCGCGCTGCGCATACCCTGAAAGGGGGCGCGCGGATGCTGAAGCTGCAAAGCATTGCCGATGTCACGCATCATCTTGAAGATGTATTGAGTGAACTACGTGATAACAAACTGACGCCGGACAGGGCGCTGGGCAATCTGATCCATGAGTCTGTGGAGTACCTTTCTGGTCAGCTTACCCAGCTTTTTGTCAGCGAAGGGGATAATCAGTTGCCACCGGCGGATGCCGGGCTGTGCGAACGCCTTGCCCGCGCCAGTCGGGGAGAAGAGATCACGCTGACTGTCGAAACTGCCGGGGCAACAGAAAAACCGGTAGTCCCAGCGCCTGCAACACCTTCCAGCATGGATGCCGGTATTAAGCAGGCGGATTTCGTTCGGGTAAAGCTGAATAAGCTCGATGGCCTGATCGACATTCTGGGGGAGGTGCTCGCCGGACATGATCGCCTGGAACAGCAAATACAAAACCTGAGCCAACTGGTACCACGGTTACCGGGATTAAGCGCTGAACAGCTTCGCCAGCAGATCCACGACTTTAGCGCCCAGTTAAAAGAAAGCGTTCAGCTCCAGCATTTGCAGATGTTTGAACTATACGATGTGGCGGCGCGGATCCGTATGCTGCCACTTTCAACGTTGTTTGAACCCATTTCACTGCAGGTCAGCGAACTGGCTTCCACACTGAACAAGCAGGTGGTGTGCCGCTTTGTTGGCGGAGAAGTGGAAATCGACCGCCAGCTCATTGATCGGCTTTCGGAGTCGCTGACGCATCTACTGCGTAATGCCGTTGATCACGGGATTGGTGAGATCGACGAACGTCTGGCGCTCGGTAAATCCACTCGCGGCACGATTACCATCACTACTCAGCAGGACGGCAGCGGGATACTACTGCGTATCGAAGATGATGGCCGTGGTCTGAACTATGAGGCCATCAGCGCGAAGGCGGTCAGTAAAGGTCTTGTTCCCGCTTCAATGGTCGGGCAGCTCTCCGAGCAGGAATGCAATGAGCTGATTTTTCATCCCGGCTTTTCGACCAGCAAGATCGTCTCCGAGCTTTCTGGTCGCGGCGTTGGTCTTGATGTGGTGCGCAAAACGGTGGTGACAGACCTGCAAGGCGATTTGCAGGTTTATAGCCGTCCGGGAGTCGGAACCAGCTTTAACCTGCGGTTGCCTGTTTCGTTAACCATGATGCGGATTCTGCAATTTGAAGAGCAGGGACACCTGTTTGGACTGGCTGCGCAGTATGTGGTTGAGGTAGTGGAATGCACTGCTCAGGGGATCAGCGATATCGCCGGACGTCCTGCCATTATCTTGCATAACGAGTTTATCCCGGTGGTTTGCGTAGGCAGCTTGCTGGGCATTCATGAACGCCAGAGCAGCTTTTCAACGCCTGGACAGCGATTAATCGTGGTGCAGAACCAGTACAGCAAAATGGCGCTGCAAGTGGATAAGCTCCTCGATGAACGCAAGATGATGATCAAACCGTTACCGAAGCATATGCAACAGCAGTCGCTGGTCTCCGGGATGGTACAAACACCGGATAACCAACTGGTCAGCATCCTGCACGTTCCTGCGCTGATGGCGATGGCGCAACAATCACGGCAAACCAGTACACCAGCGCCCGCCACGAGCGTAACGCAGGATGCATGGCATGTGCTGGTGGTCGATGACTCATTGAATACCCGTGAGATAGAAAAGAACGTGCTGGAAGCGCACGGCTATCAGGTGACACTGGCAGAAGACGGGCTGTCGGGGCTGCAAAAAGCGAAACTGACCCAGTTTGATGCCGTACTGACGGATGTCGAAATGCCGTTTATGGATGGTTTCACCTTCACCAAATCGTTGCGTGGGGAGAAAAACTACCAGCATACGCCAATCATCATCGTGACGTCCCGCGCGAAGGAAGAGGACCGGCGACGGGGGATTCAGGTGGGCGCGGATGCCTACATCGCCAAGGGCGATTTCGAGCAGGACAGTTTGATAAAAACATTAAAAATGCTTTTGTGCTGATGGCGCAAAATCGAGAGAGAAAATGCGAATTTTATTAGTTGATGATGATCTTTTTGCGGCTGAACTGGCATCCATATTTTTGCAAATGGACGGCTACGATGTGGTGATTGTGGAAAGCGCGATTTCCGCCCTGGCATGCCTGGACTCGGATAACAGCATCGACCTGGTGATTAGCGATCTGCATATGCCAGAGATCAGTGGGTTGGATTTGCTGGCGCTGTTACGCGCTCAGGATTGGGCTAAGCCTTTTATTTTACTGAGTGCCAATGAAGTAACGGGCAGCGACGCTCTGTACGACCGTTGGGTGAAAAAAGATGAAAACCTCGCGGAAAATCTGGGGGCTGCTGTCAATGCGCTACTGCAACCATCTGCGATTAACTGAATAAGCCTACGTGTTTGATGAAACAAGAAAATAAGCATATAGCGATGGCGGCAGCGCAGGAAAAAATAGCGCGTTTGCGGCAGGGGTTTCTACGCCGAATTCCCGACATGCTGGCACAAGCGGAAAGATTACTCGTTCAACTGGTCGCAGAGCCTAGCGAAGCCTGTCGCAAACAGCTACATATCCTGCTGCACAGTATTCACGGTTCGGCAGGGTCCTTTGGCTTTAGCCCGCTGGCGAATGCCTCAGCAGAAGGTGAGCGTTTACTAACAGAGCCGGAAACAGAGCAAAGCACATTGCATTACGATGAGCTGCGGCGAATCATCAGGTGGTTGTACACCCTGACCCAGGAGCAGCTCAATCTTGAACATCGTATCAGCGATACGGAGTTCACATTACCGATCACCGCGCAGCGCCCGGAAGAGGGATATGTTCGGCGGGCCAGTAAGCCTATCTACCTGTGTGATGATGATATTGACCAGGTCGAGCTTCTCGCGACCCAACTGCGCTGTTTTGGTTTTACCTGCCATGTGTTCGCGAACACGCAGGATTTCACTCAGGCCGTATTGTCGCAACCGCCCGCCGTGGTGATTATGGATGTTAGCTTTCCGGACAACGCCTACGGTGGACCGCTGGCAATGTCGGATTTGAAACAAAAAGTGGGCAAACCTTTCCCTGTGCTGTTTCTCTCGTGTCATAGCGATTTCAATGCCCGCGTCAACGCCATCAAATCTGGCTGTGATGGCTACTACGTAAAACCTGCCTCTATCACCGATTTAGTCCAGGAACTTCATCGCCTGACTCAACCGTCGCTGAAAAAGCCTTACCAGGTATTGTTGATCGATGACGAACCCGCGGTGGCGGAATACAACGCGGAGATGCTGCGCTTGGCGGGTATGGAAGTGCATGTGCTGGAAAAACCTCACTATCTACTGCATGTACTGAATGCGCAGCCGATCGATCTGGTGTTGATGGATTATCACATGCCAGAGTTCAGCGGTGAGGAACTGACAAAACTGATTCGCCAAATACCGCAGCATATTGGCCTGCCTATCGCCTATCTCTCCAGCGAGACCAACAAGCATGCGCAGTTGGGAGCAATGAGCATCGGCGCGGAGGATTTTATCCTCAAACAGAGCGACCCTGAGGAGCTGATCCGCGCCGTATCGATTCGCGCGGAAAGAATGCGCGTCCTGCGTGCCCGCATGTCGCAGGACAGCCTGAGCGGGTTATATAACCACTCAACGACCACCCATTTTCTCAAAAGCGCGATTGCCGAGTCGAACTACAGCGGCAACCCGTTTTGTATGGTGATGGTGGACCTGGATCGCTTTAAAAGTATTAACGATACCTACGGCCATGCGGTCGGCGATCAGGTCATTGTCGGTATTTCGCAGTTGTTTTCCCATCGCTTACGCAGCACCGATATCGTTGGCCGTTATGGTGGTGAAGAGTTTGTCATCATTATGCCCAACACCAGCAGTGACAAGGCCGCGCGCGTGGTCGAACGATTGCGCAAGGATTACGAGCAGGTCACATTTTCCGTTAACGATGCCAGTTTTCACAGCACCTTCAGCGCGGGCATTGCCCAGTGGCAGTTTGGCGATCGGATTGAAACGCTACGCGAACGTGCCGATCAGGCGCTGTATGCCGCGAAGCAAAATGGCCGTAACACTTTCTGCATTGCCGAGTAAAAGGAGTCAATATGAGCCAACAGCTGGAGCAGATTCTTGCGCTGAACCATGGTGAAAAGCCGGAGTGTGAAAACGTTGATGAACCCCAGCGTACGCTGGTGTTATTTCAACTGGCGGGTAAAAATTTTGCCTTCTATGGGGCGCAAATTAAAGAGATCCTTGCTGAGCGCCCGATCTCCTGGGTTCCCTGTTGTGCGCCAATGCTTGAAGGGGTCATCAACTATCGTGGACGGGTGGAATCGGTGATGAGACTGGACAGCCTGATCGATAAACCTACCGTTAATTCGGCAGGTAAGCGCACTATTCTGATTGGATGCGCCGAGAAAATGCAAAGTGGGATCCTGATAGATAAATTGATTGATGTGTTGGAAGTCGCCGAAAGCCAAATTCATTTGCCAGGAGATTCGTTGCCCCCGGCGTTACAAAGCATCGCTGTGGGGGTGGTTAACGTGATGGAAACCTGGTACACGCTGCTCGATCTGAATCTGGTCTTTGAGCGTTATCAGGAGACCAGCGGTTATGACGGCTCCCACTAATTTGGCGGCGGTACGTATTACTTTGGGAGCGCTAACGTTGTATATACCGGCAAACCAGGTTGGTGTGTGCTCGTTAGTGACTCAGGTTGTGCCTGAAATCCCCCGATTTAGCCAGTGGCTGGGGATTGCGGATGAGCCGCAGGAGGGATGGCATTTGCATTTGCGCGTCCCTGACAGTGGCGTTGAAACCGGCTGGTACCTATGGGGACAACTTGAGAATGTGATGCTCTCCGGCGACATTATTTTTGCCGTACCTCCGCTTCTGGCGCGTAACTGTCATCTACCTGCGCTTCGTGCCCTGGTGGGCCGCGAGGCGTTTAGCCCGCTATTAAGCTGGCGCTGACACGCTGCGGGAGCTTTAACGGTCCCGCAGCATGAGAAGGCTGGAGTGCTATATCCCGTTACTGGATATAAGCATCAACAGCCCGACTGACCAGCTTAGTCATAAAGTTGTCAATCTTATCAATGGTCTGCTTGTCCTGAAGATCGTAGGTTTTTGCTACGTCATCCAGGTTTTCATAACCGACCCAAACTCGCCCGATCTTATCCTGCCATACGGAGACACGTAACGGCAGATCCAGCGCGACACCCTGTTTATCCTGCATCAGTTTTGTGCCGACTTTAGGGTTACCAAATACCAGGACTTTCGTTGGCCTCAGGTTCATTCCCGCGCCCTCGGCATTTTTCTCGTGATCAATTTCAGTGAATACCGGAACGCCTTCGCTTTTCAGAATGGCTTTCAGTCGGGAGACCGTTTCATCGACAGAGAATTTACTTTCCTGGTTTTTGATCTTCTCTGAATTTAACCCAGAACCCAGCCCGATTTTATAGGCTTCAGCGATATCACGAGCCACCTGAGTCATGTCTACGCCTTCTTTGTTGGTCAGCATTGTCACGCAAACCAGTTCATCACCGGCGGTAAAACGGCTCAGATAGGCACTAAATCCACCTGTGGTTCCTTTGATTTCCAGAAAACCAGGATGGCGGGTAAATTCCCAGCCGGCCATGGCAGGCACGACTTTGCCATTTTTCAGTTTTGCCGGGCTATAGATAATGTCGCGCAGCTTTTTGTCTTTAACCAGCGTGCTGCCGGCAAGACCGATATCCCACTTACTGATGTCTTCCGCTGACGACCACAGACCACCATAGGCGTACAGATTATCAGTGGCGATCGCACTGACAGGCGCCAGTTTGTCACCCGCTGCGACGTAACCTGTTGCAGGCTCAACAGGGTTGATCCAGTCAATTTCTGACTTAAATTTCGAATGCTGATTATGTTGCTTATCAGGCGTCGGGCGATCAAGGAATGCTTTCGTTGGCATGTTTTTTGCGAACATGGTGCTTTGCAGACCTAACGGCGCAATTTGGTATTTGTTGACGAAGTCCACGTAACTCATTCCGCTGACTTTCTCGATAGCCATACCTAGCAGGATAAAGTCAGTTGCGCTGGAGTTGATATCCGTGCCGTTTTTAAATTCGAGCGGTTTATCTTTAACAAGATCAACCAGCTGCGCAGGTGTATATTTTTGCTCTTGTTTATAGCCGAAAGATCTGAAATCAGGGATCCCGGATGAGTGCTGCATTAATTCCAGAATCGTAATGTTATGCCAGCTTTCCGGTAGGCCAGGCAAATAAACACTCACAGGAGTATTCAGATCCAATTTGCCTTGCTCTACAAGTTGCATTACTGCGACTGCAGTAAAAGCTTGCGTTATAGGGCCAATTCCCCACATGGTTTTGGTGGAAGCAAGCTCATCATTGGCTGCTGTTGCCAGACCGTATCCCGCAGAGCGCGGAATATAAGGCGCCTGAACAATCGCCATGGATAAACCCGGCAGATTATTTTTCGCCATTACCTCAGCAATGATCTGATCGATATATTTGCCGTTGACCTTTAATTGTGGATCACCACGGTTAACTAAGTAAGTTGTCTCATTTGTATTGGCAGCGGCCAATACCTGAGTAGCTGAAACTGACATGGAAAGTAAAATACATGCCGAAATAACCTTTAACTTAAGATTCATGGAAAAGCTCCGCGCTTAATGAAATTTATTTTGATGGCTAATGGATAAGCGATGTTGTACATACAATTACCCTCGGTAACCGTACTCATAGCTATTACTTAGCTGCTGCCTTTACCTTTTCAACCGTGGTGTCGGTGTCCCATAAATCATTGGCAATGATGCGGTAGTTGGTTAGAGCGGCGAGATAACCGTCACCTTCCGGAATGCGCGGACCCGCTGTCGCATCTTTAACGACGACAACTTCAAAACCTTGCTCAATCAATTCACGCATATGGGATTCAATACACAGATTGGCAGCCATACCGGCGAGAATGACCTGTGAGACACCGCGTTTTCTTAATTGCAGTACCAGGTCGTTGGTTTCTGGTCCGAAAATCTTATGCGGTGAGGCAATGACCGTTTCGCCATCATAAATATATGGCTTAAACTGCGGTAAAAAGTCTGCGCCGGAATTTTCAAAATTTTCCATTGTCAGTGGACCTTTACGATTGAACATTCCAGTGCCGTGCATAAATGTTTCTCCCGGTGCGGTAGATTGCCATTTATGGTCGTGCGGAAAGTAATAATGCGGAGAGACAAAAACAGGCATTTGTGCTTCTTTTGCCATTTTGAACAACGTCTCGAGATTTTCTACGGTATTATTTTCAATAATGCTGTCTTTGAAAACCTCCCAGCCAATACCCTGAGGGCTTAAAAAATCGATCTGTGGATCGACTACCACCAACGCAGCTTCCTTATTATTAAGTGTTATACCTTTGCGTGGTAAGCCATAGGCCTCTGGTTCAGAATAGATTTCTGACATGCTCATCTTGCTCATAAAATTTACCTGTATTTTTATCTAATGTGATAGTGACTATCTGATTATTAAATAGCGCTGGTAAATATGGCATGGTTTCAGAACGGGGCATTTGTTCAGGACGCTGGGAATATTGTCATTACGTATTCTAAAAACGATAGCGGGCATATCGCTGCCCACTCCATCAGAGGTCGTATTGCTGGCGTCGCCGTTCTAAACGACGATCGCGCAGGGTGGAATAAATAAAGGTCATCACAAACAGCAGGGAAAATAGTACGACGATGGTGGGGGCTGGTGCGCTGTCGATGAAAAAAGACAGGTAGACGCCCATAAACGAGGTAACGACCGACATAATCACCGCCAGCCACAAGGCGTGGGAAAATTTCCGCGTCATTAAAATCGCAATGGCGCCAGGCGCAATCAGTAAGGAGATCGACAAAATAATCCCTACTGATTTTAGCGTGGCGACAATCGTCAGGGCGATCATGCACAGCAGGCCGTAATGTAGCAGCGCAGTGTTAAGCCCACTGGCCTTTGCCTGATGCGGGTCGAACGCATGCAGCAGCAGATCTTTCCACTTAAGCCCAATAATAAGCGCTATCCCAAGCGTAATAACCGCGGTTTGTATGATGTCGCTGAACGATACGCCCAGCATGTCGCCGAACAGAATATGATCGAGATGGACCTCTGACTGGATAGAGACGTACAGCACCAGTCCTGCACCAAACATGCCGGAAAAGACGATTCCCATCAGGGTATCGCGTTTGATGCGGCTGTTATCGTCGAGATAACCCGTCGCCACCGCACAGAGCAGCCCGGCGATAAATGCGCCAATTGCCAGTGGGATGCCCGCAATCCACGCCAGTACAATTCCCGGGAAAACCGCGTGGCTCATTGCATCGCCCATCAGAGCCCAGCCTTTGAGTACTAAAAATACAGACAGCAGCGCGCAGGGCACGGCGACAATGGTGGAGATGACCAGCGCATTGACCATAAAACCAAACTGAAAGGGTTCCAGCAGCGTTGTTAAGATCATACTGACTCCTTGTTCACCAGACGGGCGCGGCGGCGATTCGCCAGCAGACCGTGTTTTGGCGCGAAGACAAATGCCAGCAGGAACAGCAGCGTTTGCAGAACGACAATAATTCCGCCGGTTGCACCGTCCAGCCAGTAGCTCAGCAAGGCGCCGAAAAAGCTGGTCAGGCTGCCAATAGCTACGGCGATAGTGAGCAGGCGTGGAAAACGATCGGTCAGCAGCCAGGCCGTTGCACCTGGCGTAACCACCAGGCAAATCACCAGAAATGCGCCGACGGTTTGCAGCGCGGCGACTGTGGAAACGGAGAGCAGCGTAAAAAATAACAGCTTCAACCGGCCCGGATTCAGACCGATAGAGCGCGCGTGGTTTTCATCAAAAAAAACCACCATCAGATCTTTCCACTTCAAAAACAGGATGGTTAGCGAAATAACCCCGATGATGGCCAGTTGTAGAATATCTTCTGGCGCAATCGCCAGCACGTTGCCGAGAATAATGGTCTGAATGTTCACCGACATCGGATTGAGCGACACCATAAACAGCCCGATACCGAAAAAAGACGAAAAAATCAGTCCGATAATCGCATCTTCCTTCAGGCGCGAACGTTGATTAAGAAACAGCATACTGCCCGCCGCCAGTCCGCCGGAAAGGAATGCGCCAAGCGCGAAGGGAAGCCCTAACATATAAGCGCCTGCCACGCCCGGAACGATAGAATGCGACAGCGCATCGCCAATCAGCGACCAGCCTTTGAGCATCAGATAGCAGGAGAGAAACGCACACAGGCCGCCGACCATCGCCGAGACCCACATGGCGTTGAGCATGTACTGGTAGCCAAACGGCTCCGTTAGCCAGTTCATGGTTATTCCCCCTCGTTTGCCGTGCGTCGCGAAATAAACGGGCGTTCATCATCGGTAATCACGTGCTGTTCACCGCCGCTCAGCGCAACGTGACGCAGTACGCCGCTGAATGCCAGTTCAAGATTCTCGGGGGTAAAGGTGGTTTCGGTGGGGCCACTTGCCAGCACCGTGCCCTTAATCATCACCGTGTAATCACAAAACTCAGTGACGGATCCCAAATTATGGGTAGAGACCAGCATGGTTCGACCCTCATCACGCAGTTCACGCAGCAGGTCGATGATCCGGGCCTCGGTTTTTACATCCACACCGGTAAAGGGTTCATCCAGTAAAATAACCTGTCCGTCCTGTGCGATGGCCCTTGCCAGAAAAACACGCTTTTTCTGCCCACCGGACAGTTCACCTATCTGACGATGGCGATAATCCAGCATATCAACCCGCGCCAGCGCCGCATCTACGCAGGCGTGGTCAATTTGTTTTGGTCGACGCAGCCAGCCCATATGGCCAAAGCGTCCCATCATCACCACATCTTCCACCAGTACCGGAAACGACCAGTCCACCTCTTCTGACTGGGGGACATAGGCGATCAGATTCTGTTTGAGCGCCTTATTTACCGGCTGTTGCAGAATTGAGATTTCCCCCTGCGCCAGGCGGACAAAACCCATCAGCGCTTTAAAAAGCGTTGATTTTCCTGAACCGTTTACGCCGACCAGAGCGGCAATTGAGCCGCCCGGAACCTGAAAAGTGGCGTCCCGCAATGCGGTATGACCATTGCGATACGTCACCGTAACCTGATTTACGGTAATCGCAGAGTGACTCATGGTTGGCTCTCCAGACCCTTGTTGATGCCGTTAACAATGGTTTGCGTGGTGACGCGCAGTAAATCCAGATAGGTCGGTACCGGACCGTCGGCTGCACTGAGCGAATCGACATACAGCACGCCGCCGTAATGTGCGCCAGACTCACGGGCAACCTGACGCGCAGGTTTGTCGGACACGGTGCTTTCGCTAAATACCGTTGGGATATGATGTGCTCTGATGGCATCGATAACCTTGCGTACCTGCTTGGGCGTACCTTGCTGATCGGCATTGATCGGCCACAGATACAGCTCCTTGAGATTGTTATCACGAGCTAAATAAGAGAATGCGCCTTCGCTGGTGACCAGCCAGCGTTTATCAGCAGGGAGCTTTGCCAGCTCTGTATGCAGTGGCGCCAGAGTCTGCTGGATTTTCGCTTTATAATTCTGTGCATTATTCTGGTAAGTTGCGGCATTGTCCGGATCGTATTTGATCAGCGCATCACGAATGTTATCCACGTAGATAAGCGCGTTTTCCGCTGACATCCAGGCGTGCGGGTTTGGTTTACCGTTGTACGGCCCTTCGCTGATGCCCATTGGTTGCACGCCGTTTGAGACCATCACTTCCGGTACGCCGGACAAATTTTGGTAGAAGCGGGCAAACCATAGTTCGAGGTTAAGGCCGTTGGAGAGAATAAGCTGTGCGCCTTGCGCCCGTTTAATATCGCCAGGGGTTGGTTGATATTCGTGAATTTCAGCCCCCGGTTTGGTGATAGAACTAACGTCCGCCGCGTCACCTGCCACATTGCTTGCCATATCGGCAATCACTGTAAAGGTGGTTACCACTTTGAATTTTTCTTTCGCCCAGGCGGGTGACAGCGTCAGCGCTGTTAACACGCTGGCAAGGAGAAATGACTTCAGATGGGGCAGATGCGGCATAGTATCCCTCGCAACAAAGTGGTTAATTTATCATCGAATATAGCCTTTGCTATGTTATATAGCACATGGCATAAACAAATGAAAATAATTCTTATTTGCGTAGGTTGCTAAGGAATAGACGGGGGATAATGTATTTTACGCCGGCACGATTGCCGGCGTGTTGGGGATGAATAACCCGGTGATTATGACTTTTGGAACTCAGTAACGGTTTCCCATGCTACCTGTTGTAACGCTTTGGCGGTGGCAGGGGTCATGTCCGTATCAACAGGAAGCGCGCCGCCGACCGGAGACTGGTTATACAGGGTAGCGAAGAATACACAGGCAGCGAGATACGTACCAGAAATAGAAGGGTGGACACCATCATGATAATACAGGTTGATTTCCGGATGGGTCTTGCGCGCTTTCTCGAAAGCCAGACCTACCGGAGCCACATATCCCCCCGTTTTTTGCGCAATCGAGATATAAGCGTCCGCCAGTTTTTGGCTGTCTTCGGGTTTAGCTTTCTTCGGCCAGGTCATGAAATAGACAACTTTTGCACCTGCTTTATGCGCCATTTCAGCCATTTGGGTGGCAGAGTCAATGAAGTTTTGTCGGGTACTTTCTTTCTTTGAAATTGTTTCTGTGGAGTTCCCCTGTAATACCACTACATCCCATTTCTGTAGTGTGTTCTGGTAGCGCATATTCTCAATCTGCCAGCCTAAATGACCGCTGGAAATCGTGATCCCCCGATATTTATAGCCTTTGGCATGATCAGGCAGTAAAGACTGCGTCAAATCCCGTAATCGGGTATTGATATTATTGTTATAGAACGTGAACGAGTTACCATAAAGCGCGACGATTTTATTCTCGCCATCCATTTTTGCATGTGCGGAAGGCGCTAACAACGTATCCGCGTGAGCGCAGATACTGCTCAGTGCCAGGGCCGTTGCTGTGGCAAGCAAAGTTATCTTTTTCATCGGTTATCTCTTAGAAATCATAACGAAGTCCAACGATGAGCGCATCATCATTGGTTTTTTTGTTCTTACTGGCGAATTCTTTATCGTAAGTAAATGATAACCACGTATCCTCAGCTAATGTTAATTGCGCTTCAGCACGCCAGTCTTCTTTTTCAGCGATATCTTTACCATCTTCATTTAGAAAACTATATCCGGTGAGAACCTTGACGGTGCCAAATTTGTAGGAAATAAGTGAATCCATCCCTTTATAATTATTATCACTTTTGTTATCGCGAGAAATAGAAGTACGCAATGCGGTTACCGCGACTTCATAGGCTTTATAGCTGAGTTGTAATCCTCCCATAATTTGATCGTTTTGATTACGCCCATCGGTGGTCACTACGCCATCCTGTCGTTTGTAACGACTGGCCGCGAGTGCTGGTGTAATTCTAAAATCACCAAATTTGAAAGACTTACGATAGCTGGCCATCGCGCCGTAATCCAGGGCTTCGTTATCGCTGTTGCCATTACCGGAAACCCATGCCAGCTGAATTTCATTGCCAGCAAATTTGGCGTTCCACTGAACGGTGCCATCCTGTCGGTTGAACTGGTATGAATCATCAATGGTTGTAATGCCATAGCTGTAGATATTAGGGGTGAAATTTTTGTACTTATCGGTCATTTTCATTACCTGATACAACGGGTTTTTGGTTCTCCCGGTGATCAGTTCACCCCATGTTTTATTTGACAGACCGACATAGGAATAGCGGGCCTCCATATCGCTTTCACCGGTATTGTTATCATTTTTTTCGGTACGCACCTGCCATTCCAGGCGACCCACGATTTTGGTATCTGGCAAAAGATCCAGATCTCGGGTGAGGTAAATACCTACACGACCACCCAGATCGCTTCGGCTTTCACTGCCAGCAAATGAATTCTGGCCACTCGCAATTTTACCCTCAACGCGGCCATAGATATCCAGCGTATTTCCATCCTTATTATAGACGTTTAAGGCGAACGCCGAGGAACTCATACCCATTAGTAATATTAGTGAATAGTTTTTTAGCTTCATGTCATCCCTCAAACCAGCATTAGTTTCCTGACCATAAAATAAAGTTCACAGCGGGGTGATTGTTTGTGAAAAAGGAATGACAGCGGTATGGGAATTATTTTTTCTCGTAGTGAAATGTGATTATTCACGCATAAATATCACTAATTTTATTATTGTATTAATGGTTCTTATATTTAATGCGCGTTTTTGTTGAAATATTACACCTGTTTGGAATGTAATTCGCAAATTACTGTGAAGTACATCGCATTTCTACTTGATGGAAAAAATGAAAATGGGAATATTGTATTCTCATAGCCGTTTTTGGGGTGGGAATACTATTTTCCCCTATAATCTGGAAAACAGATCCTGCAAAATTGATTAATCACATTTCGATTATGACGCATTCATTGGCCGGAGAGGCGCTGTATGTTCGGTAAGCAAACAACGGTATTTGATTCTGATCTTTATTCTTCATTGTTCACCCAGGGGCGGATGCGGGAAATATGGTCTGACGACAATCTGCTGCGGTGTTGGTTGCGGTTTGAGGCAACAGTCGCTCGCGTGCAAGGCGAGCTGGGCATTATCCCTGAGCAAGCCGCCGTCGAAATTGAAAAAACGTGCAGGGAAATACAGATAGATTGGCCGGCCCTTGCACAGGAAACACAGACGGTTGGTATGGCGATAAAACCGCTGATCGATCAGATTTCTGCTTGCGGTACACCGTTAGTAAGTCAGTTTCTGCACTGGGGATGTACAACCCAGGACCTGCTGGACTCTGGCATGGCGATGAGACTGCAACAAACGTTGCAGCTGCTGCGCGAGCAATTGCTCGATGTTGGCGAAGCGATGAAAGCGATGGCAATACGTCATACCAGAACGGTGATGGTTGCGCGCACCAATTCGGTGGATGCCTCTGCGACAACATGGGGGCTGCATGTTTGCAGTTATCTGGCAGAGATTAACCGCCATCTGATAAGACTTCAGCAGCTGTACCCGCGTGCGGTCACCGGGCTTTTTGGCGGCGCGGTAGGTAATCTGGCCTCCGTAGGCGAGCAGGGAATGGAAACGCGTGAATGGCTGATGCGAGCGCTGGGTCTGAACGTACCCTGCGGTATTAATAATGCCAGCCAGGATGCGGTTGTTGAAGTTGTGCAGTTTTTTGCCCTTGTTCACGGCACGCTATGTCGTCTGGCCAACGATGTCGAAACAATGGGACGCACGCCGATTGCTGAAGTGCTTGAGGGCGAAGGTGGTGGAGGGTCGAGCACGATGCCGCACAAAGTTAATCCGCGTGCCAGTAACATGATGCAAACACTGGCAAGGATGGGATGGATGTATGCGTCTGGCGCCCCGGCAATGCTGGATCAACAGGATGTGCGAGCCGCCTCAATGAGGGTTTTAAACTGGACAATCCTCCCGGAGGCCTCAAATGCTTTATCGACCAGCCTGACACGCGCAAAGAATCTGCTTTCGCATCTCATCATTAATGAAGAGAAGATGCGTGCTAATTTCGATTGCTCAAAGCACTTTATTATGTCGGAATCACTGACGATGAAACTTGCCGCCAAAATTGGCAGAGAGTCCGCCTATAACGTAGTGAAAAACCTGCTAAAGCATGCAACTGGAGAGCACAGCTTCATGGAGATCGTGCAGGCTAGCCCGGAAATCCGCGCATCATTGTCTGTAGAGGAAATTACCGCTGCCTGCGAGCCGCTGTCATATATCGGGGCTAACGACGCGCTAATCGCTGAAACTATAGCTGAGTTCGATCGCGTGAAAACCGCAGAGATAGCTTGATTCGTCATGTTGCCAGGAGTGAGAATACTTCTGGCGGCTGGCGGAGCTAAGTGTTGTGTGCTGATGCAGAAAACGTTTCGAAAAAGACAAATAATTCCTCCAGTTGGGCAAAATTCCCCTCGTTATCTCCTTTCTCGTAAGCCAAATGCAATATGAGTTCGATAAAAAAGAAGCCGAGTATACGGCTTTGAAAAATGGACTGTACGTCGCTGGGAAGAACAAACTGCAGATCGCAGAACTTGCCGTAAGGGTTCGCTTCTGAATTGGTAACCAGTACCACGACGGCATTCTTTTTTCTGAACCACTTTGCAATATTGAGGGCAACCCGATTAAATCGATAGTAGGAGAACACAATCAGGACATCCTCTTCCTCAATATTGATGAGACATTTGGGGAGTTCGCTGATGTCCGTCGGTAACAGGGTGATGTCACTGCGAAAGTACTTTAGCAGTGTACAAAAATGCGTTGCCATTGCATGAGATGATGACGGGCCGACGACATAAATATGACGTTGATTGTTCAGTACCAGATCGATAAACGCATTAAGGCTTTCAATATCGATATTATTTTTAAATTGATTAAATAATTCTGATACTTTATGGGTGAAATCAGTAACGATACTTTCAGTGGTAATGCTGGGATTGTTACGTAGTTTGATGTTTTTCTCAAAAGGTGCGGATATTTTATTTTTTGACAGCGTAATGTCTAATGCTTTGCGAAAAGCGGCGTAACCCGTAAACCCAATCTTATTTAAAAATCGGCCAATGGTTGCTTTGCTTACCATCACATTTTGCGAGAGGTCAACAATGCCATGATAGGGAAGTTCATTGAAGTGTTTATTAATGTACTCATTGAGTCGGCACTCAGATTCAGTTAGATCACCCATATTAAGAGTAAGTAAGTTATACTCATCCAGACTTAACGTGTTTTTTTTGTACATGGATAACACCCGATGACTATTGTATATCAACGTTGTTATATGGTAATACACTTTCGACGTCAATCATAGAATGAATATGTTGGAAACCCGCACCCAGCCTTTTCTGAGGTCTGCGACTACATTCAGATGTAGTTGCGATCTTACTCACAAAAAGAGGTGGGAAAACACCTTTCCCGTATTTTACAACCACACAACCCATTACAATTAAATCTCAATATTTGAGTATGTAATACGATAGATTTACGTACATATTATAGCTGCTTATATATGGGGGTGATTTTTTACTATCCTATATAAGCTATGATGATATGACAGGTAACCCTACCCGATTTGTATGGCATAGGAATTGTTATTATGACTGCGTTTATTATAGCAATAGTGATAACAGTTATTGCTGCATGGTTAATTGTGAAAAATTATCAGCCGCAAACTGTTTTATTACTCGCAGGACTGGCATTATTGACCATTACCGTACTGTTTTATCCTGAAAACAGCATTCTCTACGATAAAGCAAAATCCACGGGGTCAACCTGGTTGGATATCTTTAGCTTTGCAAAAGAATCGCTCACCACACAAATTGCAGGTATTGGTCTTATCATCATGGCTGCGGGTGGATTTGCCAGCTATATGGATCACATTAAAGCGTCGAATGCGATGGTCAATATGTGCATTCGACCGCTGCAGGTGATTAAAGCGCCTTACCTGATCCTTGCGCTGGGGTATATCTGCGCACAGCTTCTGCATGTGGCAATTTCAAGTGCGGCGGGGCTGGCGATGTTGCTGTTGGTGACATTCTTCCCGGTTCTGGTTCGTCTGGGGGTCAGTAAAGCCTCTGCGGCCGCGATGATTGGTCTGTGCGCGTTTATGGATCTAGGGCCCGCGGTAGGTACTGCGAATCTGGCGGCTAAACATGCTGGCATGGAAAGCGCGATCTACTTTGCGCATTACCAGATGCCGGTGGCGGTGGTGGTGATGCTGGCCGTTGCGGTGGTGATTTACTTTACCGCGAAGTATTTCGACAAAAAAGATGGCTTCGTACCGGGAGCGCAAAGCGTGGCGCAAGCGGAAGAAGAAGGCCGAAAGGTACCCGCTATTTACGCGCTGTTACCCGTCCTGCCTGTCGTACTGGTGCTGGTCTTTAGCCCTTTGGTTATCAAGTCCATCAAAATAGACGTGGTCACGGCGATGATCCTTGGCGCTGTCGTCGCATTTTTCTTTGAACTGGTGGCTACCCGAGATTTCAAAAGCTGTTGCAAAGGAATACAGGTCTTTTTCAAAGGGATGGGCAGCATGTTTACCAGCATCGTTTCCTTGCTGGTGTGTGCGGATATCTATGCCCAGGGGCTGCAGAAAATTGGCGCGGTGGACTACCTGTTACAGTCAGTGCAAAACGCAGGACTGGGCTTTACCAGTATGACGCTGGTGATGACCGCGCTGGTGGGCGTCACCGCCGTCCTGACAGGCTCTGGTGTTGCCGCCTTTTTCTCCTTCTCCGGCCTGGCCCCCTCCATTGCGGCAAAATTTGGTGAGAGCGCCGTTAATATGATCCTGCCTATGCAGTTAATGGCGGGAATGGGGCGCTCAATGTCTCCGGTGGCTGGAATCATTATTGCGGTGAGTAAAGCAGGAGAATGTTCGCCGTTTATGATCGTCAGAAGAACGCTGCTTCCAGCGCTGGCCGGTATCGCGGCGATGCTGGTTGCCAACTATGTCCTGATTTGAATCCCGGGAGCCTGCTAATGCAGGCTCTTATTTTTTATCTGGTTGTAATTTATGGATGGCAACGTGACAAACGATGTTTTATACGTCCCGTTTACGGGGAAGTTACTGCTTGAATCTCCGTTATTAAACAAGGGAAGCAGCTTCACGCAGCAAGAAAGGCATGACTTTAACCTGAGTGGGCTACTGCCTTGTGCCATTGAGAATATTGATGAACAAGCCGAACGGGCGTATCAACAATATCTTGAGGCTGAATCCCACAACGCTCGACATATTTACCTGCGTAATATCCAGGATACTAACGAAACGTTATTTTATTACCTGTTGAAAAAGCATCTTCCAGAGATGCTACCCATCGTTTATACCCCGGTAGTCGGGGCCGCCTGTGAAAAATTCTCGTGGATATATCGTCGTGCACGCGGTGTCTTTATCTCCTGGCCCGATCGCGATCGTATTGACGATATTTTGCATGATATTCCACGGCACGATATCAAGGTCATCGTCGTCACCGATGGTGAGCGCATTCTGGGGCTAGGTGACCAGGGCGTTGGCGGTATGGGGATTCCTATCGGGAAACTGTCGCTCTATACCGTCTGTGGCGGGGTAAATCCGGCGAATACGCTACCTATTCTACTGGATGTCGGTACGAACAATACGCGACTGCTTGACGATCCGCGCTATATCGGCTGGCGACATCCGCGCATAACTGGTGAAGACTACTTCGCATTTATTGGAATGTTTATCGCAGCCGTAAAACGGCGCTGGCCTAACGTTCTGCTGCAGTTTGAAGATTTTGCCCAGCATACTGCGGTGCCGCTGCTGGACCGTTATCGCGATGAGATGTGCTGTTTTAACGATGACATTCAGGGCACGGCGTCGGTGGCTCTGGCGACTCTGGTTGCGGCCTGCCGAGGCAGCGGTCGTGACTTCCGTCAGCAATCAATCGTAATTGTGGGGGCGGGTGCTGCAGGATGTGGGATCGCCCGGCATATTATTGCCTGCCGCATCAGTGAAGGAATGAGCGAGGCCGAAGCCAGACGGACCATTTTTATGGTGGATCGCGACGGTCTGGTGATGACCACCAATAATGCCTTAGCTGATTTCCAGCAACCGCTGGCGCAGTCTCCCGAGGCTGTATCTGACTGGCAGTATGAGGGGCTGGCACCGTCGCTACTGGAGGTTATCCACAATGCCAAACCCACGGTGATGCTGGGTGTGTCGGGTCAGGCTGGATTGTTCTCGCAGGAGGTCATTAGCACGATGTACCAATACTGCGGCCGCCCGATCGTTATGCCGTTGTCGAATCCCACTTCGAGAATGGAAGCGCGACCAGAAGATATCATTCGCTGGACCGAGGGAAAGGCCATTATCGCGACCGGTAGTCCCTGCGGTGTGATTGAATTTAATGGACGCTCCATTCCGGTGGCGCAGTGTAATAACGTGTATGTTTTCCCGGCCATCGGTCTGGGGGCTATCGCCAGCGGTGCGACACGCGTAACAGAGGCTATGCTGATGGCGGCAAGCCGTGCGCTGGCCGATGCTTCCCCGTTGGTGCGTAACGGGGAAGGTGCTCTGTTGCCGGAGATTGGGACAATCTGCGAGGTGACCCGCAGCATTGCCTTTGAGGTCGGTAAGGCGGCACAGCAGTCGGGCGTGGCAGAGAAGATGAGCGACGACGCGCTGTTGCAAAGCATCAAAGATAACTTTTGGTTACCACACTACCGTCCTTATAAACGTAGGGCAATTTAGCCGCTGTGACGAGTAAGCGGTACTCGGGTCTTGGTTGCCTTCATGATTAAGGTGTATTATTTATGCAACTTAACTATGGAGGCATCATGTCCGGCAAACGCATTGCACGTGAAAAAATGACGATCCAGAGAATGATTTCGCTCTACGAGAGCCAGTGCCCGCAGGCTTCAGACGAACCGGGGCATTATGATGCGTTGTTTGCCTATGCGCAAAAGCGCCTCGACAAGTGCGTATTTGGTGAGGAAAAACCAGCCTGCAAACAGTGTCCGGTACACTGTTATCAGCCTGCTAAACGCGAAGAGATGAAGCAAATTATGCGTTGGGCTGGACCTAGAATGCTCTGGCGTCACCCGATCCTGACCGTGCGTCATTTGATTGATGACAAACGTCCGGTGCCGGAATTACCTGAGAAATATCAGCGCAAGAAGTAATCTGGTAATTTTGTGCCGGATGGCGGCGATGCCTTATCCGGCCTACAAGAGCAAGTGCATTGTCGCGTAGGCCCGATAAGCGTAGCGCCATCGGGCATTAACTATCCGGTACCGAATGGCGATTACGCTTTGGTGGCAATCAGAATAGCTGAGGCTTTGATCAGCGCAACAACGCGGCTTCCCTGGCTCAGTTTCATCTCTTGCTGACTTTCGTTGGTGACGACAGCAACAATTTCAAAGCCTGCGTCGGTTTTGATATGTACCGTGGCGTTGACTGCGCCTTCGGTGACCTGGGAAACACTGCCAGCAAACTGGTTGCGGGCAGAGAACTTCAGACCGCAGTCTTCAGTTGCCAGCGTCACCCATGGCGCTTTAATCAGGGCAATAGCTTCTTTCCCTTTCGCCAGACCCAGCGCCTGCTGGCTGCTATGGGTTACAATCGCGACCAGTTTCGCGCCGCCATCCAGCGTCAGTTCAACTTCATCATTCACTGCGCCTGTAGCGACTGCGCTCACCGTACCGGTTAATTGATTACGTGCTGATACCGCCATACTGCCTCCTTTCGTTGAGATATCACCCAGTATAGCCGCACTGGCTAAACCAGTGCATCCTTATCAATACCCAATCGCTTCATGCGTGAGAGTAACGTGGTACGTTTCAGCCCCAGCCTTTGTGCCGCGCCTTTGGGACCGGCAACCACACCGTTGGTTTCTTTCAGTACGCGCATAATCAACTGGTATTCATCTTCACCGTCCTGTGCAACTTCGGTTGCCACCGGAGGCGTAGACGGCGTCAAAGGGGCAATATCCGGAAGGGACAGTTGCAGTACGTTGCCCCGGGTAAGCAGAACCGCACGTTCCACTACGTTTTCCAGCTCACGCACGTTACCCGGCCATTCCATACAGCTCAGCGTGCGCAGAGCCTCGGCGGGAATACTGTCGATATTGCGTCCCATCCGACGAGCAATTTTAAAGGTGAAGGCTTTTACCAGCAGCGGAATATCTTCCGGGCGCTCACGCAGCGGCGGCAGATGGATCGGGAAGACGTTCAGTCGGTAATACAGATCGTTACGAAATTCGCGATCGGCAACCATCTTCTTCAGATCGCGGTTGGTCGCGGCGATCAAGCGCACGTCGGTCTGGATCAGCTTATTACTGCCCAGGCGTTCAAATTCCTGCTCTTGCAGAACCCGCAGTAGCTTAGGTTGAAGCTCCAGCGGCATATCGCCAACTTCATCGAGGAACAGCGAACTTTTATCTGCCAGCTCGAAACGACCAATCCGCTGCGTGCTGGCACCGGTAAACGCACCACGCTCGTGACCAAACAGATCGCTTTCCAGTAATCCGGCAGGCATTGCCGCGCAGTTCATCTTCACCATCCGACGGGCGTTACGTCCGCTCAGGTTGTGAATGGCTCGTGCGATCAGCTCTTTACCCGTTCCGGTCTCACCCAGAATCAAGACGGTGCTGTCGCTTTGCGCCACCATTTCGACCTGCTTGAGTACGCTGTACATCGCTTCGCTGCGACCAATGATTTCGCCGAACTCACTCTCTACGTTGTTGAGTTGTTCAGTCAACGCCAGGTTTTCATCGACCAGACGTTCCTTCAGGCGGTGGATCTCCTGATAGGCGAGGGCGTTATCCACGGCAATTGCCACACGCTCGGCAATCTGGCGCAATAGCTTGAGGTTGGCGGTAGTGAAAACTTTCTCTTCGCACTGTGCCAGTTTGAGTACGCCGAGCATAGTATTGCCGGACATCAGCGGTAGCAGACACAGGGTTTGTAGCTGGTTGCCCCAGGTTTCGAACAGCATCCGTTCGTAAGGGGCAAGGATGTCACGTTCGCTCAGGTTAATCAGCAGCATCTCTTTGCTTTTGAAGACCCGTTCAGAGAGCGTTCCCGCTTCGTCCACTTCACTCTGTTCGTGTGCCGGATGATGTTCATCCAGATAGTGAGTGGAATAGATACTGAGTTTATTTTTGCGATCGCTGCGTAACACGATGCTGATGGCATCGATGTCGAAGTAGTGGTGGATCTCTTTGGCGACTTCGCTGACCAGCTCATCAATATCCAGTCGGGAGAGCACGGCATTGGTGATGGCGACCAGGATGCGAAAGTTGTCACGCTCACGACACAGCAGATCGTAATCGACGTTGTTGCTGACTCTGCTTTGAATTTGTTCAGCAACGACGCCGACTATCTGAGTGAAGGTCTGTAGACGGTTATATTCTTTTTCACTCCACGGACGGTCTTCGTTACGGATGAATTCGCAACCGCCAAAGATGCGCCCATCTGCCGCCAGCGGCAGCAGGCAGTAGTGGCCAAATTCAGAATACAGTCCACCTGAAGCCAATTGTGGCCATGTTTCCGTAAACTCATGATAGTTGCAGTGCAACGCATCAGGGCGAGACAAAATACGGCGTACCGGACCATGTGCCAGCACCGTTTCGTCTTCATAATCGATGGGTTTACCATTTTCACGCGTTGCAAAATAACGCGCACGTTGCGTTTGTGCCTGCCATAAGACAATAGCCGCGCAGTCGGCCAGTGCTGAACGCTTGACCAGCTGCGAAAGCGCCTCGCTAAGAGACGGGAGATCGGGCTGCTGTAATAATGTACGAGTAATATCGAACAGGCCTTGCTGTCCGAGGTCACTCATCGGTGTATACGACATATTGCTTTTCCAGGGAAAGCACCGCAGAACGGTGCGAAAACGGTAAATGAATTATAGGTATAAGTCGTAAATTATTGCCGGATGGCCTGCCACTGAACTGGCCAGGATATACAATCCGTTGGCCCGATCAGCAAAGCGGTATCAGGCATAATGCAGCATTAACGCCGGATGTTGACGCTAATGCGTCTTATCCGGCCTACAGCATGCTGCCAACCGGCTGCTAGCATATACGAGGTAATGGTTCGGCGTGTGGTAAATCGAGGGTTCGTTTCACGCCGTAGAGTCCGGCAAGACGAACACCTTTGCGTTCGACCACTTCACCAATCATTGCAGCATCGCACCCTAACGGATGCGCGCGCAGCGCGGCAAGTACGGTTTCAGCGGCCTGGCGTTCAACGGCAATCACCAGTTTGCCTTCGTTAGCAAAGTTGAGCGCATCCAGACCCAGCAGCTCGCAAACGCCACGCACCGCAGGCTTCACGGGCAGGGCAGCTTCAGACAGCTCAATACCAAATCCGCATGCAGCGGCAAATTCATGCGTGACCGCATTCACGCCGCCACGGGTGGCGTCACGTAGCGCCTTCACGCCAGGAATATCACGCAGCGTCTGGATAAGCGGCGTTAATACCGCGCAATCGCTGACCAGTTCGCCATCCAGACCTAGCTGTTCACGTAGGTTAAGGATAGTTGCGCCGTGATCGCCAAGAGAGCCACTTACCAGCAGCACATCACCCACGCTGAGAGTCTGTGCACCCCAGTGAATGTTGGCGGGAATTGCCCCCATTCCGGCAGTGTTAATGAACAGCTTGTCTGCTGCACCACGCTGCACGACTTTGGTATCGCCAGTCACGATGGAGATACCTGCTTCGCGCGCGGTTGCTGCCATGCTGTTAACAACGGTTTTCAGTGTCTCCATCGGCAGGCCCTCTTCGAGGATAAAACCGCAGGAGAGGTAGCGTGGAATAGCTCCGCTGACCGCCACGTCGTTAGCCGTACCGCAGATGGCCAGCTTGCCGATATTGCCGCCGGGGAAGAACAATGGATCGATAACGTAGCTGTCAGTTGAAAACGCCAGACGGTCGCCTTCTGCCACCAGTTGTGCCAGTTCCAGACGCGCTTGATCTTCTTGTTCCGCCAGCCACGGATTCGCGAAAGCCTCCATAAACAGACTGTTGATCAACTGCTGCATAGCCTGACCGCCGCTACCGTGGGCGAGTTGTACGCTGTTCATGCTTCACACTCCTGCTGACGATACTGATACCAGGCGGCACATGCGCCTTCTGAGGAGACCATCAGGGCGCCAAACGCGGTCTCCGGGTTACACGTTTTGCCAAATAACGGGCACTGATGTGGTTTACATCTGCCCGTCAGCACTTCCCCACAACGCGCGCGCGGATCGTCATACACCTGCTGCGGCGCTGGCTGGAAATGTGCTTCGGCATCAAAGCGCTGATAGTCCGGCGTCAGGTGAACGCCAGAGGATTCGATAACGCCCAGACCGCGCCATTCGCTGTCACCATTGACGCAGAACACCTCGGCAATGGCCTGTTGCGCTAACGCGTTACCGGCATCCGGTACCACGCGGCGGTACTGGTTTTCTACTTGGCTTTGGGCTGCAATTTTCTGCTCAATTAACATCACTACGCCTTGCAGGAGATCAAGCGGTTCGAAACCGGCGACCACCAGCGGGCGATGGAAATCTGAAGCAATGAAGTTGTAGGCGTCGGTGCCAATCACCATGCTGACGTGGCCCGGTGCTAAAAAGGCGTCGATACCGTTGTCCGGCTGTTCCAGCAGGCTACGCAGCGTAGGGATAAGCGTGATGTGCTGGCAGAAAAAATAAAAGTTCTGCACGTCACGCTGCTTTGCCTGTTGCAGGGTGATAGCGGTCGTTGGCATTGTGGTTTCAAAACCCAGGCCAAAGAACACCACTTTACGCGTTGGGTTTTCCTGCGCCAGCTTCAGTGCATCCATCGGTGAATAGACAATACGGATATCCGCACCGCGCGCCTTGGCTTGCAGCAGAGAGCCTTGCTTACCCGGGACGCGCATAGCGTCGCCAAAGGTGCAGAAAATCACTTCTGGATGTCTGGCAATTTCTACACAGCTGTCGATTCTGCCCATCGGCAGAACGCAAACCGGGCAACCCGGACCATGAATAAACTCCACGTTTTCCGGTAACAACTGGTCGAGCCCGAATTTGAAGATAGCGTGGGTATGACCACCACAAACTTCCATGATTCGCAGCGGGCGTTCAGCCGTGTAGGAGAGGTGGGCGGCACGTTCACACAGGTGCTCTATCAACTGCATCACCTGTTCTGGTGCGCGGTATTCGTCAACAAAACGCATTTATTTTTCCTCGCCGTACAGCAACGCGCCGACATCCGGCTCAACGTCAAACATGTTTTGCAGCGCGTCGAGCGTATCGCGCGCTTCAGCTTCATTAATGATGCTCATGGCAAAACCGACGTGGACCAGCACCCACTGGCCGAGGCGCGGTTGGCCATGTTCATCACAGCTACCGACCAGCGTCAGGTCAACGTCGCGCTGAATACCGCAAACGTCGACTTTGGCCTGGTTGCCATCAATGGTGCGGATTTGACCCGGAACACCTATGCACATCGCTGCGTCTCCAGCCAGGAGAGCCATTGATCCATCCCTTCACCACTGGTGGCGGAAATTAGGATAATCTCAATCCCCGGGTTCACTTCCCGGGCGCTGGCGATGCATTTTTCAACGTCAAAATTGAGGTACGGCAGTAGATCCACTTTGTTGAGCAGCATCAGCGATGCGGCGGCAAACATATGCGGGTATTTCAGCGGTTTGTCTTCACCTTCGGTTACTGAAAGCACGGCCACTTTATGGCGCTCGCCGAGGTCGAAGCTGGCCGGGCAGACCAGGTTGCCGACGTTTTCAATGAACAGAATACCGTTATCGTCAAGCGGCAAACGCGGCGCGGCGTCAGCAATCATTTGTGCGTCAAGGTGGCAACCTTTACCGGTGTTGACCTGAATGGCGGGTGTGCCAGTGGCGCGAATACGGGCGGCATCGTTCACCGTCTGCTGGTCACCTTCAATAACGGCGCACGGCACGCTATCTTTCAGCTTCATCAGCGTTTCGGTCAGCAGGGTGGTTTTACCAGAGCCCGGGCTTGAAACAAGGTTCAGTACCAGATGCTGACGGGCCGCAAAGCGGGCACGGTTGCGCTCGGCGAGGCGGTTGTTTTTGTCCAGTACGTCAATTTCCACTTCCAGCATACGGCGTTGGCTCATACCTGGTGCGTGGGTTCCTGCCTCACCGTGACCGTAGTGCAAATCGCCTTCTTCGGTCTGGCTCGGTGTGAAATTTGAGGTCTTCACACCGGTAATATTCAGCGCCGGACGAGCCGCTGGGGCAAATGGCGCGCTGCGAAACGCCGAGTGGGGATTATGCTCATCACCCTCTATATACAGGTTGCCTTCAGCGCAACCACATGTCGTACACATCGCTCACTCCTGATCTTTTTACTTGCGATACATCTGTTGCCGGATGGCTGCGTTGCCTTATCCGGCCTACAAACGAGCTCTTTCTGTAGGCTGGATAAGACGCTTAGGCGTCGCCATCCGGCGCTGGAGTTTCATCTATTTCAATACGTCGAATCTGTAAGCCGTCATCGGCCACAATTCTCAGCATATCGCTGTTGCATTGCGGACATCGGCGCACGCGTTGCGTCAGTAACGTGACGTATTGCTGACAAGATTCGCACCAACATTCGGCTTCTTGTTCTTCGAGGTGGAGTTTACAACCTTCTGCAAGGGTCCCGCGGCATACCAGATCAAAACAAAAGGAGAGAGCGCTGGTTTCTACGCAAGAAAATGCGCCAATTTTGAGCCAGACCCCAGTTACTCGCTGAGCACCGTGTTGCGTGGCCTGTTGTTCAATCAATTCCAGTGCCCGTTGGCAGAGGGTTATTTCGTGCATACCGCCTCCTGTGAAGTTGCCGTATTAAAAGCAATAAGCATGCCAGGTTGATTTTTTTCATTTGTGACAATGACGACGATGACGAAATGACATGTCGTCACCCGCCTTTGATTTTTTATCTATATGAAAATTAAGTGATTTAATTTTGGCATGAAATGTGCTTAAGGCTGTTCATCTCTGCTAAACGGGTAACCTGACATGACTATTTGGGAAATAAGCGAAAAAGCCGATTACATCGCTGAACGGCATCGTCGCCTACAGGACCAGTGGCGTATTTACTGCAACTCGCTGGTTCAGGGGATCACCCTGTCAAAAGCGCGTTTGCATCATGCGATGAGCTGCGCGCCGGACAAGGATCTCTGCTTCGTCCTTTTTGAACACTTCACTATCTACGTCACGCTGGCGGACGGCTTTAACAGCCATACCATCGAATACTACGTCGAAACGAAAGACGGTGATGATAAACAGCTGATTGCACAGGCAGAATTGACTATCGACGGTAAGGTCGATGAGCGTATTAGCAACCGCGATCGCGAGCAGGTGCTGGATCACTATCTCGAAAAAATCGCCACCGTCTACGACAGCCTGTACACCGCGGTTGAGAACAATATGCCGGTGAATTTAAGCCAGCTGGTTGAGGGACATAGCCCGGCTTAAGCCTCGGGTGCTGCCCACTTTGTCATGATGCGGTTTACAGACTGCGTCACGACGTTTTAGGGAATGGGCATGTCGAAAAATGTCGAAATGACATTTGATAGACATGTTTTCGTCAAAAATGACTATCACCTGAGGAATGCCTGGTGAATCGTTTTGTAATTGCTGACTCCACTCTTTGTATTGGCTGCCACACCTGTGAAGCCGCCTGCTCAGAGACACATCGCCAGCATGGCCTGCAGTCAATGCCGCGCCTGAAAGTGATGTTAAATGAAAAAGAATCCGCGCCGCAGCTTTGCCACCAGTGTGAAGATGCACCTTGCGCCACCGTGTGTCCGGTTAATGCCATTAACCGTGTTGACGGTGCCGTACAGCTGAATGAAAGCCTGTGCGTAAGCTGCAAACTGTGCGGGATCGCTTGTCCGTTTGGCGCGATAGAGTTTTCCGGTAGCCGTCCGCTACACATTCCGGCTAATGCCAATACGCCAAAAGCCCCCCCGGCTCCGCCAGCACCTGCTCGCGTGAGTTCGCTGTTGGACTGGGTTCCCGGCATTCGTGCCATCGCGGTGAAATGCGATCTGTGTAGTTTTGACGAGCAAGGTCCGGCCTGCGTGCGCATGTGTCCGACCAAAGCCCTGCATCTGGTGAGCAACATGGATATCGCCCGCGCCAGCAAACGTAAGCGTGAGCTGACTTTCAATACCGATTTCGGCGATCTCACCTTGTTTCAGCAGGCTCAGAGTGGGGATGCAAAATGAGCGCAATTTCACTGATTAACAGCGGCGTAGCCTGGTTTACAGCGGCTGCGGT
Source organism: Citrobacter sp. Cpo221 (assembly GCF_030332345.1). Lineage (NCBI taxonomy): Bacteria > Pseudomonadati > Pseudomonadota > Gammaproteobacteria > Enterobacterales > Enterobacteriaceae > Citrobacter > Citrobacter sp. Cpo221. The sequence continues at coordinate 180,193 of NZ_JAOWIA010000052.1, forward strand.
TCTGGCATTTCTGTTTTCATTTCATAAATCGCTGAGCGGCTGGATTGCTGGAGTTGGCGGTGCGGTCGGCAGCCTGTGTACGGCAGCCGCGGGTTTTACCGTTCTGACTAATGCGCTGGCGGTGAGCGGCGTGATGCCGTTTATTGGTCACAGTCTGCAAATTACTCCGCTGAATGCTATCTGGCTGATTACGCTGGGCCTGTGCGGCCTGTTTGTCAGCCTGTACAACATTGACTGGCATCGTCATCCGCAGGTGAAAGCTAACGGCCTGCTGGTGAATCTGCTGATGGCCGCGGCGGTATGTGCGGTGGTTGCCAGCAACCTCGGTACGCTGGTGGTGATGGCGGAAATCATGGCGCTGTGTGCCGTGTTCCTTACCGGATGCAGTAAAGAAGGCAAACTGTGGTTTGCACTGGGGCGTATTGGTACGCTACTGCTGGCGGTCGCCTGCTACCTGGTGTGGCAACGTTACGGCACTCTGGAGCTGCGTCTTCTTGACCTGCGCACCCAGGAGCTGCCGCTCGGGTCTGACATCTGGCTGCTGGGCGTGGCTGGTTTTGGCCTGCTGGCCGGCATTATTCCGCTGCACGGTTGGGTGCCACAGGCACACGCCAATGCCAGCGCACCGGCTGCGGCGCTGTTCTCTACCGTCGTCATGAAGGTTGGTCTGCTGGGTATTCTCTCCCTGTCGTTGCTGGGCGGTAACGCGCCGCTGTGGTGGGGGATTACGCTGCTGGTGCTGGGCATGATCACCGCGTTTGTTGGCGGTCTGTATGCGCTGATGGAGCACAACATCCAGCGTCTGCTGGCGTACCACACGCTGGAAAACATCGGCATTATTCTGCTGGGTCTGGGTGCTGGCGTGACCGGAATTTCCCTGAATCAACCGGCGCTGATTGCGCTGGGTTTGACCGGCGGTCTGTATCATCTGGTTAACCACAGCCTGTTCAAAAGCGTTCTGTTCCTGGGTGCTGGTAGTATCTGGTTCCGTACCGGTCATCGTGATATCGAAAAACTGGGCGGTATCGGTAAACGTATGCCGGTTATCTCGCTGGCGATGCTGGTTGGTCTGATGGCGATGGCCGCGCTGCCGCCGCTGAACGGTTTTGCCGGTGAGTGGGTTATCTACCAATCCTTCTTTAAGCTCGGCAATAGCGGCGCATTTGTCGGTAGCCTGTTAGGACCGTTGCTGGCGGTAGGGCTGGCAATTACCGGCGCGCTGGCGGTGATGTGTATGGCGAAAGTCTATGGCGTTACGTTCCTTGGCGCTCCGCGCACGAAGGAAGCTGAAAATGCCTGCTGCGCGCCAATCCTGATGGGGGTGAGCGTCGTCGCGCTGGCTATCTGCTGCGTGATTGGCGGCGTTGCGGCACCGTGGCTGCTGCCGATGATCTCCTCTGCCGTTCCGCTGCCGTTGGAAACCGCGAACACCACCGTTTCTCAGCCAATGATCACGCTGCTGCTGATCGCGTGTCCGCTGCTGCCGTTCATCATCATGGCCATTTTCAAAGGCAACCGTCTGCCGTCGCGTTCACGCGGTGCGGCGTGGGTGTGTGGTTACGATCACGAGCAGTCAATGGTGATTACCGCGCACGGTTTTGCCATGCCGGTGAAAGAAGCCTTTGCCCCGGTACTCAAACTGCGTAAATGGCTGAACCCGGTATCACTGGTTCCGGGCTGGCAGAATGCGGCTGCACCGGTGCTGTTCCGTCGCCTGGCGCTGATTGAGCTGGCGGTGCTGGTGGTGATTGTGGTTTCACGAGGAGCCTGAGAATGAGTGTTTTATATCCGTTAATTCAGGCGCTGGTGCTGTTTGCCGTTGCGCCGCTGCTGTCCGGTGTTACCCGCGTGGCGCGTGCGCGTTTGCACAATCGCCGCGGTCCGGGCGTTTTGCAGGAATACCGCGACATTATCAAACTGCTGGGCCGTCAGAGCATTGCGCCTGCGGATTCCAGCTGGGTTTTCCGCCTGACGCCGTTTGTGATGGTGGGCGTGATGCTGACTATCGCCACTGCGTTGCCGGTAGTGACCGTTGGCTCGCCGCTGCCACAACTGGGCGATCTGATCACCTTAATTTACCTGTTCGCCATCGCCCGTTTCTTCTTCTCTATCGCGGGACTGGATACCGGTAGCCCGTTTACCGCCATTGGCGCCAGCCGTGAAGCGATGCTCGGCGTGCTGGTTGAACCTATTTTGCTGCTGGGACTGTGGGTAGCGGCACAGGTTGCGGGTTCAACCCATATCAGCAATATCGCCGATACCATTTACCACTGGCCTGCTGCGCGCAGCATCCCGCTGATTCTGGCACTGTGCGCCTGTGCTTTCGCCACCTTTATCGAAATGGGCAAACTGCCGTTCGATCTGGCGGAAGCAGAGCAGGAGTTGCAGGAAGGTCCATTGACTGAATACAGCGGCAGCGGTTTTGCCGTGCTGAAATGGGGCATTAGCCTCAAACAGCTGGTCGTTCTGCAAATGTTCGTTGGCGTGTTCCTGCCGTGGGGACAGATGGAAACCTTCACCGCCGGTGGGCTGCTGCTGGCGCTGGTGATTGCCGTCGTCAAGCTGGTCCTCGGCGTGCTGGTCATCGCCCTGTTCGAAAACAGCATGGCGCGTCTGCGTTTTTGCGCCACTTCACGCGTGACCTGGGCCGGTTTTGGGTTTGCGTTTTTAGCGTTCGTCTCCTTGCTGGTGGCGTGATTTAAGAGAGTTTGAGCATGTCTGAAGAAAAATTAGGTCAACAATATCTCGCTGCGCTGCACCAGGCCTTTCCGGGCGTGGTGCTGGATGAAGCCTGGCAGACCAAAGATCAGCTGACGATCACCGTCAAGGTGAACTACCTGCCGGAAGTGGTTGAGTTCCTGTACTACAAACAGGGCGGCTGGTTATCCGTGCTGTTTGGTAACGACGAACGTCAGCTGTGCGGTCATTACGCCGTTTATTACGTGATGTCGATGGAGCAAGGCACCAAGTGCTGGATAACCGTCCGCGTTGAAGTCGATGCCAATAAACTGGAGTTCCCGTCCGTCACGCCGCGCGTTCCAGCAGCGGTCTGGGGCGAGCGTGAAGTGCGCGACATGTACGGTTTGATCCCGGTTGGTTTACCGGATGAGCGCCGTCTGGTGTTACCGGATGACTGGCCGGATGAACTCTATCCGCTGCGTAAAGACAGTATGGATTATCGTCAGCGCCCGGCGCCGACTACCGATGCTGAAACCTACGAGTTCATCAACGAACTGGGCGACAAGAAAAACAACGTGGTGCCGATTGGTCCGTTGCACGTCACCTCCGATGAACCCGGTCACTTCCGCCTGTTCGTTGACGGCGAGAACATTATCGACGCCGATTACCGTCTGTTCTATGTCCACCGCGGCATGGAGAAACTGGCGGAAACCCGTATGGGTTATAACGAAGTGACGTTCCTGTCGGATCGCGTGTGCGGCATCTGCGGCTTTGCGCATAGCACCGCTTATACCACCTCCGTTGAGAATGCGATGGGCATCGTGGTGCCGGAACGTGCGCAGATGATACGCGCCATTCTGCTGGAAGTTGAGCGTCTGCACTCGCACCTGCTCAACCTCGGCCTGGCCTGTCACTTCACCGGTTTTGACTCCGGCTTTATGCAGTTCTTCCGCGTGCGTGAAACGTCGATGAAGATGGCGGAGATCCTCACTGGGGCACGTAAAACCTACGGTTTGAACCTGATCGGCGGTATTCGTCGTGACCTGCTGAAAGAAGATATGATCCAGACCCGTCAACTGGCGCAGCAGATGCGTCGTGACGTGCAGGAACTGGTCGATATGCTGCTCAGCACGCCGAACATGGAACAGCGTACGGTTGGTATTGGTCGTCTGGATCCGGAAATTGCCCGTGACTTCAGTAACGTCGGCCCGATGGTTCGCGCCAGCGGCCACGCACGTGACACCCGCGCCGATCACCCGTTTGTCGGTTATGGTCTGCTGCCGATGGAAGTGCACAGCGAGCAGGGCTGCGACGTTATTTCTCGCCTGAAAGTCCGTATCAATGAAGTCTACACCGCGCTGAATATGATCGACTTTGGTCTGGATAACCTGCCGGGCGGCCCGCTGATGGTGGAAGGCTTTACCTATATTCCTCACCGTTTCGCACTGGGCTTTGCTGAAGCGCCGCGTGGAGATGACATCCACTGGAGCATGACCGGCGACAACCAGAAACTGTATCGCTGGCGCTGCCGTGCGGCGACTTACGCCAACTGGCCGACGCTGCGCTACATGCTGCGTGGCAATACCGTTTCCGATGCCCCGCTGATTATCGGTAGCCTCGATCCTTGCTACTCCTGTACTGACCGTATGACTGTGGTTGATGTGCGTAAGAAGAAGAGCAAAGTCGTGCCGTACAAAGAACTTGAGCGCTACAGCATCGAGCGTAAAAACTCGCCGCTGAAATAAGGAATCGCCATGTTTACCTTTATCAAAAAAGTCATCAAAACCGGGGCGCCGACGTCGTCGTATCCGCTGGAGCCGATTGCGGTCGATAAAAACTTCCGTGGCAAACCGGAACATAATCCGCAGCAGTGCATCGGCTGTGCGGCCTGTGTGAATGCGTGCCCGTCGAACGCGCTGACGGTAGAAACCGATCTGGTCACCAATGAGCTGGCGTGGCAGTTCAACCTTGGGCGCTGCATTTTCTGCGCCCGCTGCGAAGAAGTCTGCCCGACAGCGGCAATCAAGCTGTCGCAGGAGTATGAGCTGGCGGTGTGGAAGAAAGATGATTTCCTGCAGCAGTCTCGTTTTGGGCTGTGCAATTGCCGCGTATGTAACCGTCCGTTTGCGGTGCAAAAAGAGATTGATTACGCCATTGCGCTGCTTAAGCACAACGGTGATACCCGCGCGGAAAACCACCGTGAAAGCTTTGAGACCTGCCCGGACTGTAAGCGCCAGAAATGCCTGGTGCCGTCTGACCGTATTGAACTGACTCGCCATATGAAAGAGGCCAGCTGATGAGCAATTTATTAGGCCCACGTGACGCCAACGGTATTCCGGTACCGATGACGGTGGATGAATCCATTGCCAGCATGAAAGCATCGCTGCTGAAAAGCATTAAGCGTTCAGCGTATGTTTACCGCGTGGACTGCGGCGGCTGCAACGGTTGCGAAATCGAAATCTTTGCCACGCTTTCTCCGCTGTTTGATGCCGAACGTTTTGGCATCAAAGTCGTACCGTCACCGCGCCATGCGGATATTCTGCTGTTTACCGGCGCGGTAACTCGTGCCATGCGCTCTCCGGCGCTGCGTGCCTGGCAGTCTGCGCCAGATCCGAAAATTTGTATCTCTTACGGTGCCTGCGGTAACAGCGGCGGTATCTTCCACGACTTATACTGCGTATGGGGCGGCACGGACAAAATCGTACCGGTGGACGTGTATATTCCTGGCTGTCCGCCGACGCCTGCGGCAACGCTGTACGGTTTTGCCATGGCGCTGGGTCTGCTGGAGCAAAAAATTCACGCGCGTGCGCCGGGTGAACTGGACGAACAGCCGGCGGAAATTCTGCATCCGGACATGGTTCAGCCGCTGCGCGTGAAAGTGGATCGCGAGGCTCGCCGTCTGGCGGGATACCGCTATGGTCGCCAGATTGCTGATGACTATATGACGCAGTTAGGGCAGGGCGAGCATCAGGTGGCGCGCTGGCTGGAAGCGGAAAACGATCCGCGTCTGACCGAGATCGTCACGCATCTTAATCATGTTGTCGAAGAGGCGCGTATCCGATGAGTGAAACGGTGGTGTTCAGTCAACTGAGCCGTAAGTTTATTGATGAGAACGATGCGACGCCCGCTGAGGCGCAGCAGGTTGTCTATTACAGCCTGGCGATTGGTCACCACCTTGGGATCATCGATTGCCTGGAAGCGGCGTTAACTTGTCCATGGGACGAATATCTGGCATGGATTGCTACCCTTGCTGAGGGAAGCGAAGCCCGCCGGAAAATGGAAGGCGTGCCGAAATACGGCGAGATCGTTATCGATTTCAACCATGTGCAAATGCTGGCGCGCGCGTTCGATGATGCGCGTGCCGTGCAGACCCCGCAGCAGCAGGAGTGGAGCAAGCTGATGCTTAGCATGCTGCACGACATACACCAGGAAAGCGCCATCTATCTGATGGTGAGGAGACACCGTGACTGACGTTTTATTATGTGTGGGTAACAGCATGATGGGCGATGACGGCGCGGGCCCGCTGCTGGCTGAAATGTGTGCTGCAAATCCTCAAGGCAACTGGGTTGTCATCGACGGCGGTAGCGCGCCGGAGAACGATATTGTCGCCATCCGCGAGCTGCGCCCGCAACGTTTGTTGATTGTTGATGCCACCGATATGGGGCTGAACCCAGGCGAAATCCGCATTATTGATCCCGATGATATTGCCGAGATGTTCATGATGACAACCCACAACATGCCGCTGAACTACCTGGTCGATCAGCTGAAAGACGATATTGGTGAGGTGATTTTCCTCGGCATTCAACCGGACATCGTCGGTTTTTACTACCCGATGACACAGCCGATCAAAGATGCGGTTGATACCGTCTATCAGCGATTAGCCGGTTGGGAAGGACACGGTGGATTCTCCGAGCTGGAAGCGCCAGAAGAGTAAGCTGTATCAGTGCCGGATGTGAACGACATCCGGCCTGTTTCCCCTGCGTTCCTCGTCATTCAATTGCCTGCTCAATAATTAATTTCCCCTGCATCACTGATACATTCACTGCCGTACCGGTCGGAAATCCAGCTTGTTCCAGCCAGTCGCCGTTCAGCGTGAGCGAGGCGTGGCGACTGATTCGTCGCGTGTAACCCGTTTTTGGATCTTCATGGCGTTTTCTGACATAGCTGACTTTCAAGCGACGTACCGGTTTGGTGATTACCTCTGCTGATTTGCCCTTTTTATCAAACATGCACGCTTCCTTGTGGTGAACGGCCAGGATTAAAAACTACTGAATAAAATGCCAGTAAAAAAGGATGAGGGCAAACCTGAAACTGGAAGGACGATTCCACATCTGGAATGTAATAAATGAAATGAAAAAATGTACTTCTGCCGGAAGGCTGTAACCCCCTCCGGCAGAGCTTTCATGCCAGATCTGCGCCGTTGCTGGCGATGACTTTTTTGTACCACCAGAATGATTTCTTACGGGTGCGCGCCAGCGTGCCGTTGCCCGCGTCATCGCGGTCAACATACACAAAACCGTAGCGTTTGCTCATCTCACCGGTTGAGGCAGAAACCAGATCGATACAGCCCCATGTGGTGTAACCCATCAGCGGCACGCCATCTTCAATCGCGTCTGCCATGGCGCGAATATGTTCGCGTAAATAGCTGATGCGATAGTCGTCATTGATCTCACCGTTAGCATCGATTTCATCTTTCGCTCCCAGCCCGTTTTCCACCAGAAACAGCGGTTTCTGGTAGCGGTCATACATCATATTCATGGTGATGCGCAGGCCGAGCGGATCGATTCCCCAGCCCCATTCGCTGGCCGCAATATACGGATTCCGCAGCGACTTCACCACGTTGGCGGCGCTGGTATTGCCCGTGTTCATTTCAGCGGAGGCGCAGCGCGATGCGTAATAGCTAAATGAGACGAAATCGACGGTGTTTTTCAGGATGTCGTCGTCTTCCGGGGCTTTTTCGATTACCACGCCTTTTTCGCGAAACACGCGGGCAGAGTAAGCCGGGTAGGCCCCGCGCGCCTGCACATCAATAAAGAACAGGTTTTCACGGTCTTTTTCCAGCGCGGTCCACACATCTTCCGGCTTACATGAATAAGGATAAAAATTACCGCCAGCCAGCATACAACCGACCTGGTTTTGCGGATTAATTTCATGGGCTATTTTAGTCGCTAGGGCGCTGGCTATCAGTTCGTGGTGAGCGGCCTGATATTTCACCTGATCCTGATTTTCTCCTTCTTCAAATACCAGCCCGGCGCCTGAAAAGGGGCTGTGCAGCATAATGTTGATTTCGTTGAACGTCAGCCAGTACTTCACCAGACCGTCAAAGGCCTCGAAGCAGGTACGGGCGTAGCGGGTAAAGAACTCCACCATTTTGCGGTTACGCCAGGAGCCGTACTCGGTGACCAGATGCATAGGCACATCGAAGTGACACAGCGTGACTAATGGCTCAATACCGTATTTTTTACACTCGGCAAACACGGCTCGATAAAACGCTATGCCCTCTTCATTCGGCGTCAGCTCATCGCCGTTAGGGTAGAGGCGACTCCAGGCAATGGAAGTACGAAAAACCGTAAACCCCATTTCCGCCATCAGCGCAATATCTTCTTTATAGCGATGATAAAAGTCGATCGCCTGATGGCTGGGATAAAATTCGTCATCCCGCAGTGCAAAGCGCTTTTCCTGACCCAGCTTGACGGGCATGCGGTGTGTGCCGTGGGGGATCATATCGACGGTAGTCAGCCCTTTGCCGCCTTCCCGGTATGCCCCTTCAGACTGGTTGGCGGCCAGTGCGCCGCCCCATAAAAATCCTTGCGGAAAAACAGACATAATTAACCTCAGTTCATACCAGTCAAATGCTGGCTCCATTGATATTGCCCGGCTGTGCGGCCTGGTTTTTTCTGGCCTGCGCGGCTGCATCTTCGACAGGAATATCTTCAAAGCCGAGAATCAGTGTTAATACAAAGGAAAGCACTACCGCCAGCGCCATCACGCCAAATACCCAAACGATGGTCATCGGATTGGCCGGATCGAAAAACTGGACGCTGGTGAACAGGCCTGGAGCCGCCATGGAGTGGCTTGCAAGCCCGGCCATTCCGGCAACGGCACCGCAGATAAAACCGCTGATAAGGCTCGCAATCAGCGGACGTTTCAGGCGGATTGCCACGCCATACAGCGCGGGTTCGGAAATGCCCGCCATGATGGCTGAGGCGGCTGCCGCTAACGCAGTCTGGCGCAGCTCCGGGTTTTTGGTTTTCCATGCCACTGCCAACGATGAACCACCTAACGACAAATTGGCGCCGATTTCCGACGGCATCACCATGCCTTCTTTTCCGGTTTCTGCAATGGTCTGAATAATGGTTGGCGTAAAGACGCGGTGCATACCGGTCATTACCAGCAGCGGCCACAGCGCGCCCATAATGGCCACCGACAGCCAGCCGAGATAGCCGTGAATGGTATAGACCAGCGCTGAAATCGCGCTACCGATCCAGATACCGATCGGGCCAATGATGACGATGGCTAGCGGGGCGGCGATCAGCACGATCAGCATCGGTTTGAGGAAGTTTTTGGTCACCGCCGGAGTTATACGATCGACCCAACGTTCGATGTATGACAAGCACCAGGTCATGACCAGCGCCGGGATCACCGTGTAGGTGTATTTCACCGCCGTCACCGGGATCAGGGCAAACTCAACGTGCTCACCCTGCGCGGCCTTCGCCATCAGGTCGATAAAGCTGGGATGCACCAGTACGCCCGCGATGGCGATAGCCAGCGACATGTTGGTTTTGAATTTGATAGCGGCCGACGCGGCGACCATCAGCGGCAGGAAGAAGAATGCGCCGTCACCGATAACGGTCAGAATGGTGAGCGTGGACGATCCTTTCACCAGCACGCCAGTCATTTCCAGAACCATCGCCAGCAGCTTGAGCATTGATCCGCCGATAATCGCCGGGATCAACGGCGACATAGTGCCGATCAGCGCATCAAGGATCCCCGCGCCAATCCGCTTCAGCGTCAGTTGGGGTTTGATTTGCGGCTCAGCAGGCTGCATGTTGGCAGGCAACAGGCTGACCACTTCACGATACGCCTGCGAAACGGTGTTGCCGATAATCACCTGACACTGGTTCTCGTTACGCACCACGCCGAGCACGCCAGTGAGGGTTTTCAGCGTAGCACTGTCGACCAGCGAGTCATCTTTGAGAACGAAACGCAAACGGGTCATACAGTGGGTCACTGCTGTGATGTTGTTGACGCCTCCCAGAGCCGTCACAACGGAGCGCGCCAGCGCTGCATAATTCTTGGACATCGGATTTAATCCTGTTTTATCAGTAGAGTACGTTATGTTTTATCCGTTTACGTGGGTCGCTTTTCTGAGTTGATGAAACGCAGATAGGAAACCGGTTCCACAAAATCATGTTTAAATTGAATTAAATGATCAAGATTTAATCTTGATCATTTTTTGTAATTGTGACTCCGATCACCAGATGTCAGCGTCTGCGATTTAGCAGCAAGGACAGCGGCAAAACGGTGAAGTACACTGCGTCACATTGAGAGAAAAGGGATGAGTAATATGACCACGATGCTGGAGGTGGCGAAGCGTGCCGGGGTGTCGAAAGCGACGGTTTCCCGGGTGCTTTCCGGGAACGGCTATGTCAGCCAGGAAACCAAAGACCGCGTGTTTCAGGCCATTGAAGAGAGTGGTTACCGCCCAAATTTGCTGGCGCGCAGTCTGGCGGCGAAAACCACGCAGACGCTGGGTCTGGTGGTAACGAATACCCTTTATCACGGCGTCTATTTCAGCGAGCTGCTGTTTCATACCGCGCGGATGGCGGAAGATAAAGGACGCCAGCTGTTACTGGCTGACGGTAAGCACAGCGCTGAGGAAGAGCGCCAGGCGATCCAGTACCTGCTCGACCTGCGCTGTGACGCGATTATGATTTATCCGCGTTTTCTCAGCGTGGATGAGATAGACGATATCATCGATGCCCACAGCCAGCCGATTATGGTGCTTAATCGACGCCTGCGGAAAAACAGTAGCCACAGCGTATGGTGCGATCAAAAGCAGACCAGCTTCAACGCCGTTACTCAGCTCATTGCCGCCGGGCATAAAGAGATTGGTTTTATTACCGGCTCGATGGATTCTCCAACCGGCGTGGAGCGACTTTCAGGCTATAAAGACGCGCTGGCACACCATGGTATCGCACTAAATAATGATCTGATTGTTAAAGGCAAATGGACACCAGCCTGCGGCGCAGCGGGGGTGAAAACTTTGCTTTCGCGCAAGGTCAATTTTACCGCACTGGTGGCCAGCAATGATGATATGGCGATCGGCGCGATGAAGCAGTTGCACGAGTATGGCGTGCGCGTTCCTGCACAGGTGTCGGTGATTGGCTTTGATGATATCGCCCTCGCACCATACACTATTCCGGCGCTTTCCAGCGTTAAAATCCCGGTAACAGAAATGATTCAGGAAACGATTGGGCGTCTGATCTTTATGTTGGGTGACGGGGCGTTTACGCCGCCAAAAACGTTCACCGGTGAACTCATTGCGCGCGACTCAGTTGCGCCGCCCGTTTCGCGCTGACGGCTGTCATTTGTCATCGTCACTAGTGACGATGACACACCCTTCTTGCGTACTTCAAAACAAAATTCCTTTAATAACAGCAAATTAAATTCTGGCACGATTTGTGTATGCTTCGGCAGATATTCTGTCATTGCTGGAGAAATTGATGAACCGTTTCATCATTGCAGACGCCAATAAATGCATTGGTTGCCGTACCTGTGAAGTGGCCTGCGTGGTATCCCATCAGGATAACCAGGACTGCGCATCGCTGACCCCTGAAACTTTTTTACCCCGTATTCACGTCATCAAAGGCGTTAATGTCTCCACGGCGACGCTGTGCCGCCAGTGTGAAGACGCGCCGTGCGCTAACGTCTGCCCGAACGGTGCGATCAGCCGTGATAAAGGCTTTGTCCACGTAATGCAGGAACGCTGCATTGGGTGTAAAACCTGCGTTGTGGCTTGCCCTTATGGTGCAATGGAAGTGGTTGTGCGTCCGGTTGTGCGTAACAGCGGCGCGGGTCTGAACGTCCGTGCAGAAAAAGCGGAAGCCAATAAGTGCGACCTGTGCCACCATCGTGATGCCGGTCCTGCCTGTATGGAAGTGTGCCCGACTCACGCGCTGATTTATGTGGATCGCAATAAGCTTGAGCAACTGAGCGCGGAAAAACGTCGTCGCGCGGCGCTGGATTCCACCGCATCTTTGCTGTTCTGATATCTGAAAATCCGCGTAAAATACGGTAGTACTTATGCCGGATGGCGGCTTCGCCTTATCCGGCCTACTGTTCGCATCCACGTAGGCCTGATAAGCGTAGCGCCATCAGGCAAACCGGGATAGATGACTGCGGGAACGACTTAATGACAATAAACAACCACTCCGGCGTACAGCTGCGTATTCGCGGTAAGGTACAGGGCGTCGGATTTCGCCCCTACGTCTGGCAACTGGCGCAGCGGTTACAACTGCATGGCGATGTGTGTAACGACGGTGACGGTGTGGTTGTGCGCTTACAGGAAGATCCAGCGGAATTTATTGCGCAGTTGCATCAACACTGCCCCCCGCTGGCGCGCATTGACAGCGTTGAGAGCGAACCATTCGCCTGGACGCAGCAGCCTGCCGATTTCTCGATTCGTCAAAGTGCTGGCGGCACGATGAATACGCAAATTGTTCCGGACGCCGCGACCTGTCCCGAATGCCTTGTTGAAATGAACACCCCCGGCGAACGTCGTTACCGATACCCCTTTATCAACTGCACCCACTGTGGTCCGCGTTTTACGATTATCCGCGCCATGCCCTACGATCGTCCGTTTACCGTAATGGCCTCATTCCCTCTCTGCGCGCAATGTGACAAAGAGTATCGCGATCCGTACGACCGTCGCTTCCACGCCCAGCCAGTGGCTTGTCCGGCATGCGGCCCTCATCTGGAGTGGTTCTGTGCGGGTGAGCGGGCGGAGAAAGAAGAGGCGCTGCAGGCGGCGGTATCGCGGCTGAAAGCTGGCGGTATTGTGGCGGTTAAAGGCATTGGTGGGTTTCATCTGGTGTGCGATGCGCGAAATGATAACGCCGTAGCGCTACTCAGACTGCGCAAACATCGTCCGGCGAAACCTCTGGCAGTGATGCTGCCTGGCGATGACGGACTACCTGAACCCGCTCGTTGTTTGCTGACTACCCCTGCTGCGCCGATCGTGCTGGTGCAGAAACGCTATGTCGCTGCATTGAGCGAGAGCATTGCGCCGGGGTTAACGGAGGTTGGCGTCATGCTGCCAGCGAATCCGTTACAGCATTTACTCTTACAAGAGATGAATTGTCCGCTGGTGATGACCTCTGGCAACCTCAGCGGCAGGCCTCCGGCCATTACCAACGCCCAGGCGCTGGAAGATTTACACGACATTGCCGACGGTTTCCTGCTGCATAATCGCGAAATTGTGCAGCGGATGGATGACTCCGTGGTGCGCGACAGTGGGGAAATGCTGCGTCGTTCCCGAGGATATGTGCCAGATGCGGTCGCACTACCGCCAGGATTTCGCGACGTGCCGCCAATGCTGTGCTTAGGGGCGGATCTGAAAAATACTTTCTGTCTGGTGCGCGGCGAGCAGGCGGTTATCAGCCAGCATTTGGGCGATCTCAGCGATGACGGCATTCAGCAACAGTGGCGTGATGCGCTACGCCTGATCCAGAACATTTATGACTTTACGCCGCAGCGTATCGTACATGACGCGCATCCTGGCTATGTTTCCAGCCAGTGGGCCAGTGAAATGGAGCTGCCAACTGAAACGGTGCTGCATCACCATGCGCATGCTGCTGCATGTCTTGCCGAGCACAGTTGGCCGCTAGACGGTGGCGACGTGATTGCTCTGACGCTAGACGGTATCGGCATGGGGGAAAACGGCGCGTTGTGGGGGGGAGAGTGTTTGCGGGTCAACTATCGTGAATGCGAACACCTTGGCGGCTTACCGGCGGTAGCGCTGGCAGGTGGCGATCTGGCGGCAAAACAGCCGTGGCGTAACCTGCTCGCGCAGTGCCTGCGTTTTGTTCCTGACTGGCCGCGTTATCCGGAAACATCAGCGCTGCAACATCAAAACTGGAACGTGCTGGCGCGCGCTATTGAACGGGGAATTAACGCTCCGTTGGCTTCATCGTGCGGACGACTGTTTGATGCCGTTGCCGCTGCGTTGCAATGTGCACCGGAATCATTGAGTTATGAAGGTGAAGCGGCCTGTGCGCTTGAGGCGATGGCATCGCAATGTGATGGCGTTGATCACCCTGTCACGCTGCCGCTTGATGACACTCAGCTGGACTTAGCGGTTTTTTGGCAGCAATGGCTGAACTGGCAGGCCAAACCAGCAGAAAGGGCATGGGCGTTTCACGACGCGCTGGCGTGTGGGTTTGCCACTCTGATGCGAAAGCAGGCTGAAGTGCGCGGGATTAAGACGCTAGTATTCAGTGGTGGCGTGATGCATAACCGCTTATTGTCGGCCCGTCTGGCGTTTTATCTGCGTGATTTTACCTTACTGTTCCCGCAGCGTTTACCGGCGGGCGACGGCGGGTTGTCATTGGGGCAGGGCGTGATTGCCGCGGCGCGAGCGTTGGCGCAAAAATAAAAAAAGCCCCGGGACTGGCGGGGCAAGAAAAACATGTCGGGGCATACCGACAAGTGGCAACGCACATCCATGTGCGTGAGGTTAATAAATCAGTAGCAGCGTTGCCGGGCAAAGTCGTAGGCCGGAGGCGCCATTCGGCATCCCAGACTTACACAGGCAACGTTTTCAGCAGCGCAAAGGCCTCTTTCATGCGGTCTTCACTGACGACAAACGCACACAGCTGGCCTTCGTCGTTCATCCCTCTGGCGACCATTCCCTGCGCTTCGGCGGCGATGTGCCAGTTCAGATCGCGGCGCTGGGTTTCCCCGGCCAAATGCAGAGGCAGTTCTGGCGTTTTGACTTTTACCAGCATGGCTGGCAGTTTCAATGGCGCATTGCCGCCGAGCAGGTTTTTCGCCAGATACATGGCACTCAGCTGAATCGGCTGCAGGAACGGGAGCACCTGACCGTTAATCTCCGCACAGTCGCCGAGAGCATAAATGTCCGGGTGGCTGGTTTGCAGATAGCTATCGACGCAGACACCACGATTGATGTTCAATCCGGCGCGACGCGCCAGCGCGGTCTCCGGGCGTAAGCCGGTTGCAGCGATCACCGCATCGACTTCTACGCTGCGGCTACGATCGAGCGTGGCACGAATACCTGACGCCGTTTTCTCCAGCCCCTGAAGCTGTGATTTCAGCAGCAGGTGTACGCCCATATCGGTCAGACGATGCTGTAAGCGACTGCTGACTTCCGGCGGCATCAGCGAAGCCAGAATGCTGGCGGCGTTGTCGATAAGCGTTACCGCTTTACCGGCACGACAAAAATCCATCGCTAATTCACTGCCAATCAAGCCGCCGCCGACAATCAGCACCCGCTGGGCGTCACGCAGCTGCGTTTCACAAGCGCGATACTCTTGTTGGCTGTTCAACGTGAGCATTAACTCACGTCCGGTAACCGGCGGTACAAAGGCTGAAGCGCCCGTCGCCAGCACCAGCTTGTCGTACTGCCACTGCTGATCCTGGCTTTTCACTACGTGGGCATCAGCATCGATGTCGGTTACCCAGGTGTGCGGGAACAGGCGCAAATTAAACTGTTCGGCAAACTCCCCCGCCGACTGGCGGGTGAGGTCGTCTGCACGTTGTGACTGACTGATAACATGGCTGAGATCGGGCTTGTTGTACTCATCCATGCTGTCCGCAGCAATCAAGGTCAGCGGGACATTTGCATCCTGCTTACGGATATTTTTGACTAACTGGCGGGAGGCGAAGCCCGAACCAATAATGACAATTCCGCGGCTCATTTTGCCTCCGTTGCCAGTACGTCGAAGACGTCTTTACCTAATGAACATTCTGGACACAGGAAGTTATCCGGCACGTCGCTCCACGGTGTACCCGGCGCGACATCCTGCAGCGGTTCACCTTTTGCTGGGTCGTAAATCCACTGGCACACGCTGCACTGCATGCTAGGGCCAAGATCGGCGGCAGCCGCAGCGGCGCAAGCGCACTCTTCTTCTTTGGAAGCAGCTTTCACGGTTGCTTCCGGCAGTGGAGCAAGCGCCCACTGACGCGCGATTTCACGGCCGTGCTGGCGGCACAGTTCCAGTGCATCCAGGTCCGGACGCCATTTTGCCTTCAGGCTCAGCGACATTTCGAAACCAGCATCCTGCAAACGCGTGGACAAACGGTCTACTGCACCGCCGCTCCAGCCGTGTGAACCAAAGGCGCTGGCGCGTTTGTTACGAAAACGCAGGCCGGTCATCTCTTCCACCAAACCAGCGATTTTTGGCATCATCACGTTGTTCATCGTCGAAGTACCGACCAGCACGCCTTTAGAGCGGAAGACGTTAGTCAGAACTTCGTTCTTATCGCTACGGGCGACGTTAAAGATTTTTACTGCCACGTTCGGGTCAACTTCGTTGATGCCCTGGGCAATGGCGTCGGCCATCATGCGGGTGTTGTTGGACATGGTGTCGTAGAAAATGGTGATGCGGTCTTCCTGATAATCCGCCGCCCATTTCAGATACATTTCCACGATTTGCGTCGGGTTGTCGCGCCATACCACGCCGTGGGAAGTAGCAATCATATCGACAGGCAGGTTGAAGCCGAGGATCTCAGTAATTTTCGGTGTAACCAGACGGCTGAACGGCGTCAGAATGTTGGCGTAGTAACGCTGGCACTGTTCGAACAGTTCGGTTTGGTCAACTTCGTCGTTAAACAGACGTTCGTCGCAGTAGTGCTGACCGAAGGCGTCGTTACTGAACAGTACCGCGTCGCCGGTCATGTAGGTCATCATGCTGTCAGGCCAGTGCAGCATTGGCGTTTCAACGAAGATCAGCTGTTTGCCGTTACCAATGTCCAGTGAATCACCGGTTTTCACCACGTTGAAATTCCACTCCGGGTGATGGTGATGCCCGTTGATAGAGTCAATGGCGTTGGCTGTGCAGTAAATCGGCGTATCCGGGATGCAGGACATCAGCTCGGTCAGCGCCCCGGCATGGTCTTCTTCCGCGTGGTTAATGATGATGTAGTCGATATCCGCGAGGTCAATTTCACTGCGCAGGTTCTGCACGAATTCACGGCTAAACTTGTGGTCTACTGTATCGATCAGGACATTTTTTTCTTCACGGATGAGATAACTGTTGTAGCTGCTGCCGCGCAGCGTTTTGTATTCAGTCCCGTGGAAATCACGAACTTCCCAGTCACGTTGGCCAACCCAATGAATGTTATTTTTAACCAGAATAGACATAGCAACCTCAGTAATTAATTCAGCGTTTTTCTAAAAAAGATGTTTTGCTTATTGCAGGTTGCGTGCCAACTTTTTATTTTGTTGATTTTAAAGGTTTTATTGTTTTCTGCTTATTAAGTGGTAGTCAAAATGACTATTCATTTTATTGTCAATATGACAATATGAATTGTCAAAATGACAATGAGGTAGTCATGAGCTTTTCCGTAGACGTGCTGGCGGGCATCGCCATTGAATTACAAAGCGGTATTGGGCATCAGGACCGTTTTCAACGCCTGATAACCACCTTGCGTCAGGTACTGGAGTGCGACGCGTCGGCATTGTTGCGCTATGAGTCGCGACAGTTTATTCCGCTGGCGATCGATGGGCTGGCGCAGGATGTTCTCGGCAGGCGCTTTACTCTGGAAGGGCATCCGCGTCTGGAGGCGATTGCCCGCGCCGGGGACGTGGTTCGTTTCCCTGCCGACAGCGATTTGCCAGACCCGTATGATGGTCTGATTCCGGGGCAGGAGAGTCTGAAGGTGCATGCCTGTATTGGGCTGCCGTTGTTCGCCGGTCAAAATTTGATTGGTGCGTTAACCCTGGATGGCATGGAGCCCGATCAGTTCGATGTTTTCAGCGATGAAGAGCTTAGGCTGATTGCCGCGCTGGCGGCGGGCGCGCTGAGCAATGCGCTGCTGATTGAACAACTGGAAAGCCAGAATATGCTGCCAGGCTCATCAACGGCTTTTGAGCAGGTGACGGAAACGCAGATGATTGGCCTGTCGCCCAATATGATGCAGTTGAAAAAAGAGATTGAGATTGTGGCGGGGTCCGATCTCAACGTACTGATTAGCGGCGAAACGGGGACCGGGAAGGAGCTGGTGGCTAAAGCTATCCATGAAGGTTCGCCGCGCGCGGTGAATCCACTGGTGTATCTGAACTGTGCGGCGTTGCCGGAAACCGTAGCCGAAAGTGAGCTGTTTGGTCACGTAAAAGGCGCGTTTACCGGGGCTATCAGCAATCGTAGCGGTAAGTTTGAAATGGCCGACAATGGGACGCTATTTCTCGACGAGATAGGCGAACTCTCGCTGGCGCTACAGGCTAAGTTGCTGCGTGTATTGCAGTACGGCGATATTCAGCGCGTGGGTGACGATCGCAGCCTGCGCGTGGATGTGCGGGTGCTGGCGGCGACGAACCGTGATTTACGCGAAGAGGTGCTGGCCGGGAATTTCCGCGCGGATTTGTTCCACCGTCTGAGCGTCTTCCCCCTTTCTGTACCGCCTCTTCGTGAGCGCGGCGAAGATGTGGTGCTGCTGGCCGGCTATTTTTGCGAGCAATGCCGACTGCGGCTGGGTCTTTCCCGCGTGGTACTAAGCCCTGGCGCGCGTAGCCATCTGCTGAATTACGGCTGGCCCGGAAACGTGCGCGAGCTGGAGCATGCCATTCACCGGGCGGTTGTTCTGGCCAGGGCTACCAGGGCAGGGGATGAAGTGGTGCTGGAGGCGCAGCATTTTGCCCTGCAGGATGAAGGTCCGGCGCCGCTGGCGGCGGAAGTTGTTGCGGAGATCCCGCAACATCACAACCTGCGTGAAGCAACAGAGTCGTTCCAGCGGGAGATGATCCGCCGGGCACTGGCGCAAAATAATCACAGTTGGGCGGCAAGTGCGCGGGCGCTGGAAACAGACGTCGCCAACCTGCACCGGCTGGCGAAACGTCTGGGTCTGAAGGATTAGATAATGCCGGCCTGATAGAAATCCTGCAGGTTGATAGCACCGGTGAGTTTACCGTTTTCATCGACCACCGGTGCGGCAGTGATTTTGCGCTTCATCAGGAGCTCTTTGGCGTCAATCGCGCGGCTCTGTGCCTGCAGTGTAATGCCATTCTGAGTCATTGCTTCGCTCACCTGGGTGGTGAGCGCTCCGCCGCCAACCAGCCAGCGGCGCAGGTCGCCGTCGGTAAAGACCCCTTTCACCAGTGACTGGTCGTCGCAGACCGCGACCAGGCCTAGACCCGTGCGGCTGAGTTCCAGCATCGCGTCCATCACGCTGGTAGTGAGTTTCACCTGAGGTATGGCATCGTCACGGCGCATCAGATGGTGCACTTTATTTAACAGACGAGCGCCCAGCGCACCTGCCGGATGCGAGCGGGCAAAATCTTCCTCGTTAAAGCCGCGCGCCTGCATTACGGCGATCGCCAGCGCGTCGCCCATCATCAACGTATTCACGGTGCTGGACGTCGGTGCCAGGCGCATCGGACAGGCTTCGCGCTCAACGGAAATATCCAGCACGGCTTTGGCGGCCAGACCCAACGGTGAGGTCGGTTTTCCGGTCATTGCCAGCAGTGCGACGGATTTGTCTTCCAGGCGCGGAATGATGAGATCCAGCTCTTTCGCACCGCCGGAGTAGGAGATAAACAGCATGACATCGCGGCTTTCAATCATCCCTAAGTCTCCGTGCAGCGCTTCCGCCGGATGCACAAAAAAGGCGGGCGTGCCGGTACTGGCGAGGGTCGCCGCGATTTTTTTGCCAATATGACCTGATTTACCAATCCCGGAGACGATCACTTTGCCTTCGCAGTGGATGATAGTATTGGCGGCACGGACAAAATCGTCGCCCAGTCGCTCTGGCAGTCGGCTGGCTTCCTGTAGCTCCAGCATTAACGTCTGACGGCCCGCGTTCAGTAGTGCATCACTCATTAGTTTCTCCGGTTATGATCACTTCAATCCCTTTTGCTTCCAGCGCCTGACGAAACGCAGGGTCGATACCCGCATCGGTAATCAGCTTGTCGACGCTTTCCAGACTGCATACAACATTAGGGCTTTTGCGCCCAAATTTTGACGAGTCAGCCATCAGAATCACTTCGCGAGCGGCATTGCACATCGCTTTACTGACGCTAAACACCTCATTAAAGGTGGTTACACCGGCATTAAGGTCGATACCGTCGGTGCCCATGAAGAGTTTATCAAAGCTGAACTGCTCAAAGGCGTTTTCTGCCAGCTGACCGTGAAATGACGCAGATTTTTTGCGAAAGGTCCCGCCGGGCATCAGGATAGTTTGCTCGTTGTCCAGCTCCGAAAGGGCGTTAACAATGTGCAGACTGTTGGTCATGACGGTGATGTTGCTAAAGCGCGTGAGCATCGGCACCATCTGCAGTACGGTGCTACCCGCATCCAGAATAATAGAGTCGCCATCGTGTATAAAACGGACGGCGGCTTCGGCAATCTGCTCTTTTTTATGCGTATTGATTAGCGTTTTGTGATCGATTGGCGGGTCGGATTCGTCTTTATTTAATACCACACCGCCATAGGTACGAATGACGGTTCCGGCATTTTCCAGAATGACCAGGTCTTTGCGAATGGTCGTGCCGGTCGTGTCAAAGTAGTGGGCCAGTTCTTCAACCGAGCATTTTCCCTGCTTTTGCAGATGCTCCAGTATGGCAGCCTGACGCTGACGAGGTTTCATAGGCGTGATTACCCTGACTTAATAGGTTGCAAAATGATAATTTCGCAAGCTATTAGCATTCACAACGAAATTACCCATGTTTCAGTTTAAGCGCCAATGATAGTGCATTCTGCGCTAATGGATCATGGGGAAAGATCACATCAGGCTGTAAATCATCAAGATGTTTGCCCATTATTGTGGCAATTTTGCCGGGTCTGGCGAATACCGTAAGACCTTTCATAAATAACGTATCGGTAACCCGTTGCTGCTCATCCAGCGCAATGGCTACCACCACGCGCGGTTTAAAACGCCCACCGGAGCGACCAACACCAACCCGACCTTGCTGGCAGAGTTGATCAAACGCCCGGTTAAAGCGGGATATTTGCCAGCCACCAAGCGCCAGTTGCAGGCACCAGGCGATAGCGGCGACGGTAATCAGTGCGGAAACCATTATGTACTCCTTTGATTTTGCCGGATAAGCGCAGCCGCCATCCGGCAATTCAACATTAAAACATCACCTGACCGCCGGTCACGTTGATGGACTGCCCGGTGCAGTAAGAGGCTTTCGGGCTGGCGTAAAACAGCAGCATGTTTAGCACGTCCTGATAATCGCAGCCGCGCTTAAGCGGAACCTTATCAATGTAGTACTGCTCCACTTCGTCTGGCTTAAGACCCAACTTGGTCGCATATTGCGGTAATAACGACTGGAACATCGGTGATTTCAGCAGGTTACCGAGCATCAGAGAATGTACGGTGATCCCGTACTCTGCCAGATCCAGCGCCAGCGACTGAGTTAAGCCCACGCCGCCAAATTTTGCCGCGCTGTAGCCTGAATTGTGTTTGCTGCCCACTTTCCCTGATTTTGAGTTGATCTGGATAATGCGTCCCTGCACGCCATCGCGGATCATCAGGCGTGAGAATTCACGAGCACAGAGGAAGTAGCCGACCAGATTGACCTGTAGTGAGCGGTCGAAATCCCCAAGCTGAAAGTCGCTGATAAACGCGGCTTTAGCGATACCCGCGCTGTAAACCAGCAGATCGACACGACCGAATATTTCATCCACTCCGCGCGACAGCGCCAGCACACTCTGTTCGCTGGTGGCATCTGCGCCAAAACCGTACGCGGTGCCTTCGCCAAACTCGGCGTTAATTTCTTGCGCGACGTTGGCAGCTTTATCGCTTTGAATATCCACCACCGCGACGCGGTATCCTTCTGTCGCAAGCCCACGGCAAAGGAATGCCCCCAGGGTCTGGCCTCCACCAATGACAACGGCAACCTGATTCATTTTTATCTCCTTCAATCTTAAGCAACAAACTTCAAAATACAGCCCGGGGCGATACCGTCCGGGACGGGGCCCGCAACGTGTACAGTGCCGGGGAATTCCGCTTCGCTCTGCCCGTCAAAGCGCAGGGTTATATGCCCGAGTTCACGTAAGTTTTGTTCCGCAACGCTGCCAACGGCGGTGACCGGGTAGTGGTGCTGGCCCAGTTCAAACTTGATCCCGGCTTGCAAAGAGCCGTTCAGCTCCCCGTGGCAATGGATGAAACAAAACTCTTCGATATCCGCTGGCGCGCCTTCACGAAAGGTAATCAGCATCTGGTCGCACAGTGCATCCGGGGCGCTCTGGCCGATACGGGTGATGGTGGTTTGATAAATCACGGTCATTTTTGAGTGCCTCTTATTGGTAAATAAAGCCGGAAACAAACCAGGCGATGAGAACGGTAGGTGCGCCGGTCAGAAAACGGCTTACCAGTACGGATGGCACACCGACGCGGACAGTGTCCTGACGCGCTTCGGCCAGCGACAACCCAACCGGAATAAAGTCACATGCAGCCTGGGCGTTAATGGCGAACAGGGCAGGTAGCGCCAGATGCGGAGGAATGTTCCCCAGACCAATCTGTACACCGATCAGCACGCCGATAACCTGGGCGATAACTGCACCGGGGCCGAGGAAAGGCGACAGCAGGGGGAAAGAACAGATCAGCGCCAGAGTGACCAGTCCCAGCGGATGGCTGGCCAGCGGTGCGAGTCCATGGGCAATCCAGTCTCCCAGACCCGAAGCCATAATGATGCCGATCAGTGCCGAGACGAACGCCATAAATGGCAGAATAGTTTTCAGGACGGTATCGATGGTGTCGCGTCCTGACTGGAACAGAACCGCAACGGCTGAACCCATGCCCATTCCCACTTTTGCCAACAGGCCGTCGCTTTGTTCGGTAATCTTTTTACTGGTATCGTAATCGCGACCGATAGTGCTGCTGGCTGGTTGCGGCGTAGCGGATGCCTCACCGACAATCGTGATGTTTTCTTCTTTCACGCCAGAGACATAGATATCTTCGACAATGTACTGAGCCAGCGGGCCGGATTTACCCGTAGCGTGAATATTCACCGTCGGTATCCTGCGTTTGGGGTAGATCCCACAGCGCAGCGTGCCGCCGCAGTCGATGATCGCCACGCCAATTTCGCTCTCCGGCGGCTCGCCTTCTTTGAAGCCATCAACGGCCTGCCAACCGGTCAGGTTTGCTATCCTGTCGACTATTGCGGGGCGAGTTCCTGCGGTGATATAGACAATTTTCTTGCCTGGAACGGCATCCAGTTCAAGGGGGCCACCCCAGCCGCCAGTGCCTTTTTCAATACGAATACGTGTCATGATGTTGCTCCCGCCAGATGCACCTTCTGCTCAAGTTGAATGCCCATTTTTTTCTCGAAGATAGTGGTGGTGAAATCGGTCACCCAGCCACGGAAGAAGTTAGTCACCAAACCGACCAGTAAATAGCTCACCGCCAGTGGGCCAAGCGGAAGCCCCAGCGTGGTCAGGCCGCTGGCGATCCCCAGATAGACAAACAGTTCGCCGGGGTTGATGTGCGGGAATAAGCCGTTCATGGAATGGCAACTGTAAGAGGCGGCGGCGTAGTAGCTGGGCTTGTATTTTTCTGGCATAAAGCGACCCAGACTCAGCGTCATCGGGTTACAAAATACAAATGTGCCGATGCACGGCAGCAGCAAATAGCGGGACAGCGGGTTTCCGGCGCAGCGCTGAGCAAAACGTTCAATACGCTGCTGGCCGATAAAGTTAATCAGCGCATTCATGATGACCAGCAGGCTAATCAGCAGGGGAAGAATACCGGTCACCATGCCGGTAAACACTTCTCCGCCTTTCTGGAACAGCCCGATAAACCACTCAGCACCGAGTGTGATGGTGTCGATCATTATTCTCTCCTGTAGGGTTTTTAGTTATCTTGCCAAACTGTAACTAATTTTAATCAGATCGAAAGATTTAAAAGTGTTATTTTGATCTCAAAATGAAAGATAAATATTTTAATTTGAAAGATTGTGCGTAAGGGATCGCAAATGTGCCGGCCGGGGGGCAAGAGGGGGGAAATTCTGTGAAGGAGAGTGACTACTACTTCCTTGTATGGAGGAGGATGCTTTACCATACTTCTCCCAGGCTGAATTTGTTTAATGGATGTCTCATGTTCAAGCGTCGTTATGTAGCGTTACTCCCCCTTTTCGTACTGCTCGCTGCCTGTAGCAGCAAACCTAAACCTTCAGAGACTCAAACGACTACGGGGGCGCCATCCGGCGGCTTCCTGCTTGAGCCACAGCACAACGTCATGCAAACGGGCGGTGATTTTGCCAATAATCCGAACGCGCAGCAGTTCATCGAGAAAATGGTGAACAAGCACGGCTTTGACCGCCAGCAGTTGCAGGAGATCCTGTCGCAGGCCAAGCGTCTGGACTCGGTATTGCGTTTGATGGACCGCCAGGCACCGACGACTCAACCGCCAGCCGGTCCTAACGGCGCATGGCTGCGCTACCGCAAACAGTTCATCACGCCTGACAACGTGCAAAATGGCGTAGCCTTCTGGAATCAATATGAAGATGCGCTGAACCGTGCGTGGCAGGTATATGGTGTTCCGCCGGAAATTATCGTTGGCATTATCGGCGTTGAAACGCGTTGGGGCCGCGTGATGGGCAAAACCCGTATTCTGGATGCGCTGGCGACGCTGTCGTTTAACTATCCTCGTCGTGCGGAATACTTCTCTGGTGAACTGGAAACCTTCCTGCTGATGGCGCGAGATGAAAGCGACGATCCGCTCGATTTGAAAGGTTCTTTTGCCGGCGCGATGGGTTACGGCCAGTTTATGCCGTCTTCCTATAAACAATATGCCGTTGATTTTAATGGTGATGGCCACATTAACCTGTGGGATCCGGTTGATGCCATCGGTAGCGTGGCGAACTATTTCAAGGGCCACGGCTGGGTGAAAGGCGATACGGTCGCGGTTCCGGCAAATGGTCAGGCACCAGGGCTGGCGAACGGCTTTAAAACCCAGTACAGCATTTCTCAGCTTGCTGCCGCGGGTCTGACGCCACAGCAGTCGTTGGGTAATCATCAGCAGGCCAGCCTGCTGCGCCTGGATATTGGTACCGGCTATCAGTACTGGTATGGATTGCCGAACTTCTACACCATCACCCGCTACAACCACAGTACCCACTACGCGATGGCCGTGTGGCAACTGGGTCAGGCGGTCGCGCTGGCACGCGTGCAGTAACCGCTCCACCGGCCTACAGGACGATATCGCTTGTAGGCCGGATAAGATGCCCTGACATCGTCATCCGGCAGGTCTTATTTCTGCAACGGAGCAATTTTTGGAATCCCCCTCGTAAAACGTTCTCTCCATCCCCACATTGGTTATGAAAGTGCTATCTTGTCCGGCATATTTTTTAACTGACAGAGGCTGAAATGACTGACAGTGAACTGATGCAGTTAAGCGAGCAGGTTGGCCTGGCGCTGAAAGCGCGTGGGGCGACCGTTACGACGGCGGAATCCTGCACCGGCGGCTGGGTGGCTAAAGCGATTACGGATATTGCCGGAAGCTCCGCCTGGTTTGAACGCGGGTTTGTGACCTACAGCAACGAAGCTAAAGCACAGATGATTGGCGTGCGCGAAGAGACGCTGGCCCAGCATGGGGCGGTGAGCGAGCCTGTAGTGGTGGAGATGGCGATTGGCGCGCTAAAAGCTGCCCGCGCGCATTTCGCTGTTTCGATAAGCGGTATTGCGGGACCGGATGGTGGCAGTGAAGAAAAGCCCGTGGGTACCGTATGGTTCGCCTTTGCCAGCGCGAACGGCGAGGGGATTACGCGTCGGGAATGCTTCAGCGGCGATCGCGACGCGGTACGTCGGCAGGCGACCGTCTACGCGTTACAAACCCTGTGGCAACAATTTCTACAAAATACTTGATACTGTATGAGCATACAGTATAATTGCCTCAACAGAACATTATCTATCACGTTTCGCGGTTTAACCCGAAAGCGGCATGACAGGAGTAATTAATGGCTATCGACGAAAACAAACAGAAAGCGTTGGCGGCAGCGCTGGGTCAGATCGAAAAGCAATTCGGTAAAGGCTCCATCATGCGCCTGGGTGAAGACCGTTCCATGGATGTGGAAACTATCTCCACCGGTTCGCTTTCTCTGGATATTGCTTTGGGCGCGGGCGGTTTGCCAATGGGCCGTATCGTCGAAATCTACGGGCCTGAATCCTCCGGTAAAACAACGCTGACCCTGCAGGTTATTGCCGCTGCGCAGCGTGAAGGTAAAACCTGTGCATTTATCGATGCGGAACACGCGCTGGATCCGGTCTATGCCCGTAAGCTTGGCGTTGATATCGACAACCTGCTGTGTTCTCAGCCGGATACCGGTGAACAAGCGCTGGAAATCTGTGATGCGCTGGCGCGCTCCGGTGCGGTTGACGTTATCGTTGTCGACTCCGTTGCCGCATTGACGCCGAAGGCAGAAATCGAAGGCGAGATTGGCGACTCTCACATGGGCCTTGCGGCGCGTATGATGAGCCAGGCGATGCGTAAGCTGGCCGGTAACCTGAAGCAGTCCAACACGCTGCTGATTTTCATCAACCAGATCCGTATGAAGATTGGCGTTATGTTCGGTAACCCGGAAACCACCACCGGTGGTAACGCCCTGAAATTCTATGCGTCTGTTCGTCTGGATATCCGTCGTATTGGCGCGGTGAAAGAAGGCGACAACGTGGTCGGCAGCGAAACTCGCGTTAAGGTTGTGAAAAACAAAATTGCAGCGCCGTTCAAACAGGCTGAATTCCAGATCCTTTACGGTGAAGGCATCAACTTCTACGGCGAACTGGTTGACCTGGGCGTGAAAGAGAAGCTGATTGAAAAAGCCGGTGCATGGTACAGCTATAACGGTGAGAAAATCGGTCAGGGTAAAGCGAATGCGACCAACTGGCTGAAAGAGAACCCGGCAACTGCGAAAGAAATTGAGAAGAAATTACGTGAGTTACTGCTCAATAACCAGGATTCAACGCCTGATTTCTCCGTTGATGACAGCGGCGAAGACGTAAAAGAAACGAACGAAGATTTCTGATAATCTGTTTTGAATCGCATGTTGTGAATCACATATAGTAAAGGGCTGCATATCATGCAGCCCTTTTTCATTTCTGAAGGCTTACTATGACAGAAGCAACTTCCCGCCGTTCTGCTTATTCCCGACTGCTTGACCGCGCCGTACGTATTCTGGCGATGCGCGACCACAGCGAGCAGGAACTGCGGCGCAAGCTGGCCGCTCCGGTGATGGGGAAAAATGGACCAGAAGAAATTGATGCCACGCCGGAGGATTACGACAAGGTCATCGCCTGGTGTATTGAAAGCCGTTATCTGGATGATGATCGTTTCGTGCGGCAGTTTATCGCCAGCCGTAGCCGCAAAGGTTATGGACCAGCCCGAGTGCGCCAGGAATTAAACCAAAAAGGGATCGCACGTGAAGCTATCGAGCGGGCCATGCGTGAGTGCGAAGTTGACTGGGCAGTGCTTGCACGCGAGCAGGCCATTCGGAAGTACGGTGAACCTTTACCTGTCGATTTTTCAGATAAGATAAAGGTCCAGCGTTTTTTGCTCTATCGCGGCTATCTGATGGAAGATATTCAGGCAATATGGCGAAATTTTGACGATTGACCGCATACGGGATTTTACTTCCCAGTAAAGAAAACTTATCTTATTCCCACTTTTCGATTGCCAGAGGCGCAGTTTGCGTGCCGATGCTGGTAATGACATTTCGTTAGCTTGATTTCTTCAGGATAATTATGAGCAAGAGCACCGCTGAGATCCGTCAGGCGTTTCTCGATTTTTTCCATAGTAAAGGACACCAGGTAGTTGCCAGCAGCTCCCTGGTACCGAACAATGACCCTACTTTGTTGTTTACCAACGCCGGGATGAACCAGTTCAAGGATGTTTTCCTTGGCCTCGACAAGCGTAATTATTCCCGCGCAACCACCTCGCAGCGTTGTGTACGTGCGGGCGGTAAGCACAATGACCTGGAAAACGTCGGTTACACTGCACGTCACCACACTTTCTTCGAAATGCTGGGCAACTTCAGCTTCGGCGATTACTTCAAACACGACGCTATTCAATATGCATGGGAACTACTGACCGGTGAAAACTGGTTTGCCCTGCCAAAAGAGCGTCTGTGGGTAACCGTCTATGAAACTGACGATGAAGCCTATGAAATCTGGGAAAAAGAAGTCGGTATTCCGCGCGAACGTATCATCCGTATCGGTGATAACAAAGGTGCGGCTTATGCTTCAGACAACTTCTGGCAGATGGGTGATACCGGTCCTTGCGGTCCATGCACAGAAATTTTCTACGACCACGGCGACCATATCTGGGGTGGACCTCCGGGAAGCGCAGAAGAAGATGGGGATCGCTACATTGAGATCTGGAACATCGTCTTCATGCAGTTCAACCGTCAGGCTGACGGCACCATGGAACCGCTGCCGAAACCGTCCGTGGATACCGGTATGGGTCTGGAGCGTATTGCGGCCGTGCTGCAACACGTTAACTCCAACTATGAAATCGACCTGTTCCGCTCATTGATCGAATCCGTGGCGAAAGTCACTGGCGCAACCGATCTGAGCAACAAGTCTCTGCGCGTTATTGCCGACCATATCCGTTCCTGTGCATTCCTGATTGCCGATGGCGTTGTCCCGTCGAATGAAAACCGTGGCTATGTGCTGCGCCGTATCATTCGTCGCGCGGTACGCCATGGCAACATGCTGGGCGCGAAGGATACCTTCTTCTACAAGCTGGTTGGTCCGTTGGTGGACGTCATGGGCTCTGCAGGTGAAGAACTGAAGCGTCAGCAGGCTATGGTTGAACAGGTTCTGAAAACCGAAGAAGAGCAGTTTGCGCGTACTCTGGAGCGTGGTCTGGCGCTGCTGGACGAAGAACTGGCAAAACTGTCTGGCGATACGCTGGATGGTGAAACCGCATTCCGTCTGTATGACACCTACGGTTTCCCGGTTGACCTGACGGCAGACGTTTGCCGCGAGCGTAACATCAAGGTTGACGAAGCGGGCTTTGAAGCTGCAATGGAAGAACAGCGCCGTCGTGCGCGTGAAGCCAGCGGTTTTGGCGCAGACTACAATGCAATGATTCGCGTTGATGGCGCCTCTGAATTTAAAGGCTACGAGCACCTGGAACTGAACGGCAAAGTGACTGCGCTGTTTGTTGATGGTAAAGCAGTAGACGCAATTAATGCCGGTCAGGATGCCGTTGTCGTACTGGATCAGACTCCGTTCTATGCGGAATCAGGTGGTCAGGTTGGCGACAAGGGTGAACTGAAAGGTGCTGGCTTCGCGTTTGCCGTTAGCGACACGCAGAAATATGGTCAGGCCATTGGCCACATTGGCAAGCTGTCTGCGGGTTCTCTGAAAATCGGTGATGCGGTACAGGCTGATGTGGATGAAGCCCGTCGTGCGCGTATTCGTTTGAACCACTCCGCAACGCACCTGATGCACGCGGCGCTGCGCCAGGTTCTGGGCACGCATGTGGCGCAGAAAGGCTCGTTGGTTAACGATAAACTGCTGCGCTTCGACTTCTCTCATACCGAAGCTATGAAGCCTGCTGAAATCCGTGCCGTTGAAGATCTGGTGAACGCGCAAATCCGTCGCAACTTGCCGATTGAAACGAACATCATGGATCTCGAAGCGGCAAAAGCCAAAGGCGCAATGGCACTGTTTGGCGAGAAATATGACGACCATGTGCGCGTTCTGAGCATGGGTGATTTCTCTACCGAACTGTGTGGCGGTACTCACGCCAGCCGTACAGGTGATATCGGTCTGTTCCGCATTGTGTCCGAGTCAGGTACTGCGGCAGGCGTTCGTCGTATTGAAGCCGTAACCGGTGAAGGTGCTATCCAAACCGTGCATGCTGAGAGCGATCGCTTAAGCGATATTGCGCAGCTGCTGAAAGGCGATAGCCAGAATATTGGTGACAAAGTTCGTTCCGTGCTGGAGCGTACACGTCAACTGGAAAAAGAATTGCAGCAATTGAAGGAACAGGCTGCGGCGCAGGAGAGTGCAAATCTTTCCAGCAAAGCGGTTGATATCAACGGCGTGAAGCTGCTGGTCAGCGAACTCGCGGACGTTGAGCCGAAAATGTTGCGTACCATGGTTGATGATCTGAAAAATCAACTGGGGTCTACCGTTATCGTTCTGGCAACGGTAGTGGAAGGTAAGGTTTCTCTGATTGCGGGTGTGTCTAAGGACGTGACAGATCGCGTGAAAGCAGGGGAACTGGTTGGAATGGTCGCTCAGCAGGTCGGCGGCAAGGGTGGCGGTCGTCCGGACATGGCGCAAGCCGGTGGTACGGATGCAGCGGCTCTGCCTGCAGCGTTATCCAGTGTGAAAGGCTGGGTCAGCGCAAAACTGTAATAATTATAAGCGTAAGTCGACGCTGCGGACTTCAATCCGCAGCGTTTGTATCAACGCTATCGACAACGATAAAGTCAGGTTGAAGTTGTGTATATCGGCTAAACTTAGGTTTAACAGAATGTGATGCCGTGACTGCTTACACTTAGGTGTTTGTCATCGCTTACTTTTTGGCGTTATATGATGGATAATGCCGGGATACAGAGAGACCCGACTCTTTTAATCTTTCAAGGAGCAAAGAATGCTGATTCTGACTCGTCGAGTTGGTGAGACCCTCATGATAGGCGATGAGGTCACCGTGACAGTTTTAGGGGTGAAGGGCAACCAGGTGCGCATTGGCGTAAACGCCCCGAAAGAAGTTTCTGTCCATCGTGAAGAGATCTACCAGCGTATCCAGGCTGAAAAATCCCAGCAGTCCAGTTACTAAGGTTTTCGCGTCTCACCTCTCTGGTGAGGCGCAACCTGATTGAGTGACCCTTTTTCTTCTCTTTTCTTCTTCGTCTTCCCCATTTTTTCGATTCCACTGCGCGTAATGCCTTTTCCTGCGAAGTTTCCGTTTGCTCACTCCTTCAGGAAATTGCCAATTTATCTGTTGATAAAACACTCTTTTTGCCGTTTTTGCAGACTAATTGCGCGTGAAATGTGCAAACGATAAAAGCTCTGGAAAAATTGTTTGACTTATAAGTCCCAGAAAGTAATATGTGCGCCACGCAGCGACGATGAGCAGAAACAAGTTCTTCGAAGCACTCGCAAGAGGCGTGTTGGTGAGGTGGCCGAGAGGCTGAAGGCGCTCCCCTGCTAAGGGAGTATGCGGTCAAAAGCTGCATCCGGGGTTCGAATCCCCGCCTCACCGCCATTTGCATCCGTAGCTCAGCTGGATAGAGTACTCGGCTACGAACCGAGCGGTCGGAGGTTCGAATCCTCCCGGATGCACCATATTAATTGATAGCGCTTTAGCAGCGACATCAAATCTGCAGTAAAGTAAGTTTCCCTGATGCATCCGTAGCTCAGCTGGATAGAGTACTCGGCTACGAACCGAGCGGTCGGAGGTTCGAATCCTCCCGGATGCACCATCTCTTACTTGATATCGCTTATCACGGTATCAGTATCGGCAGTAAAGCAAGTTTCCCGATGCATCCGTAGCTCAGCTGGATAGAGTACTCGGCTACGAACCGAGCGGTCGGAGGTTCGAATCCTCCCGGATGCACCATCTCTTACTTGATATCGCTTATCACGGTATCAGTATCGGCAGTAAAGCAAGTTTCCCGATGCATCCGTAGCTCAGCTGGATAGAGTACTCGGCTACGAACCGAGCGGTCGGAGGTTCGAATCCTCCCGGATGCACCATCTTCTCCTAAATAACAGCGAAACTGTTGTTTCATGGTCTGCGAGATAATCGCGAGCACCAGGGAGGATAACGTTGCTTCAGCAACGGCCCGCAGGGCGAACACGAGTGAGTAATCCTCCCGGATGCACCATCTTCTCCCTCCCTCTAAATCATTTCCACATACTCTCTGAACACCCCTCAATTCGCTGTCAGCGACAAAATCAATCAATTACGATAAAATAACGTCTGGTCACTCGGCTTGTGAGAAGACGATGTACGAACGTTATGCGGGTTTGATTTTTGATATGGATGGTACCATCCTGGATACCGAGCCTACGCATCGTAAGGCGTGGCATGAGGTATTGGGGCATTATGGACTACGGTTTGATGAACATGCCATGGTCGCCCTCAATGGCTCCCCAACGTGGCGTATTGCGCAGTCGGTAATTGAATTGAACCATGCCGATCTTGATCCTCATGCACTGGCACGTGAAAAAACCGACAAGGTGAGAAGCATGCTGCTGGATAGCGTCCAGCCTTTGCCGTTGGTTGATGTCGTGAAAGCCTGGCATGGTCGTCGTCCTATGTCGGTAGGTACGGGTAGTGAAAGCGCAATTGCAGAAGCGCTGCTCGCTCACCTTGGTCTGCGTCGCTATTTTGATGCTGTAGTCGCAGCCGATCACGTACAGCACCATAAACCGGCTCCTGATACGTTTTTGCTTTGTGCCGAACGTATGGGGGTTGTTCCGGCTCGTTGCGTCGTGTTTGAAGATGCCGATTTTGGAATACAGGCGGCGCATGCCGCGGGAATGGATGCCGTGGATGTCCGGTTATTGTGAGTGATGGACTGTCGCTCCTGTCACTGTTTGCCAGCAGTTTTCTCAGTGCCACGCTATTACCCGGTAATTCGGAAGTTGTTCTGGTTGCTTTGTTGGTCTCCGGGGTCAGTCATCCCTGGGTCTTAGTCTTAACAGCAACAATGGGTAATAGCCTTGGAGGGTTAACTAACGTTATCCTTGGGCGTTTCTTTCCATTGCGTAAAACATCGCGCTGGCAAGAAAAAGCCACTGGCTGGCTGCGGCGCTATGGCGCTGTCACACTATTATTAAGCTGGATGCCGGTTGTGGGGGATTTGCTGTGCCTGTTAGCCGGGTGGATGCGCATCTCGTGGGGCCCAGTTCTCTTTTTCTTATGCCTTGGCAAGGCGCTGCGCTATGTTGTTGTCGCAGCGGTTACGACACAAGGCATTATGTGGTGGCACTAATTGTGTTGTGGGATAGCCTTCAGGGTAACCAATACCATTATGCTAATTAAAACGATTTTGACAGGCGGGAGGTCAATTTGATCCCGGACGTATCACAGGCGCTGGCCTGGCTGGAAAACCATCCTCAGGCATTAAAGGGGATTCAACGTGGTCTGGAGCGCGAAACGCTGCGTGTTAATGCAGATGGGTCATTAGCAACGACAGGCCATCCTGAGGTGTTAGGCTCAGCGCTAACGCATAAGTGGATAACCACTGACTTTGCCGAAGCATTGCTGGAGTTTATTACTCCACCCGGTGACGACATTGAGAAAATGCTCACGTTCATGCGCGACTTACATCGTTATACCGCCAGAAACCTTGGCGACGAGCGTATGTGGCCGTTGAGCATGCCTTGCTATATTGCCGAAGGTCAGGATATCGAACTGGCGCAGTATGGTACGTCGAATACCGGTCGCCTGAAGACGCTGTACCGTGAAGGCCTCAAAAACCGCTATGGCGCGTTGATGCAGACAATCTCGGGCGTACACTACAACTTCTCGCTGCCTATGGCTTTCTGGCAGGCGAAATGCGGTGTAACCGAAGGTGAGGATGCTAAAGAGAAGATCTCCGCGGGCTACTTCCGTCTGATCCGCAACTACTACCGTTTTGGTTGGGTGATCCCGTATTTGTTTGGTGCCTCTCCGGCCATTTGTTCCTCATTCCTGCAAGGAAAACCAACAACTCTGCCGTTTGAAAAAACCGACAGTGGGATGTATTACCTGCCGTACGCAACGTCGCTGCGTCTGAGTGATTTGGGCTATACCAATAAGTCGCAAAGCAATCTCGGAATTACGTTTAACGATTTGCATGAGTATGTGGCAGGATTAAAGCGCGCGATTAAGACGCCTTCCGAGGAGTACGCGGCGATCGGTCTGGAGAAAGACGGTAAGCGTCTGCAAATCAACAGCAACGTTCTGCAGATTGAAAATGAGCTGTATGCGCCTATTCGCCCGAAACGCGTCACTCGTCGTGGAGAAACGCCATCAGATGCGCTTCTGCGTGGCGGTATCGAGTACATCGAAGTACGCTCTCTGGATATCAACCCGTTCTCGCCTATCGGCGTGGACGAGCAGCAGGTGCGCTTCCTCGATCTGTTTATGGTCTGGTGTGCGCTGGCTGATGCCCCGGAAATGAGTAGCGATGAATTGCTGTGTACGCGTAAAAACTGGAATCGCGTGATTCTCGAAGGGCGTAAGCCTGGGCTGACGTTAGGTATTGGCTGTGAAACAGCCCAGTTCCCGCTGCCTAAGGTTGGGAAAGATTTGTTCCGCGATCTGAAACGCGTGGCACAAACGCTGGACAGCATCGATGGAGGAGAGGAGTATCAGAAGGTCTGTGATGAACTGGTTGCCTGTTTTGACAATCCTGAACTGACTTTCTCTGCCCGGATCCTACGGTCTATGATTGATGAAGGCATTGGCGGCACGGGCAAAGCGCTGGGTGAGGCTTACCGAAATCTGCTGCGTGAAGAGCCGTTAGAAATAGAGCAGGAAGCTGAATTTATTGCTGAAACCGAGGCTTCAAAGCGTCGTCAGCAGGAGATCGAAGCGGCTGATACTGAGCCGTTTAGCGTGTGGCTGGAAAAGCACGCTTGATACAAAAGAAAAAGGCCACTCGGGAGTGGCCAAAATTTCATCTCTGAAAACAGGGATGATGATAACAAATGCGCGTCTTTCATATTCTCAGACTCGCCCCGGAACAAAGAGTTCAGATTATTTTTAAAAAATTTATCGGAGGTGGCTAAATGCCGTTGTTAGATAGTTTTACTGTCGATCACACCCGGATGGAAGCTCCCGCGGTCCGGGTTGCAAAAACGATGAACACCCCGCATGGCGACGCAATCACCGTGTTTGATCTGCGTTTCTGCATTCCGAACAAAGAAGTGATGCCTGAGAAAGGTATCCATACGCTGGAACACCTGTTTGCAGGTTTTATGCGTAACCACCTTAACGGTAACGGCGTTGAGATTATCGATATCTCTCCGATGGGATGCCGTACCGGCTTCTACATGAGCCTGATTGGTACGCCGGACGAACAGCGTGTAGCCGACGCGTGGAAAGCGGCAATGGCGGACGTGCTGAAAGTACAGGATCAGAACCAGATCCCGGAGCTGAACGTTTACCAGTGCGGTACGTATCAGATGCACTCTCTTAGCGAAGCACAGGATATCGCGCGTCATATTTTGGAGCGTGATGTACGCGTGAACAGCAATGAAGAGCTGGCGCTACCGAAAGAGAAACTGCAGGAACTGCATATTTAGTCTTATTGATTAGCTGTTCTAGTATTTATATTAACCCCGGTTTATGTTCGGGGTTTTTTATTGCTTAATATAATGTGTGCTTATTATATTTGCGGCGAGAATACATTTTAATTTAAGTGATGCCTGACCTGTCGAATAATAAAGTGTGATCTGGTAAACAGAAAGAGGCGGGTAATTAACGATGCCAGAGTGTATTGATCACATAAACTAAAAAACATAAATAATTAATAGAAAAACATAATGGAATGCGCCAGATATCCGGGTAATAACAAGACTCTTTTAGTAGCCGGTAGATAGGGTTTTTATCAAATCTTATCTGGTATACATTAAACTTTAGGGATGAAAATGAAGGCTAAATATTTGGCGCTGATGATCGGTGCTTGCTTTTCTCATAACCTTTGGGCAGCAAATAATATCACTATTGAGCAGCGTCTGGCTGAACTGGAGCAACGTGTTGTTAATGCCGAAAAACGGGCATCCGATGCTGAGGCGCAAATTCGCTCGCTGAAGCAGCAGCAGGTCGCTGCTGCGCCGACGGTGAATGTCCAGTCTGCCGAGCCGATTGCAGCAGGTGAAACTCCGCCTAAGCTGACATTATCTGGCTTCAGCGATATTAAGTTCTATGGCGATGTCGAATTTAATATGGATGCGGCAAGCCGTTCCGGTAGCCTGACATCGACGAGAACGTCAGCGAATAAAGATTGGGCACCAGGAACCAATGAACGCTGGGATATTAACGGACGCCTGTTGCTGGGCTTTGACGGCTACCAGCGGAGGGGCAACGGTAATTTTGCAGGGTTCTCGGTACAGCCTCTGGCGGACTTGACCGGAAAAATGAACCTCGATGATGCCGTTTTCTTCTTTGGTCGTGAGAATGACTGGAAAATTAAGGTTGGTCGTTTTGAAGCCTACGATATGTTCCCGCTGAATCAGGATACGTTTGTTGAATATTCGGGGAATACAGCGAACGATCTCTACAGTGACGGTTACGGCTATATCTATATGATGAAAGAAGGACGGGGACGTAGCGACAGCGGGGGTAACTTCCTGCTGAGCAAAACCATCGACAACTGGTATTTCGAAGTTAACACATTGCTGGAAAATGGCAGTACGTTATATACCGAGAAGCAGTACCACGGAATGGATTTAACCAACGATAAAAACGTGGCTTACGTCCGTCCGGTTATCGCCTGGCAAAACGGGCGTTTTTCAACGGCGATAGCGATGGAAAGTAACGTCGTTAACAACGCCTACGGCTATTACCAAAATGGGACGTGGATCGATCAGTCAGATCGTACGGGCTATGGTTTTACCATGACCTGGAATGGTCAAAAAACGGACCCGGAAGATGGCGCAGTGATTAACCTGAATACCGCCTATATGGATGCGACCGATGAGACAGATTTTACCGCTGGGGTGAATGCGTTGTGGCATCGATTTGAACTGGGTTATATCTATGCGCATAACAAAATCGAAGCCTTCAATGCTACCAATATCGATGCCGTTTGTGAGGATGATTGCTGGATCACCGATCCCGGCAATTATGACATTCACACTATTCATGCCTCATATTTATTCCCCAATGTGATGGATATGAAAAACTTTAACATCTACCTCGGCGCCTATGCTTCATGGGTAGAGGCCAATCCGAATAATGGTGATAACAGCGAAGATGCGCGTTACGGCGGGCGTCTGAGATTCAAATATTACTTCTGATTGTAGGTCTAATAAAAAAGGGATCCGCAGATCCCTTTTATCAGATAGTTAGTGTGCGCCACCACCACCGCCGCCCGCACCGAAGGGCGGTTTGGCGAACCACACCAGGCCAAGCAGGACCAGGAATATCCCCGCCGACATCCAGAAGATTTCGTTAGCGGAAATAATCAGCCCCTGATTGGTGATCTGCTGAGCTATCCAACCTGACGCCTGCTGGTGCGTCATCCCTAAATCCTGCAGCTTATCGTACATAGCCTGTGCATTTGGGTTATAGGGGTTAACAGATTCCGTTAGCTGAGCATGGTGCAGCGACTCGCGGTTCGTCCACATCGTCGTCGTAATCGATGTGCCGATGGAACCTGCCAGCGTTCGCGTAAAGTTCGACAAGCTGGATGCCGCCGCCAGACGCTCAGGCGGTAAACCGGACAGCGTAATGGTGGTTAGCGGCATAAAGAAGCAGGCTACCGCGAACCCCTGAATAAACTGCGGCCAGGCCGATGCGCCAAAGTCCATACCCGGCTCGAACGTCCACGCACGCCAGTAGAAACAGACGGCGTACATAATAAAACTGAACGTCACCAGCCGACGCATATCCAGCTTGTGCGCGAAGCGGCCGATAATCGGCGACAGAATCACCGGAATCACCCCAACCGGCGCTGATGCCAGACCAGCCCAGGTTGCCGTATATCCGTATACCTCCTGCAACAGCTGCGGCAGCAGGACGATTGCGCCGAAGTAGAGCATATAGGCCAGACTGATACACAGACAGCCGATGGTAAAGTTGCGCGACTTAAACAGCGAAAGATCGACAATGGGGTGCTCGTCGGTAAGCTCCCAGACGATCAGGAAGCTGATAGCAACCACGGCGACCACCGTCAGGATGATAATCTCCTGCGAGGCGAACCAGTCCAGCTCTTTGCCGCGGTCGAGCATAATCTGCAAACTGCCGATACCGATGACCAGCAGTGCCAGACCAATGGCGTCAATGCGCCGTTGCTCGGTTTTGGTTTCCCGACCGCGCAGGGTTTGCAGGGTCATCAAAACCACCACAGCCCCGATTGGCACGTTGATGAAAAATATCCAGCCCCAGTGATAGTTGTCGCTGATATAGCCCCCAAGAATAGGACCACATATCGGGGCAACAATCACCGTCATCGACCATAACGCGAGGGCGATGGAACGCTTGGCAGGTGGATAGTTATTCAGCAACAGGCTCTGTGACAGCGGAATTAATGGACCGGCAACAATACCCTGGATTACGCGGAAGAAAATCAGCATGTTCAGGCTGGTGGACATCCCGCATGCCCATGACGCAATGACGAAGGCGATAGTTGACCACATAAAGAGTCTTACTTCGCCAAAGCGTTTTGCCAGCCAGCCGGTGATCGGAATAGAGATAGCGTTCGCCACCCCGAATGAGGTGATCACCCAGGTTCCCTGGCTCAGTGAAGAGCCGAGGTTCCCGGCGATAGTGGGGATCGCCACGTTAGCAATGGTGGAGTCCAGCACCTGCATGAATGTCGCCAGGGACAGCGCGATCGTCATAATGACGAGCTGCGCGCCTTCCAGCGGTTTTTGCTGTTGCATCACACGCACCTTTGAATTAGCCCGCGTTGGCCCGCACGATCTCTTCGATCATCTTATTGACCGGAGCAAGGTTGATTTCACGTGCATTACTTTCTGATACCGGCGTGGTACGAACCTGGCTTGCCAGAATTTGTCCGTCACGATTTGAGGTATCTACCGTAACCAGCGTAGACAAACCAATACGTAATGGATGCTGTGCCAGTTGCTGCGCATCCAGTTCGATACGTACCGGCAGACGCTGGACGACTTTGATCCAGTTGCCGGTTGCGTTCTGCGCTGGCAGCAGGGAGAAAGCGCTGCCCGTACCCATATCGAGACCGACAACTTTACCGGTATATTTTACGTCATCGCCGTAAATATCGCTGATAACGGTCGCCGGTTGGCCGATACGCATGTGCGCGAGCTGTGTTTCTTTGAAGTTGGCATCTACCCACAGGTTAGTGGCCGGAACAACCGCCATCAGCGGCGTGGTTGGGCTAATTTGCGCACCAGGCTGTACGGCGCGACGGGATACATAACCGGTCATTGGGCTGACAATTCTGGTACGTTCCAGCGCCAGCCAGGCATTGCGCACTTCGGTGGCAGCCTGTTGCACAGCGGGTTGATCTTCCAGCTTGCTACCCAGAATCATCGCCTGGTTAGCATTATATTGTTGGATCGCGACATCAAGCTGGGCCTGAGCGCTGGCGACGGCATCACGAGCATGTTGCAGCTCTTCGCGGCCAATCAGGTTGGCGTTGCCCAGCGGAACTCGGCGATTAAAGTCGCTTTGTGCCTGCGCCAGTGCGGTTTTCTGCACTTCAATGCTTGCCTGTAACTGCTTGCTGTTGATCATCAACTGGTGCGTCTGACGCACGCTGGAAGCCAGCGCAGTTTTGGCTTTTTCAAATGCCTGCTTTGCGTCTGTCTGGTCGAGGGTGACCAGCACATCGCCTTGTTTTACAAAGTCAGTGTTATCAGCCCAGACTTTCGTCACGCTGCCTGATACCTGAGCCATGATTTGAACCTGGTTCCCTGCCACGTACGCATCGTCTGTCTCTTCGACATGACGAAGTACTAAAAACCAATAAATCCCATATGCCACGGCAATGATAATAAAGAGCAAGGTCAGAAGGAGCAGCATACTTTTACGTTTGCCATTCTTCTTGACCGGTTGCTGCGGGGTTTGAGTCTCCGCATTTGCGCTCATGTTGTTCTCCACGATCTTATTTTTTTCACATCGGCTGAGCCGACCTGTTTATCAGACAGGCCAGCAGTATGCGTGCTGGCCTGTCGGTTTTTTCATTTATAAATCTGGATTTCTGAGCGAGTCGGCGCGTTAGCGCAGCGCTTCTAACACCGCGCCATCCTGCTCCATCTGATCAAGACGGGTCAGAAGTTTACGGGTAATTTGCTCAAGCTGATCTTTTTCGGTGGTGCTAAGAGACGACCAGAGCTGATGCAGGCAGTTATGCTGAGGCGGTAACACCTCTTGCAAAAAAGCATGGCCTTTCTCGGTCAATTGCAGATGCAGACAGCGGCGATCGTTATCGCTTTCACGACGTTCGATCCAGCCACGTTTTTCTAACTCATCCGCAATGCGGGTAGCGTTAGTGCGTGACGAGCCAAGCGCGCAACTCAGTTCAGAAGGCTGAATACTGTGGTTTTCCTGAGACTCCAGCGTAATCAACGCCATAAACAACGTCTCGTTAATCCCTTGAGCTTTCAGCATCTTATTGCGGTTTTCCAGCAGCTTGCCCTGCATGTGCATGCATAGGCGAGTCAGAAGCACTTCCTGATAAGGGAACTCTTCGTAGCGGCTGGCGCGAAATTTTAGCATTTGTTCAATGGGCGTAAACGAACTATCCATTTGGGTATAACC
Organism: Citrobacter sp. Cpo221; assembly: GCF_030332345.1. Classification (NCBI taxonomy): domain Bacteria; kingdom Pseudomonadati; phylum Pseudomonadota; class Gammaproteobacteria; order Enterobacterales; family Enterobacteriaceae; genus Citrobacter; species Citrobacter sp. Cpo221. The sequence continues at coordinate 220,468 of NZ_JAOWIA010000052.1, forward strand.
TCATTAATTTCAGCCGATATAGTAACGACAGTGACAAATAAAGTAAATGTATTATTTCTTTAAAATGATTGTTTTTATCTATAAGCCAACAAGCATTTTCCAGGCTAATCCATAGCCCAGAGCACTCAGTAACGTTGGAATGATGATGCTGCGGGTCTTATAGAAGCTTGCGCCCAGTATGACAAACCCCACCAGCGTAGGCACGAACCGACGAGCGTCGTGCATAACTTCTGGCGCGGTAGACACCACCAGCAGGGCGCAAATAGATGCAATGCCAATAGTGTCGAGTAATATGCCCGTCGCGCCGCGCTTCGTCGGGCGAACATTGCCGACCCCAAGACGGAGTGGCAAATAGCGAAAACAGTAATTAACGCAGCCGACCAACAGGCCAAGTAGCAGAACCTCATAGCTCATCAGGACCTCCCTGCCAAAATGACTGGATGAGCGCCGTCAGGCATCCGCAGACAATACCTGCAAGGATAGCGGCAGGTATGGAAAACAGCATGACGCCAGCCAGCGCCCCGGCCAGGGAGGCAGTCACGCAGAGCGCTTGTTTACGTTGGAATGACGCGAGCAGGAAGCTCATAAACAGCGCCGGGAGCATGAATCCCAGTGCCGCTTCAACCGCCGGGTAATCCTTGAGTAAACCACTGCCGGAAAACGCGCCGATCACCGTACCAAACACCCAGGAGGCCCAGGAGCACAGTGCGATGCCGATCATCCAGTTTTCACTCCAGCGCCGATTATCCCGGACCAGTTTTGCCGTTGCGGCGGCAAAGACTTCATCGGTAAGGCCAAAAGCCCACAGTGCACTTTTGGGTTTACTCAGTCGCTGGGCTATTCGGCTGCGCAGGGAAGGGCCGTACAAAACATGGCGGACATCCATGGCCATGACGGTAAGGGCGGCGACCCACAGCGAACTGCCCGCAGCGAGCATGGTGGTAATGACAAACTGGCTGGCTCCCGCATAGATAATGCAGGAGAAAAAGACGCTTTCAACCGGCGTAAAGCCAAGGCGAGTGGCATTGAGACCAAATGCAAAAGCGACCGGAATATAGCTGATGACTATTGGCAGGCTGTCTTTGAATCCTTCTGTTAACGTTGCCGAACTGGATTCAGACTGGGGTACAGGGCTTTCCATAGGGTTATAGGTTTCATTACCGAAATTAATATAACTTGGCTCAATGAGTTATAACCTTAGCAGACTGATGGGCTCCTTAACACCCTGTGGAGCCCAATCAGCGGTAAACATGCACTATACGCTTAATTTACGGCTTCCTGACGGTGAAAACCTCGCCACCAGACCACCAGGTTGAGTACGGCAACAGTCGTACCCGCCAGACAAACGCCAGCCCACCCGGCATGCTGCCAGGCGGAGGCTGAAATTAGCGAACCTGCCGCTCCGCCAATAAAATAGCTGGTCATGTATCCGGCGGTCAGGCGATTACGCGCATCCGGATGAATGCGATAGATAACCGTCTGGTTGGTGATGTGTACTCCCTGAACGGTGAGGTCCAACACCAGAATACCGATAATCAGCATGGGTACTGAAGCGTGCCCAAACCAAATAGCAAGCCAGGAGAGCAGCAGTAATAGCAGCCCCATAGTTGTGGTCAGGTGGGATTTACCTTTATCGGCAAAACCGCCCGCCGGACGTGCGCCTAACGCCCCTGCGGCACCCGCCAGACCAAACAGACCAATCATGCCTTCTGAATAGTTAAACGGCGGTGCGGCGAGCAAAAACGCCATTGATGTCCATAGGATACTGAAATTGGCAAAGGTCAGACAGCCCAGCATCGCGCGGGTACGCAGCAATTTATCGTGAATAAACAGGCTGAATACGGAGCCTAACAGCTGCGGATAGTTAAGATGAGTATCGGATTTCATCTTCGGCAGGCCGCGCCACAGCGCAATCGCCATCAGCGCCATTAATACCGATGCCACCCAAAACACGGTGCGCCAGCCGCCCAAATTGGCCAGTAATCCCGCTACGGTGCGTGCCAGCAGAATGCCCAACAGCAGGCCGCTCATAATCGTGCCGACAACTTTACCGCGCTTGTCTGGCGTGGCAAGTGTCGCCGCCAGCGGAACTAAAATCTGTGCGACTACCGAGAACAGTCCGGTCAGAGCGGTGCCGAGGATCAGCATACCCAGTGACTGACTGCTGGCGGTAATCAGCATGCCACCAGCCGCGAGCAACGTCATGGAGACGATCAGCATCCGACGTTCGAACATATCGCCAAGCGGGACTAAAAACAGCAGACCAGCGGCATAGCCGAGTTGGGCCGCGGTGACGATAAACCCTGCGGTACTGGCAGATAGCGAAAAGTTGCGCGCGATGGTGTCGAGCAGCGGCTGCGCATAATAGTTACTGGCGACGGCGAGGCCGGTGGCAATAGACATTAACAGGATCAGCGAAGGGCTAAGTCCCTGAGTAGTTTTCGTCATTGTTTTCAACTGAGTAATGGGTTGCAGAAAACAATCATAACGGAAGTGATTAAATGTTGCTGATTTGTTGAGTGATGGATTGTGCGATTGGGGGAGGGAGGATAGGCCGGATTAGGTGCATCGCGCCACCATCCGGCATTTATGCGGTTACAGGCCTGATGGCGCTACACTCATCAGGCCTGTGAGTGGATTATTTCTGCGCGGCCAGCGCTTCGTTCACCCAGCCGTCAAACTGCTGCTGGTGGGCTTTGATCCAGCCGTCAACGTGACCCTGCACGTCGGCTTCAGACGCTTTCCCGTCGTGCATCATTGCGTTCTGTGCGTTGATATCCGCCAGCGGCAGCTTCATGATGGCAAACAGTTTCGCCGCAGCCGGGTTTTTCTCCGCCCAGGCTTTATTGGCGACAATATGCATAGTGTTCACCGGGAAGCCGTAGTTGGCACCGTTTGGCAGTTTGGTATCAATATCTTTCTGCTCGCCTGGCAGGGAAGAGAACGGTACCTGCAGCCAGACCACATCTTTACCCGGCTTCATTACGTCGCTGACCCAGTACGGTGTCCAGGTGTAGTAAAGAATGGGTTTACCTTCTTTGAAGCGGGTAATGGTGTCGGCCATCATCGCCGCATAGTTACCGTGGCTGACCTCGACGGTTTTTTCCAGATCGAAAGCTTTGTTCTGGTGGTTGATTACTGCTTCACAGCCCCAGCCCGGTGAACAGCCCATCATATCGGCTTTTCCGTCACCGTTGGTGTCAAAGATTTTGGCGATCTTCGGATCTTTTAACTGGGCGATATTGGTGATTTTATACTGCTCAGCGGTTTTCTTGTCGATCAGATAACCCTGTGCGGCACCCGTAACGAATACCCCCTCGCGATAAAACTTTTTGTCTCCGCCCGCAGCGGCGTACATATCATCATGCAGCGGCTGCCAGTTCACGGCGGTAAAAGTTGCATCGCCAGAGGCAATGGAGGTATAGCCGACGTTGTAGTCAACTTCGCTGGTTTTGTTAACGGTGTAACCCAGTTTCTCCAGCGCACGGGCGACTAACTGCGTCTGGAAGGATTCTTCAGAGATAGTGCTCTGGATTGGCTGTACGGTGATGCCTTTGCCCGGCAGGTCGGCAGCGAAAGTGCTGGTGGAGACAAGGGTGGCAAACGCTGTGGCAATAATTATTTTCTGTCGCATCGTTGTTCCTTAATTATTGGAGGGACGTATAGGCCCGGTAAGCATGCGCCACCGGGCAACGGGTGAATTACTTCGTGAATGGGCGAGTGATAAGCCCAATGGGACCGGTGGTGTACCAGCGACGGTTGCCACGACTACGCGAGTCGCGACCGACGGCCTGCGTCAGGCGATCCAGGATGATGGCGAGGATCACAATCCCAACCCCGCCGACGGTGGCAAGCCCCATATCCAGACGACCGATTCCGCGCAGAACCATCTGGCCCAGTCCGCCGACGGCAATCATCGACGCGATGACGACCATTGAGAGCGCCAGCATCAGCGTCTGGTTAACCCCAGCCATAATGGTGGGCATTGCCAGCGGGAGCTGCACTTTAAACAGCATCTGACGCGGGCTGGCGCCAAACGAGCGCGAGGCTTCAATCAGATCGGCTGGCACCTGGTTAATCCCCAGAATAGTCAGACGCACGATTGGCGGCAGGGCGAAGATAATCGTCACCACTACGCCCGGGACGTTACCAATACCGAAAAGCATGACAATCGGCACCAGATAGACAAACGCGGGTGTGGTTTGCATGGCGTCCAGCAGCGGGCGAACAATTTTTGCTGCCCGTGGACTGCGCACCAACCAGATTCCCATCGGCAGACCGATAACCACGCAGAACAGCAACGCGGTCAACACCAGCGCCAGGGTTATCATGGCCTGCGACCACGCGCCGATGGCACCGATGGCAATTAAGGAAATCAGCGTAGCAACGCCCATCCCCACGCCGGAAATCTGCCAGGCAATCAGCGCGAACAGGATAATCGCTACCGGGGCTGGCATACCTAACAGCAGCTGTTGAAAGCCGTTGAGAATGTAATCCACCGGGACACGAATGCCCTGGAAGACCGGACGGAAATGGGTAACGACCCAGTCGATCCCCTCTGTGACCCAACTGTCCAGCGGGATCAGCGTCTTATGGAACGGATCCATAATATTGAAATGCTCTGGTGCCGGCGCGGGTGCACTGGTCAGCCAGTCCGCGCCACCGCCGTCAGTGGGCGCGCCTGATGGCGTACTCCAGGCATCGGCGGTTTGTGCGGCACTGTCGGCCGCTGGTGTGGTGTCCCACGGATTAGTTTGATCAGCCATTGTTTACCCCCTCACGATCTAAAGCCTGTAACAGCATGCGTTTTGAAATGACGCCCACATACTGCTGTTCCTCATCTACAACCGGCACCGCGCACGGGGCCTGACCGACATGAGAAAGCAACTCGCTGAGAGGGGTTTGTGCATCTACGGCTAACGGCTCATCGATCAATGCCGCTTCAATACCTTGCGCCTGACTTAACGCTGTTTTTAATGAGTCGATAGAGACAACGCCAACGAATTTATTGCCACGTTCAATCACGTAACCATATTCGCGATCTTTGTCCTGCAATAATTGTAGCGCTGAACGTGGACCCACCCCGGGCGTTTTACGAATTAAACCCTCGGGGCTACGGCGTGAAATATCTTTCGCACTGAAGACCTGGCTAATATCAACGCCGCGGAAGAAGGTGCGTACATAATCATTGGCCGGATTATTCAGGATTTCATCCGGCGTGCCGACCTGGACCACTTCACCGTTTTGCATAATGGCAATTCTGTCGCCAATACGCATAGCTTCGTCGAGGTCATGCGATATAAATACCACGGTACGTTGATGCTTCGCCTGTAGTTTTACCAGCTCATCCTGCATCTCAGTACGAATTAATGGGTCGAGGGCTGAGAAGGCCTCATCCATTAATAAGATGTCAGGGTTAATGGCTAATGCGCGGGCGAGGCCTACACGCTGGCGCATCCCTCCGGAAAGTTCATCCGGGTAGCCGTGAGCATAATTCTCCAGACCAACCTGACGCAGCGCATCTAACGCTTTTTCACGACGTTCATCCGCACCTACGCCGGCTAATTCCATGCCGAATGCCGTATTGTCGAGAACCGTCATGTGCGGCATCAGGGCAAAGGACTGGAACACCATCGCAATCTTTTTTCTGCGCACCTCGCGAAGCTCAGCATCGGATATCCGGGCGATGTCTACGCCGTCAATCAATACCTGTCCGCGGGTGGGTTCAATCAGGCGATTGAGAAGGCGTACCATTGTGGATTTACCCGAGCCGGATAATCCCATGATGACAAATATCTCGCCTTCTTCAATGGCCAGACTGGCGTTCTTAACGCCAAGCGATAGCCCCGTTTTATCCAGAATCTGCTCTTTTGAAAGTCCTTTTTCAATATATTTGAAGGCTCTCTGGGGATGCTCTCCAAATATCTTATAGAGATTTTTAACTTCTAATTTAATTGCCATGCAATAGAATGATTCCTGTTATTTGTTTATATCGATATATTACCTGATGGAAATAGTGACCTTTTTCTACCCTAACATACTGAGAATCTGAGACAACCCTGAATTTGGTTGTGGCATGAATATTGCCAAAGGCCAGATGGCGGGACTTCCCGTGATATAAGGGCTGAGCGCGAATGTGAGCGGGTTAATATTTTTTGTAAATGCCAATGAAAAATCGCCTGAATTGCTGGAATGCAGGCGAATAATGCGGCTGATATTGAGTGTAGATCACACAATTATATTTGCACGACAAAAGTGTGATCCTGTTAAAATATTTCCGCGAAAAATGTACGGTATTTCCCGCAGAATTGATTGCTAGAAATTCCAGTCGTCGTCTTCGGTTTCGACCGCTTTTCCCATCACATAGGATGAGCCAGAACCCGAGAAGAAATCGTGGTTTTCGTCAGCGTTGGGCGACAGCGCGGCAAGGATTGCCGGGTTAACCTCCGCCATTTCAGGTGGAAATAGCGCCTCATACCCCAAATTCATCAATGCCTTATTGGCGTTGTAGCAAAGGAAGGCTTTGACGTCATCCACCCAGCCTGTTTCTGCATACAATTCTTCCGTATAGCGCGCTTCGTTATCATACAATTCCATCAGCAGATCGAAGGCAAAGTTCTTTAACTCCTCGCGTGCGGACTCGGAAATATGCTCCAGACCTTTTTGATATTTATAACCAATGTAATACCCATGAACGGCCTCATCACGAATAATCAGGCGAATAAGATCGGCTGTATTGGTCAATTTTCCGCGGCTGGAAAAATACATCGGTAACCAGAAGCCGGAATAGAACAGGAAGGATTCCAGAAACACGCTGGCAATTTTCTTCTTCAACGGTTCGTCGCTGGCGTAATGTGCCAAAACGATCTGCGCCTTGCGCTGGAGTGGGGTATTTTCTTCACTCCAGGCGTAAGCTGCATCCACATCTTTGGTCTGGCAAAGGGTGGAGAAAATAGAGCTGTATGAACGGGCGTGCACCGCCTCCATAAAGCTGATATTCGACAGCACCGCCTCTTCATGCGGTGTTAACGAATCAGCCATTAACGCTGGTGCTCCGGCAACATTCTGAATGGTGTCGAGCAGCGTCAGCCCGGTAAAAACGCGGATTGTTAGCTGCTGTTCGGCGGCGTTCAACGTTTGCCAGGCCGGAATGTCATTGGAGAGCGGGACCTTTTCTGGGAGCCAGAAGTTACTGGTCAGACGGTTCCATACCTCAAGATCTTTATCATCCTCAATCTTGTTCCAGTTGATGGCGCTCACGCGGGATAATGTCATTTTCTCCTCCTTACAGCGCGCATGACACGCAGCCTTCTATTTCGGTGCCTTCCAGCGCCAACTGGCGTAGTCGGATGTAGTACAGGGATTTGATGCCCTTACGCCAGGCGTAAATCTGCGCTTTGTTGATATCGCGCGTGGTGGCGGTATCGGGGAAAAAGAGCGTCAGTGAAAGCCCCTGATCGACATGGCGTGTTGCTTCTGCGTAGGTATCAATGATTTTTTGTGGACCGATCTCATAGGCATCCTGATACAAGGCCAGATTCTCATTGGTCATAAACGGGGCAGGGTAGTAAACGCGCCCGGTTTTGCCCTCTTTGCGAATCTCCACTTTCGACACGATCGGGTGAATGCTTGACGTGGCATGATTGATGTAGGAGATAGAACCGGTGGGGGGAACCGCCTGTAAATTCTGGTTATAAATGCCGTAGCGCATCACATCTTCACGCAGCTGTGACCACATCTCGCGCGTCGGCAGCGTAATGCCGCTGGCGGCAAACAGCGTGCGAACCTTGTCGGTTTTTGGCTGCCAGTCGCCCTGCAGATACTGGTTAAAATATTCGCCGCTGGCGTAGCGCGACTGTTTGAATCCGGCAAAGGTTTGACCGCGCTCGCGGGCGATCTTCATTGACGTATTCAGCGCATGCCAGGTGATGGTGTAGAAATAGAGATTGGTGAAATCCAGCCCTTCCGGCGAACCGTAGGCGATCCCCTCCCGCGCCAGATACCCGTGCAGATTCATCTGCCCAAGACCAATTGCGTGCGACGCGCTGTTTCCGGTCTCAATCGAGGGCACGCTGCGGATATGGCTCATGTCCGAAACGGCGGTTAAGCCACGAACCGCCGTTTCCACGGTACGACCAAAGTCGGGTGAATCCATGGTATGGGCAATGTTTAACGAGCCGAGATTGCAGGAAATATCGTGCCCGGTCTGTGCGTAATTGAGATTTTCATCGTAGGTAGAGGCACTGTTAACCTGCAAAATCTCCGAGCACAGGTTGCTCATATTGATCCGACCGGCAATCGGATTGGCGCGATTCACCGTATCTTCAAACATGATGTAAGGATAGCCAGACTCAAACTGGATCTCGGCCAGCCGCTGGAAGAAATCGCGGGCGTTAATGAATTTTTTGCGCACACGTTCGTCGGCAACCAGTTCGTCATACCGCTCACTCACGGCGATATCACCGAACGGTTTGCCGTAAATCCGTTCCACGTCATACGGTGAGAACAGCGCCATTCGGGCATTTTCTTTCGCCAGTTGAAAGGTAACATCCGGGATCACCACGCCAAGCGAGAGCGTTTTGATGCGGATTTTCTCGTCGGCGTTTTCGCGCTTGGTATCAAGAAAACGTAAAATATCCGGATGGTGTGCGTGCAGATACACCGCCCCCGCACCCTGACGTGCCCCGAGTTGATTCGCATAAGAAAACGCATCTTCCAGCATTTTCATTACTGGGATCACCCCAGATGACTGGTTCTCAATGCGCTTTATGGGCGCTCCTGCCTCGCGCAGGTTGGAGAGTAAAAATGCCACGCCGCCGCCGCGTTTGGAGAGCTGAAGTGCGGAGTTGACCGCCCGACCAATAGACTCCATGTTGTCTTCAATACGCAACAGGAAGCAGGAGACCAGCTCACCGCGTTGCTGTTTGCCGCAGTTTAAAAAGGTTGGTGTGGCGGGCTGAAAGCGCCCGGAAAGCATTTCATCGGTCAGCTGCATCGCGAGCGTTTCATCGCCCTGCGCCAGCGTGAGCGCCACCATCGTGACCCGATCCTCAAAGTCTTCGAGATAGCGCTTACCGTCGAACGTTTTCAGCGTATAGCTGGTGTAGAACTTCCATGCGCCGAGGAACGTCTGGAAACGGAATCCGCTGGCGTGGGCGTGGTTGAATAGCTTCAGCACGAACGCGCGATCGTAGCGGGCTAACACGCTGGCATCGTAATAGCCTTCATCCACCAACGTTTCCAGACGCTCCTGCTGGCTGGCAAACGCCATCGAGTTTGGGCGGACGTGGGAGGCAAAGAAAGCCTCCACCGCCTGATGGTCTTTGTCGAACTGAATGCGCCCGGCTTTATCGTACAGATTCAGCATGGCGTTCAGGGCGTGATAATCCAGCGTTGGCTGCATTACACGTTCTGCGGTTGTCGTTGCCAAAATTCGCTCACTCCTTTTCGAACGTTGTCGATATCGCTTTGGGTGCCCATCAGCTCAAAGCGATAGAGCCACGGCACGCCGCATTTTTGTGAGATGACATCACCCGCGCGACCGTAGGCGTCACCGAAATTACGATTGCCGGAGGCGATCACTCCACGGATTAACGCCCGGTTGTGCGTATCGTTTAAAAAGCGGATCACCTGTCTTGGGACCGCGCCAGCAGTGCCGCCGCCACCGTAGGACGGCACGATTAATATGTAAGGTTCGTCTACCCGGATCCGCTCGCGTTCGTTAAGCGGAATGCGGATGGCTGGCAGCCCCAGACGCTGCATAAAGCGGTGCGTATTTTCGGAGCTGCTGGAGAAGTAGACGAGCTGACTCATGCGCTGGCCACACGGTGTTCCGGATGCAGACGGTTGATCATGTCCGGGCGAAACCCTGACCAACTGGTTTCACCCGCGACCACGACCGGTAGCTGGCGAAACCCTTGATCGCGCAGGCTATCAGCCAAATCGGGTTGTAAATCGACGTTTACCATCTCAAAGTCAAACCCACGGCTTTCCATTGCCCGTTTGGTGGCGTGGCACTGAACACAGTTATTGCGAGTGTAAATAATAATGCGCATGATTCGTATTTCCATTTAAAAATAAAAGATCGGCGCGATAGAGGGCGTCGGGTTGTGTGTGTCCTGATAGGAGAGATACTAGATGTAGTTTTAAAAAGATTCAACCATACAAGATATGGGAATTTTAGATTGATGATGAGCTGGGTGATGAGCGTGGCGGGGGAAGTGATATGTACCATCGCAGGTTGCCGGATGGCGACGCGTCGCGTCTAATCCGGCCTACAGGAAAGTACTTCCCGGGCCGGATAAGGCATTTATGTCGCCATCCGGCAGCGCAGAATCACATGCGCATCCCCACCGCCAGACGGTTAAAGCAGTTCATCAGGCTAATGGCAAATGTCAGGTCGCTAATTTCTTTCGCGCTGAAATGGTCTAGCAGCGGCAGATAAACGTCATCTTCGGCGTGAGTAGTGGCAATCTGGGTGACCGATTCGGCCCACGCCAGCGCCGCACGTTCCTGCTCGCTGAAGTGGTGACTCACCCGCCAGCCTGCCAGTGCGTCCAGTTTGGCCTGCGCAACACCGGATTTGCGCAGTGCTTTACTGTGCATTTCCAGACAAAAGGCGCAGCCGTTGATTTGCGAGACCCGCAGGTAAATCAGTTCCGTCAACGTAGGTTCCAGCGCGCAGTTTTCCAGCGCCTGGCTTGCCTGAACCAGGGCGTTATAGATTTCAGGGCTGAGTTCGTAATAGGGCTGGCGTAACATTGTCATGGTATTTCTCCTCGTTTGGATGACCCGCAATGTAGCACTATAATGGACTGCAACAGAGAGCCATATTGTTGCCAAAAAAGCAGACCATAAATGCCACGTTATCAGCAAATCGCCCGTCAGTTAAAAAACGCAATTGAGAAAGGCGAACTCAAGCCTGGCACCAGATTGCCCTCCAGCCGGACCTGGGCCCAGGAGCTGGGAGTATCACGCTCGACGGTGGAAAATGCCTATGCAGAGCTGGTGGCGCAGGGCTGGCTCGCGCGGCGTGGGCAGGCAGGAACGTTTGTCAGTGAGCAACTGCGACCAGAAAGGGCGCCTGCATCGCCTGCCATCTTCGCCGGAGAAAATCCCAGACCGCAACCTTTTCAGATGGGATTACCCGCACTCGATCTTTTTCCGCGTGAAGTCTGGGCGCGGGTGATGGGACGGCGTTTACGTACCCAAACGCGTTTTGATCTGGCGGTGGGCGATGTGTGTGGCGAACGGGTGTTACGCCAGGCAATTGTTGATTACCTGCGCGTTTCACGCAGCATAGAATGTCAGCCAGAGCAAATTTTTATCACTTCAGGCTATGCGGCATCAATGACGTTAATCCTGCGCGCTCTGGCGCATCCCGGTGAGGGAATGTGGGTCGAAGATCCCGGTTTTCCGCTGATCCGGCCCGTGGTGGCTCAGGAACGCATTGAGTTGATGCCGGTAGCGGTGGATGCCGATGGTCTGGATGTCAGTGCCGGGATCCGCGACTACCCGCAGGCGCGTTTTGTACTGCTCACTCCCGCACATCAAAGTCCGCTCGGGGTCGCCCTGTCTTTAGACCGTCGCCACCAGTTGCTGGAGTGGGCGACTCGCGCGCAGGCGTGGGTAATCGAAGATGACTACGACAGTGAATTTCGCTACCACGGCAAACCGTTGCCGCCGCTAAAAAGTCTGGATGCGCCCCAGCGGGTGATTTATGCCGGAACGTTCAGCAAATCGATGTTTCCGGCTTTGCGTACGGCATGGCTGGTGGTGCCTCTGACCCAGGTTGAACACTTTCGCCAACAAGCGGCGCTAACGGCCTGTAGCGTTCCGGTTTTATGGCAGCAAACGCTGGCAGATTTTATGCAAGATGGCCACTTCTGGCGGCACTTAAAACGTATGCGCCAGCATTATGCCGAACGACGACAATGGATGGAAAACGCCCTGACTGAACAAGGGTTTAGCGTCATTCCTCAGGAAGGTGGGATTCAACTGGTGATGAGTGTAGACGGAGATGATATTGCGCTGGTGCGCAAAGCGAATCAGGCCGGGTTAGCGGTTCAGGCGCTAAGCCGCTGGCGAATAACGTCAGAAGGAAAGGGTGGAATATTGCTGTCATTTACCAATATCAGCTCGGCGGAAATGGCGCAACAGGCGGCCTACCAACTGAGGTTGGCGCTGACATAAATCTGTACGGTTCTTAAGATATTCATCTCATCATGTTCACTCGTTTATGGACTTTTCTGAAAGCGTTGTTAATGCTGAATCAGGTAAGGTAAGCCCGCAGTAAAAGATAACGAGGAAAATAATATGTATTTACGACCTGATGAGGTGGCGCGCGTACTTGAAAAAGTGGGCTTTACCGTTGATGTAGTGACGCAGAAAACGTACGGCTATCGGCGTGGCGAAAATTATGTGTATGTTAATCGTGAAGCTCGCATGGGGCGTACCGCATTAATTATCCATCCCACGTTGAAAGAACGTAGCTCTTCGCTGGCGGAACCGGCAACGGATATTAAAACTTGCGATCATTACCAGCAATTCCCGCTGTATTTAGCCGGAGAGACTCATGAGCATTATGGTATTCCGCACGGCTTTAGCTCGCGTATTGCGCTTGAACGTTATCTGAGCGGGCTGTTTGGCGACGTTAATTCTAACTAATAACGCGACTGGCAGTGCCAGTCGCGAAGAAGCGTGTCAGGCTTTAGCCTGATGATAGCTGCTGACCTTAAACAAGCGGCGGCAATAATCAAGAAAGTAGCCATAGACAGCGCCCATCAGCATTGACACCACGATGTTCGAACTTACTGCAGCTGTAATCTGATGCCAGTCTGCGCCAACCGTCAGCAGAATAATCACATACACCGGCGACTGGAAGGTGACATAAGCCAGCACATCCGCCAGATTTTTTGCCCATCCTGCCTGCGTGGCTTTACGGGCCGCGCGCATGAACAAATCACGATACATGCCGTATGGCCACGCGATCAGTATGTTGACAGGGATAGCGACTAATCTGGAATACAGCGACTGTTCGAAGCTCATTCCAGAAAGGAATATTTCGATCAACATGTTCACGACAGAACAATAAACAACCATCGCGAACGTGTCTGCTACTGCATGACGCAAGCGTGACTGCGGAGAGAACATGTTAATGCTCCTTGTAAAAAGGGGAAAAAAGGTTTTGAATACCTTAACTGCTAGTGATTTGTCTTGCTGCTTTCGCGTTTTAATAGGATATCTGCCTGGTTAATAACTATCAACTAGCTGAAAATTTTTATTTATTGTCTTTTTGTCGATAAAATGCTCTGCAATGGTTTGTTTTTTGTTCGTTTTGGTATTTTCGTTGCTGTATTAATTAAAGTCTTTTTAGATCAAAGAGTTATTGTTGCTTGTTTTTCTGAATTTTTTGCGCTCCTTTTCTGAATGTTGACTGATGTGCAATATGTATACTCGTTGGTTCCACGAGATGCTGTGGCTTGTTTCTTAAGTGACGCGCTGAGATACCTTGCAGGTATATTCAAAGCTGCAATCAGAGTAATAGAATATATTGTCTGGGCGATAGCAGAATGGATGCTATAAATATCAGAGTTGGCTATTTGTTTAATGATAAACGAATAAATTAGACTGGAAATATAATAATCAGTTGCATACAATATTTAGCGTAATACCGTTTTTATGTTTTACGTTAAAGAGGTTTTGTTAATATGAGTTCAATGTTAAAAAACTTAAATAATATCCGCTCGCTGCGTGCAATGGCTCGTGAATTTTCCGTTGATGTACTGGAAGATATGCTTGAAAAATTCAGGGTAGTGACCAAAGAACGGCGCGATGAAGAAGAACAGCTACAGCGCCAACGTGCAGAACAGCAGGCAAAAATTAATGCCTTGCTGGCGCAGATGCAGGCAGACGGGATCAGCCCGGAGGAGCTGCTGAGCATAACACCTGCGACGGCACGTTCAGTTAAAAAACGCCAACCGCGCCCGGCGAAATATCGTTTTATCGATCTCAATGGTGAAACGAAAACATGGACCGGACAAGGTCGCACACCGAAGCCAATTGCCCAGGCGCTGGCTGCCGGTAAATCTCTTGATGACTTTTTGATCTAATTACGAAGGCGGTGAGGAGACCCTCACCGCTTATTTTCAGCAAACGCCGAAATCACCTTCTTCGGTATATCGCGTGACATCAGCTGCTTTCAGCGTGAATTTATCACCGCTTTCATTACTGGCTTGTACCGCCACAATTTGATCGTCATTGACTTCAACAACCTTCAGTTTTGGACCGCCCATACGCGGTTGAACCAGATCGCCAGGTTTAAACATATTGTTGCGCTCCTTTATTTATCATTTATCGCAGATCTCACCATAGATCACGTCAACCGGCGGGTACAGTGCTGTTTCAATGATTACCGCTTAATGAGTACGTCGGTTCCAGGGCATGATGTCCAGTAATCGCGCCATACCGCAAAAGCCGGTCATGCCAGCGAGAATCAGCCCGGCGCCTACAAAACCGCTCAGCAGGAAGAAGGCGCTGCTAACGCTATAGCCCAGAATAACGCCGAGTAGGGCAAGGCTGCCTGCGGCTATCTGCACCTGACGCATCAGCGGTAACGGTTGTGAACTGTCTTTCGCCACCGGCAACCCTGCGGCTTTCCAGCCGTCAATTCCACCTTCCAGCAACCAGACCTGCGCGGGGGCGGCGATGGCGCTCAGTTTTGTTGCCGCATTTTGTGTACGTTTGCCTGACTGGCAGTGAAAAATCACCTGCTCGGCGCGTAAATTCGCTGGCAGCGATCCCTGCTCAAGCGCGGGTAATGGCGCCAGATGTGCCTCAGGAATATGTTCGTGCAGATACTCGTCAGCATCGCGGATATCAATCAGTTTTGCACCCTGCGCGACCAGTGTCTGCGCCTCGCGCGGGGAAATCGTCCCAATAGTCATGATGGCTCCTTATGGGCAATACAGTGTTTTTAATGTGGCGATCAACGAATTCACAGCCGCATTTTTAATGGAGTAGAGGATGCGCTGAGCATCGCGCTGGCTTTCTATCAGACCTTCTTCACGCATACGCGCCAGATGCTGGGATGTGGCGGAAGGGCTAAGGCCGGTAACACGGGCTAACTCACCCGCGCTGGTACCGGGTGAACCACAGAGCATGCACAAAATCAGCAACCGTTTCGGGTTACTCATCGCTTTTAGCAGGGCGGCAGCCTGTTCAGCGCTGGCCTGGAGTTGTTCAAGTTCAGTCATATGTATTTAAGCATGATCTAAATTAAGCGTATTCTAAAATAAGTAACCAACGTACGCTAGCGTAAAGAGCGTAAAGGAGGGTAAAACAGCCGCGGAATGCTGGCAGAGTTGGGTAGAATGGCTACTCTTAGAGATAAAATCTCTTTTTAAACAATGATTAATTTTTGCTTGTAGGGAGTGTGTATGGGTTTCTGGAGAATCGTTTTTACTATTATTCTGCCCCCGCTTGGCGTGCTGCTGGGGAAGGGATTCGGCTGGGCATTTATCCTCAATATCGTTCTGACGCTGCTGGGCTACATTCCTGGTTTGATCCATGCCTTCTGGATACAGACGCGTAACTAATTCCTTTCTACTACGGCGCTTTGGCGCCGTTTTCTTTGTGCCCCTTTCTCCTCTGCTACACTTTTGGGTGTTGATTGTTAATTACCGAGGTGCATATGGGACTCTTCAATTTTGTAAAAGATGCGGGTGAAAAACTGTGGGATGCGGTCACTGGAAACCATGACACAGCCGATCTGGCAAAAAAAGTGCAGGAACACCTGAACAAAACCGGCATCCCTGATGCGGATAAAGTGGACGTGCAAATTAACGAAGGCAAAGCCACTGTTTCTGGTGAGGGATTAAGTCAGGAAGCGAAAGAAAAAATTCTGATCGCGATTGGTAATATCTCCGGTATCGCCAGCGTAGACGATCAGGTTAAAACCTCTGCACCCGCGAGCGAAAGCCAGTTTTATACCGTGAAATCTGGGGATACCCTGAGCGCTATTGCCAAACAGGTTTACGGTAATGCCAACCTGTATAACCAGATATTTGAAGCGAATAAACCAATGTTGAAAAGCCCGGATAAAATCTATCCTGGGCAGGTTTTACGTATTCCGGAACAGTAATATTATTCAGGCTTATTGCGTCAGCAATTTACCGGACATAGCCTGTTGAATTATCGGAATCGGCGTCAGCAAGTGCTGGCGCATTAATTCGCTGGCGTGCGCGGCATCACGTGCCAGAATCGCTTCGGTCAGCGTCTTGTGCTGATCGTGTTTGTCTTCCAGCATTTCAACCGACAGTACCGTTTTACGCAGCCAGATAAACCGGTAGCGTGCCGCCAGAGAGAATAGCCGTTCGCGCATTTGCAACAGATATTGTGAACCACAGCCGGCGACAATCGCCGAGTGAAACGCCTGGTGGCGCTGATCCCACTCGTCGAGCATCTGTTCGCTGGCGTCAATGGCCTCAAGCTTACTGAGCATATGCGCGCGCGCCAGAATTTCAGCTTCCCAGGCGTCGTCGCCGCGTTCAATGGCCAGTGCGACCAGCATGGCTTCCATATTGGCGCGGGCATCGAAAATATCGAGCAACTCCTGTTCTGACATCGGGGCGACACGATACCCTTTCTGATTAACCACCGTCACCAACCGCTCGGCAACTAACTGCGAAAGCGCTTCGCGTAGCGGTCCCACGCCAAGCTCATAGCGTGAGGTCAGCAGGCTCATACGCAGTTTTTCATCAGGCTGATACACACCGCGGATGATGTCGTTCTTCAGCCAGCGGTATCCATCAATGGCCGTCGGTTGGGGAATGGCGGTCATGGTCATACTCCTGAAAGGATTTCCCGGCCTGCGCCGGGAACAGGTTTAATGCGTATTTTGCAATGGTGCTTTTTGCCACGATAGCAGTTTTTTCCAGCGCGACATAATGGGCACGGTGCAAATAATTCCTATGGCTAACAACCCGGTAGAGATAACTTCCAGTTGTTGTGCCGGGCGAAACAGCATGACCACCAGCACAAAGATAATAAACGCGATGACCAGCCAGGTTAGCCACGGATAGAGCCACATTTTCAGTTTAATTTCACCGCCTCGCGCCAGCAGGATTTTGCGCATCCGCAGTTGAGAAACGGCAATGACCAGATACACCAGCAGCGCGATGGCACCGGAGCTGTCGATCAGGAATTTAAACACCTTGGCCGGGGCGTAATAATTGACGATGACGGTGAGGAACGCGGCACCTGTCGACAGTAGCACCGCCACATAAGGCGTTTTACTGCGGTTCGTTTTACCCATAAAGGCGGGGGCATCGCCACGGCGGCTCAGGGAGTAGAGCATACGCGATGACGTATACAGCGCGGAGTTAAGACAGCTGGTCACCGACAGTAAAATGACGCAGTCCATGATCAATTTCGCGTGCGGGATATGCAGTAGCTCCAGCACCGAGCGGTAAGAACCGACTTCTTTCAGGCCCGGCATATTCCACGGGATCAGCGCCACCACCACAAAAATAGAGCACAGATAGAAGATAGAGATACGCCAGATAACCGAGTTGGTGGCGCGAACGATATGTTTATCCGGGGTATCGGATTCGGCGGCGGCGATGGTAACTATCTCCGCGCCCATAAAGGAGAACATGGTGATTAACATCGCGCTGATCACGGCGCCAAAACCGTTGGGCATAAAACCGCCCTGATCCCACAGGCGTGAAACTCCGCTAACTTCGGCATAAGGGTAGAAACCGCTAATCGCCGCCGCACCGAGGGTAATAAACGCCAGAATGGCAACCACTTTGCACAGCGCCAGCCAGAACTCGAATTCACCGTAATTTTTAACGCTCAGCAAGTTACTGCCGGTTAACGCCAGCGTGATAACCAGAGAAAACAGCCAGATAGGAATGCCCGGTACCCAGGAGTGCAGAATGATGGCGGCAATATTCGCTTCCAGAGGGATAACTAACACCCAGAACCACCAGTACAACCAGCCGATGGTGTAACCCGCCCACGGGCCAATGGCCTTATCGGCGTAAGTGGAAAAAGAACCGGTATCCGGGGTGGCAACGGCCATTTCGGCCAGCATGCGCATAATCATCACCACCAGCAATCCGGCGAACAGATAGGCTAATAATACTGCGGGACCGGCTTCTGCAATCGCCACACTTGAACCGACGAACAAACTTGCGCCGATTACCCCGGCAATAGACAGCATGGTGACGTGGCGTGATTTCAGCCCGCCCCCTAAATCATGTGATTGTGACACTTGCCCCATCTTTAAACCTCGTTATTGTTATTGACGTCGCTTCCTGCACCTTACCCGTAGGCCCGGTAAGCGTAGCGCCACCGGGCATCACAACATTGCCGGATGGCAGCGCTTGCGCTTTATCCGGCCTACAATTTCACGTTTTTATTCGGGGGTTTAACCCTGCTTTGCCTCGGCAAAACACTGGGCGATAATGTCCAGCCCCTGGCGGATTTGCGCATCTTCAATGGTCAGCGGGACAAGAATGCGCAGCACGTTGTAGTAAGGTCCGCAGGAGAGCAGGATCAGTCCTTTCTCACGTGCACGCGCCACTACTTCCGCAGTCAGTTTGGCGTCTGGTTTCGTGCGATCGCCATCTTCGAACAGTTCGATAGCAATCATCGCGCCCAGCCCGCGTACGTCGCCAATCTCACGATGGGTTTCCGCGATAGCCAGCAGGCCTTCGCGCAGGGTTTGTCCCAGCTCGTTGGCTTTTTGCAGCAGATTTTCCTGTTCGAAAATGTTCAGTACCGCCAGCGCGGCGGCACAGGCAATTGGGTTACCGGCATAGGTACCGCCCAGACCACCCGGTGGGATTGCATCCATGACTTCGGCGCGTCCGGTCACGCCTGCCAGCGGGAAGCCTCCGGCGATGGATTTGGCGAAGGTGGTGAGATCGGGCGCAACGCCCATCTGCTCCATGGCAAACAGCGTACCGGTGCGGCCCGCACCGCTCTGTACTTCATCCGCAATCAGCATGATCCCGTGTTCGTCACAAATGGCGCGCAGCTGTTGCATAAAGGAAGGAGAGGCCGCGTAAAAGCCGCCTTCGCCCTGAACGGGTTCAATCACGATGGCGGCGACGTCTTCTGGCGCGGCATCGTTTTTGAAAATGCGGTGAATGCTGGCGATAGCATCATCTTCACTGATGCCGTGCAGCGGGCAAGGATAAAGCGCGCGATACACATGGCCTGGCATCAGCCCCATTCCGGCGGAGTACGGATTGACTTTCCCGGTCAGTGACAGGGTGTAGTGGGTACGGCCGTGGTAAGCGCCGCTAAAGGCGATAGTCCCCGTACGCTTGGTGGCGGCGCGGGCGATTTTCACCGCGTTTTCTACCGCTTCAGAGCCGGTGGTCACCAGCAGGGTTTTCTTGGCGAAATCACCCGGCACTTTCTTATTCATGATTTCACACAGCTCCAGGTACGGCTCATAGGCCAGCACCTGGAAACAGGTATGAGACAGCTTTTTCAACTGCGCTTCTACCGCAGAGACGATCTGCGGATGCAGGTGACCGGTGTTCAGCACCGCAATACCGCCAGCAAAGTCGAGGAATTCACGGCCTTCAACGTCCCAAACCCGACAGTTTTCTGCCCGCTCGGCAAAAATAGGGTGGATCTGTCCTACGCCACGGGGAACGGCGTTGCTGCGACGTTGCATAAGTTCTTTGTTGGTGCTCATCAGGTGTTCTCCAGTATTTGTTTTATTAAAGGCCGATGCACATATATTTGATTTCTAAGTAGTCTTCGATGCCGTATTTCGATCCTTCACGGCCAAGACCGGAGGCTTTTATCCCCCCAAACGGGGCGACTTCGTTGGAGATAATGCCGGTGTTAATCCCGACGATGCCGTACTCCAGCGCTTCGCCAACGCGGAAGACGCGGCTTAAATCACGGGCGTAGAAATAGGCGGCCAGACCAAACTCGGTGTCGTTGGCCTGAGCGATGACGTCAGCTTCGTCTTTAAAACGAAACAGCGGAGCCAGCGGGCCGAACGTTTCTTCTTTGGCGACCTTCGCGTTATCTGGCACATCCACCAGGATGGTGGGCTGGAAGAAGTTACCGCCGAGCGCGTGAGGTTTACCGCCCGCGATAATGCGTGCGCCTTTATCCAGAGCATCGGCGATGTGTTCCTGCACTTTGGCAACCGCTTTCTCGTCGATCAGCGGTCCGGTGGTGACGTCAGGTTGCAGACCATCGCCGAGATGCAGCTTGCTCACCGCCTGCTGGAGTTTTTCGGCAAAACGCTCATACACGGCGTCCTGCACGTACAGGCGGTTGGCGCAGACGCAGGTTTGACCAGCGTTACGGAACTTCGATGCCAGCGCGCCCTCCACGGCTTTATCAAGATCGGCATCGTCAAAGACGATAAACGGCGCATTGCCGCCCAGCTCCAGCGATACTTTTTTGATGTCTTTGGCGCACTGCTGCATTAACTGACGGCCGATTTCGGTCGAGCCGGTAAATGACAGCTTGCGCACCAGCGGGTTGCCGGTCAGCTCGTTACCAACCTCGCTTGCAGAACCGGTCACTACGCTGAAAACGCCTACCGGGATCCCGGCGCGATTAGCCAGTTCTGCCAGCGCCAGTGCGGAGTAAGGGGTCTGGCTGGCGGGTTTAAGCACCATCGTACAGCCAGCTGCCAGCGCCGGACCGGCTTTACGGGTGATCATCGCTGAGGGGAAGTTCCACGGCGTAATCGCGGCGGTAACGCCGATCGGCTGCTTGATGACGATCAGACGCTTATCGGCCTGATGACCAGGGATCGTATCGCCATAGATGCGTTTGCCCTCTTCGGCAAACCACTCAATAAATGAGGCGGCATAGGTGATTTCGCCTTTGGCCTCCGCCAGCGGTTTACCCTGTTCCAGGGTCATCAGGTGGGCGAGATCGTCCTGATGCTCAATCATCAGGTTGAACCAGCGGCGCAGGATATTGGCTCGCTCTTTGGCGGTCAGCGCACGCCAGGCCGGCAGAGCGCGGTTAGCGGCGTTAATCGCTTCGCGAGTTTCTTCCGCCCCCATTTTCGGTACGCTACCCAATTGCTGACCGTTGGCGGGATTGGTTACCGCGATGGTCTCGCCGCTGTTGGCGTCACGCCAGTTGCCGTCGATCAGTGCCTGCTGGCGAAATAAGGTTGGATCGTTAAGTTGCATGATTGCTTCCTGTCTTAATCGGTTTAACGGGTAAATGCGGCGTGTAATGTCTCCACGCTACGTGCCGCACGCAGCGTGCGTCCGGGATTACTCTGGTTCTCCAGCAGCGCATGAACTTTGCTGACAATATGTGCGCCGATAGGGATCGCCGACGTTGCCGCCGGAGAAGGGGCGTTACAGGTGTGAATTGAGCGTGGCGTGGTGACAAACAGAAAATCGTCGATAAGCTTGCCATCAGGTGATACCGCCTGTGCCCGTACGCCCGCAGGCCACGGTTGCAGATCCTTGAGCGTCAGGCTCGGGCAGTACTTTTGTACCAGCCGCAGATAACCGCTTTTGCACAGCGAATTCTTCATTTCACCAAGCCCTGAGCGCAGGTTGTTTTGCAGCACGCGGCGAATACCGGAAGAGCCGAGGATCTCCAGCGTATCGCTGAGCGAGAAGTCACGTTTACGGTAGCCTTCACGTTTAAATGCCAGTACCGCGTTGGGGCCGACGGTGACGCTGCCGTCAATCATCCGGGTCAGATGAACGCCGAGAAACGGCATCGCCGGGTCGGGGATGGGGTAGATCAAATGGTTAACTATCTGATTATGTTCTGGCGCCAGGCGGAAATATTCGCCCCGGAACGGACAGATGATAAAGCCAGGTTCAACGCCGAGCATTTTTACCAGTCGGTCCGCCATCAGGCCAGAACAGCTAATCAGCGTCGCGCCTTCATATTCCTGGCCCTGACGGGTACGGACAATCACGCCCGCAGCATGCTCTTTCAGCGCGCTGACCTCGGCGTTGTAAATAATCTCCCCGCCTTTGGCCTGGAAAATCTTCGCCATCGCGGCGGTGACTTCGCGGTAGCTGACAATCCCGCTCGACGGGACAAAAATGCCGCCCAGTCCGGTGATATTGGGTTCACGCTCGCGAAGTTCCTGCGCATTCAGCCATTCGCGCTCCAGACCGTTAGCGGCGGTGCGATCCCAAAGCGCGCGCATGCGCTCCATTTCCAGAGCGGAGGTGGCAACCAGCATTTTTCCGCAGACGTCGTAGCGGATGCCGTTTTGGTCGCAAAAGGCTTTTGTGGCGCGATTTCCGGCCAGGCAAAACTGAGCCTTCAGGCTGCCGGGGGTGTAATAGACCCCGGCGTGAATGACGCCGCTGTTATGGCCCGTCTGGTGGCAGGCCGGGCCGGGCTCTTTTTCCAGTAGCGCGATTTTGGCGTCCGGATAGACATCAATCAATTGCATGGCGGTCGACATGCCGATAATGCCGCCGCCAATAATCACAAAATCATACATCCGCTTTTCCTTCGCGCTTACTGATGGGTCTGGTAGTAGTTTGTCGCGTACGCAAAATAACCACGCTGGCGCATCAGTTCGCGGCGCAAGTCCGGATGCGAAGTGAAACGATCGCGCCCGTGCAGCCAGAACAGGTTGTTGATCAGCAGGAATTTACCTACTGAAACCGGAACGGAAATAATGCTCTTGCTGGTTTCCAGCGCATCGGACAGGTCACTCAGCCAGACGCCTTCTTCATAGTCTTTTGGCTGGACGAACTGGTCGATGTAGCGCATTACCGGGCGGCCCTGCTGGTCAACGTCAAATACCGGATGGAACACTTCCTGACTGACGTTTTTGCTTGGCGGTGCGGCAAAGCGCATGGCGCGACGCGCCAGAGGATGGGTAAAGTACTGCTCCAGATGCTCCCAGTCGTCGAGGTGCAGTAGCAGCGAGTTACCGCCGGTCATGTTCTGCTCGTCGATCTTCATCATCAGCACGTAATCGGTGATTTCTTCGAGGTAGGTTCCGTCGTTGTGCAATTCCATCACTCGGTGAGGCTGGCGCAGATAGCTGTCTGAGTTATCGACGTTTTTCACCACAAAACGAGCGTAATATTGACCGCTCATCGCATCAAAATTAGAGCGTCCGATGAGGTGCGCTACCGCCGTTGCCAGCTTGACCATTTCTTCCGCCTGCGCCACGTCGTCTACGCCAACGGCATTGATTAGCAGTGCGCCTTCGGCACGATCGAGCAGGGTTTTCAGCAGCAGGGGCTGTAACTGATTGCCGCACAGGTCGTCGAGGATTTTGCCCACTTTGAAGCGCAAGAAGGATTTGTATTCCAGCGCCTGAACCGGCCACTGTGCGACGGCCTGCAAAAATTGCTCAGTGGTCTCAGCAGAAAAAGTCAGCTCCAGCAGGCGTGGGGATTGGGCTGATGGTTTCAGCGTGAAACCGCTGTAGTGCTGGGCAGGATCTTCAGCGTTCGGTTTTA
Organism: Citrobacter sp. Cpo221; assembly: GCF_030332345.1. Lineage (NCBI taxonomy): Bacteria > Pseudomonadati > Pseudomonadota > Gammaproteobacteria > Enterobacterales > Enterobacteriaceae > Citrobacter > Citrobacter sp. Cpo221. The sequence goes on from NZ_JAOWIA010000052.1 coordinate 243,927, forward strand.
CGGCAGTCAGTGCGTTCATCAAATCGTTCCTCTCGGTAGATTGTCAGGGAGATATGGCGCAGCTCGTTTCGTAGCCATAAATTAAAAATATCTACATTTTTGAAAAACGCGCACAGAATGAGCTTGTTTGTTTATTATTTGTGATCAAAAACAACAATTATTTAACATTGTGAAGGGTGTGGGTTAATGCGAGGGGAAAGATAAATTATTTTAAAACAGTGGGTTAATCATGCTGCCGTTGGTGATGAGTCAACGGCAGCGGCAAAGTCAGTAACCGACTTTATAAATACGCCCGGTTTGGATACCTTCCACACTGCGGCGATAGGCGTTGGCGACGGTGGTGGCGGGCACGCTTTCAAAGCCCGGGAAGAAACTGTCGTACGCTTCGGCGGATTCACTCAGCACGGTTGGACTTATCAGGTTAATGCGTTGACCATGGCCTAGCTCACAGGCCGCGGCGCGAACAAATCCTTCCAGCCCGGCATTGATCGTTGCGGCGTTTGTCCCCTGTGCGACGGGTTCGTGGGCGATAATGCCGCTAATTAACGTTATCGAGCCGCCATCATTCAGGAAATGCTGCCCGGTTAATGCCAGGCGTATCTGGCCTAATAGCTTGTCCTGAAGCCCCTGATTAAAGTCCTGGTCGGTCATTGTCGACAGCGGCCCAAAGAACAGATTACCGGTGGCGGAAACGATCGCATCTACCCGACCGACTTTTTCAAACAAGGCCTCGACACTCTCCTGCGAGGTGATATCGACCTGGTAATCCCCCTGAGTGCGACCCACGCGGACCACCTCATGTTTACGGCTCAATGCTTCTGTAACTGCGCGACCCACTGTACCACTGGCACCAATAATGACGATTTTCATAACCACCTCCGCAATAGTGTGAGCCGCTATTCTTTAATGAAAATGAAATCAGATAAACTGGCTAAAAGTTAGATGATTACTAACCAGGGGTTTGTAATATGGATAAACTGCGCGGCATGGAAACGTTTGTCGCCGTGGTGGAGAGTGGGAGCTTTACTTCTGCGGCGACGAGGCTCGAGATGTCTGCGGTGATGGTGGGAAAATATATCACCCAACTGGAAGCGCAGCTCGGCACGCGTTTGCTGGAGCGCAATACGCGCCGCCAGAGTCTGACCGATGCCGGACGCGTCTATTTTGAAGAAGCCCGTCGTGTGCTGGAGCAGGTATCGATAGCCGAACGTTCGGTAGAGCGTCTGCGGCTGGCACCGGCGGGGACGCTGCGCATTAGCGCGCCCACTTCTTTTGGCGCTTGCGTGATCTCGCCGCTGGCCGCTGCGTTTTTACAGACCTGGCCAGAGGTGCGCATTGAACTGGATCTCACCAACCGGATGGTTGATCTGGTGAATGAAGGTGTCGATCTGGCGATCCGCATTGGCGATATCCATCAGACAGACGTGGTGGCGAAATACCTGTGTCCCTACCGTATGGCAATTTGTGCTTCGCCAGATTATCTTGCCCGCCATGGCACCCCCCGGACGCCCGCGGATCTGGTGGATCATCTGTGCCTGTCCCATACCGTGTGGACGGCTCGCAACGAGTGGATACTGCCTGGCGTGACGGGGGAGGTCAGATGGAAGCGCGATGCGATCCTGCGTTGTAACGATGGTCATGGCCTGCGTATGGCGGCGGTAGCGGGGGCTGGGCTGTTATTGCAACCTGAGGTGCTGCTGGCGCAAGAACTGGCTACGGGGAAATTGATTCGGATCCTGGAAGGGTTTACGCCGCAGCCGCGGCCAATTCATTTGCTGTGGCGACAGGATTTGCGTCCGTTGCCTAAGCTGACACGGTTTGTTGAGCACGTTCTTAGTGCTGTCCAGGAATTAAGATGAAAATGCCGGATGGCGCTGCGCTTATCCGGCCTACGATGGTGATTAATCGTAGGCCGGATAAGGCGCATTATTAACCGATATCCACCTGCGGTTTGCTGTTGCGTTTACGGATCATGCGCAGCACCGGCGGGACCACGATAACCAGTACCGCCATCACCAATAACACTTTTGCCACGCCGCTGGCCCACAGAATATCCATACTGCCGTTACTGATAGATAGCGCCCGGCGCAGGTTCTGCTCCAGCATTTCCCCGAGAACGAAGCCCAGAATCAATGGCGACATCGGGAAGTGCATTTTACGCAAAATGTAGCCCAGCACGCCGAGGGCGACCATCAATACCAAATCGAAGGTGGTGCTGTGAACGGCGTACACGCCAACTGCGGAAACTGCCGCGATAGCCGGTACCAAAAACCACAGCGGGATGGTCAGCATGCGGGTAAACAGACCGATCAGTGGAATGTTCATCACCAGCAGCATTACGTTAGCAATCAGCAGCGCTGCAATCAGCCCCCAAACGATATCCGGCTGCTCGGTAAACATGGCTGGACCCGGGGTGATGTTGTACAGCGTTAGCGCGCCCATCATCACCGCCGTGGTACCGGAGCCCGGCACGCCGAGCGTCAGCATCGGAATAAAAGAGCCGCAGGCCGAAGCGTTATTGGCGGCTTCTGGCGCCGCAACGCCGCGAATATCCCCCTTGCCAAAGCTGTCGCTGTTGCCGCTGAGCTTTTTCTCGGTCATGTAGGTGATGGCACTGGCAATGGTGGCGCCAGCGCCAGGCAGAACGCCGACGAAAAAGCCAATCACTGATGAACGCAGGGTGGCCCCTACGCACTGTGCGCCTTCTTTGGCGTTGAACAACATGCGGCCCGTTTTACGCACCAGCGTCTGGCCACTGCTGGTATGTTCCAGCATTAACAATATTTCAGAGACAGAGAACAGCCCAATCACCACCACGATAAACTGCACACCGTCAGAGAGATGGACACTGTCAAAAGTAAAGCGATAAACCCCGGTGTTGGCGTCTACGCCGACGGTCGCAAGTCCGAGACCGATAAGCGCTGCCAGAAATGATTTCAGCGGATTTTGCGCCATCATGCTGCCGAGACAGGCAATGGCGAAAACCATTAAGGCAAAGTATTCCGCTGGACCGAAGGCCAGCGACCATTGGGCTAACGCCGGGGCAAACAGAATGATGCCGCCGATGGCGATAAGCGAACCAAAGAAAGAGCTGACCGCCGAGATAGAGAGCGCCACGCCACCGCGTCCTTGCTGCGCCATAGGGTAACCATCCAGCGCGGTCATAATCGCCGCCGCATCGCCGGGAACATTCAACAGGATGGAGGAGATGCGCCCGCCATATTCACAGCCTATGTAGACTGTAGCCAGCAGGATCAGCGCGGATTCTGCGGGCAGATGCAAAGCAAAGGCCAGCGGCAGCAGGATCGCCACGCCGTTGATCGGCCCAAGGCCGGGCAGCAAACCCACAATGGTGCCGACAAAACAGCCTATCAAGGCGATGACCAGGTTTTCCGGCGTCATTGCCACCGCGAAACCCTGAGAAAGATAAATCCAGGTATCCATCGTTTCTCCGTTAACCCAGCCAGGCGCCGAGTGGTAAGGTGACGTCAAGCAGTCGGTCAAAGGCATACCACAGCAGAATGCCGAGCACCGCGCCGGAAATACCCGCAGCCGGGATGGTTGCACCGAACAGCATGCCAATCACCACGGTGAGAATGGCGGTGGCGATGGGAAAACCGAGCCACTCAAAACCCCAGGCGTACATCAACAGAACAATGACCATCGTCAGCAGCTTTTGCAGCACGTGGCGACGGGGCCAACTGATGGTGTCCGGATGGCGCAACAGCAGCGCCACGGCACAGACCAACATCAGACCGATAATGCCAAGCGGGAAGGGACGCGGCCCTACGGGTTCATAGCTGTATTCGCTGCTGATTTGCCAGGCCACGAACAGCCCGGCTATGCAGAGCAACAGCCAGATACCTGCGAAAATACGATCGCTCATCATCTTTGCCTCTGCGTTTACTTCGCCAGACCGAAGGCTTTCGCCTGCTCACGATAATCCGTGACCTGCTTTTTCACGTAGTCGTCGAGCTGTTTGCCACTCATGTTGAATTCAAACAGGCCGCGCAGATCGCGCTGCTTTTTAAACTCATCGGTCTGCTGGAGTTTGTTAAAGGCATCAACCCACCACTGATACTCGGCGTCGCTGACTTTTGGCCCAACGTAGAAGCCACGAATGATAGGCCACACGAGGTCATAACCCTGCTCTTTGGCGGTTGGCACGTTGGCTAACTGTCCCGGCAGGCGTTCATCAGAGAACACCGCGAGCACGCGGATTTTGTCGCCGCTGAGGTAAGGCACCATCTCACTGAGATCGCCGGAAACCACCTGCACGTGATTGCCCATCAGTGCGGTAACCGGCTCGCCACCGCCTTCAAAGGCCACATAGCGCATCTTGTGTGGATCGACATTGGCTTTTTGCGCCAGCAGTGCCGACTTCATCCAGTCCTGGCTACCGATAGAGGCACCTGCACCAATGACCACGCTGTTTGGGTCTTTTTCCATGGCCGTCAGCAGATCTTTCAGCGTTTTCCACGGTGAGTCCTGGCGTACGGCAATCATGCCGTAGTCGGTACCCACACTTGCCAGCCAGCGGACATCATCCACGCCGTAGCGACCAAACTTGCCCTGTGACAGGTTCAGCAGTGAGCCGCCGGAGAAGGCCACTACGGTTCCCGCTTCAGCCGGGCGTTGAGCGACGATCGCGTTATAGGCCACGGCACCAACGCCACCGGGCATGTAGGTGACGCGCATCGGTTTTTCGATAGCGCCGGTTTCCATCATGCTCACCTGAATCAACTTACAGGTGAGATCGAAACCGCCGCCGGGTTTAGCAGGGGCGATACATTCAGTGCGCGATGGCGCTTGTTCCGCCAGTACAGAGGTACTCATCAATAAAATGCTTGCAGTAAGGGTACGAAGTAACTGTTTTTTCATTGTTTATCCTCACGCCGGAAAACCGGATTTTCGGGTACGGAAGAAGATTTTTGTGATTATGTGAGCCGATGTGTAGCAGTTCGGTTGCGTGATTGTTAAAACATTAACCTTTCAATTCCCTTTCAATGCGGCAGAAACTTTACAGGATGTGATATGCGTCTCTTATTAGCGGAAGATAACCGTGAGTTAGCTCACTGGCTGGAGAAAGCGCTGGTGCAAAACGGTTTTGCCGTTGACTGCGTGTTTGATGGCCTGGCAGCCGACCATCTTTTACATAGCGAAACGTATGCGCTGGCGGTGCTGGACATCAATATGCCGGGGCTGGATGGTCTGGAAGTCGTTCAGCGGCTGCGCAAACGCGGGCAGACGCTTCCTGTCCTGCTGCTGACGGCGCGTAGCGCGGTGGCCGATAGGGTGAAAGGGTTGAACGTCGGAGCCGATGATTATCTGGCAAAGCCGTTTGAAATCGAGGAACTGGATGCCCGGCTGCGGGCCTTGCTGCGTCGCAGTGCGGGACAGGTGCAAGGCATACAGCAACTGGGGGAGCTGGCGTTTCACGATGAAGGCTATTTTCTGTTGCAGGGGCAGCCGTTGGCGCTCACACCACGTGAACAGGCGCTGTTGACGGTGCTGATGTACCGTCGGTTGCGGCCGGTTTCACGTCAGCAGTTGTTTGAGCAGGTCTTCAGCCTGAGTGATGAGGTTAGTCCCGAAAGCATTGAGCTGTATATCCATCGTTTGCGCAAAAAGCTACAGGGAAGCGATGTGCGTATTGCTACGCTGCGTGGTCTGGGCTATGTGCTGGAGCGTAGCGATGAAGTGGGTTAAACCCCAATCGTTGTACCTGCAACTGCTGATGTTTCTGGGCTTGCCGCTAATGTTGCTGTGGGGTCTGTCGGCATTTAACAGCTATGTCAGTGCGCTACAGGCGGCGACCCAGGCGTATGACCGCACGCTCCTTTCATCCGCCAGGACCGTTTCCGAGCGGCTGGTGGTGCGCAATAAACTGCTGGAAGTGAACGTGCCATGGGTGGTGCTGGACAGCTTTGAATTGAATATGAATGACCGACTGTACTACAAAGTGGTTGATCCGGCGGGGAAGGTTATCTCTGGTTATGACGATTTACCGGCGATGCCGCCAGCTACCTCGCGCACGCGGCTTTATCCGGCGCTGGCATGGTTTTATCACACTGAATATCGCGGTGAGGCAATCCGCGTGGCGCGTCTGCTGCAGCCCGTCAACGAAGGCGGCATTGTCGGCATGGCGGAGATTTATGTTGCCGAAACGCTGCAATCGCGGCGCTATCTGGCGCGACAGCTGCTGTTTTCCTCGTGGGTTTCGCAAGGGCTACTGGTGCTGCTGACGCTGGTGCTGGTTGGCTGGCTGCTGCGCCGGGTGCTACGCCCGATGCGCCAGCTGTCATCGCTGATGGTGCGTCGTGAGCCAGGCCTGCTGACGCCGCTGCCGGAACTGCTGCCATGGTCGGAAACCCGTCTGCTGATTGTGGCTTTCAACCGTTATCTGGACCGACTTCGCGGTCTGATCTCTCGTCAGGAGCGCTTCAGCGCGGATGCTTCCCATCAGCTCAAAACGCCGTTGGCGGTACTGAAAACTCAGGCATCGGTGGCTCTCGCCAGCGCCGAACCGCGGCAATGGTATGAGAGTTTACAAGCCATGAGTAGCACGCTCGATAATACCATTCAACTGACGGAGAGGCTGTTGCAGTTGTCTGCGGTGAAGCGCAAGGAGCAGGGGGAAAGGCATTTCTCGCCGGTTAATCTGTATGAGGTGGTGCAAAGCAGCTGTTTTACCCGACTGGCGCAGTCGCGTAGTAAAGGGATCGATCTGGGCTATGAAGGGGAACAGGACGCGGTGTGGGTCGAGGGAGATGAAGTGCTGCTCGGTGAACTGTGTGGGAATCTGCTGGATAACGCACTGAAATACACGCCGTCACAGGGGATGGTGACCGCCCGACTGCAACGAGAAGGAGAGGCCGTGGTGCTGGTGGTCGAAGATAGCGGACCGGGCATAGATGAGCAGATGGTTCATCAGGCTCTGCTACCGTTTCATCGTCTTGATAACGTAGGCAATGTCCCAGGCGCCGGGATCGGCCTGGCGCTGGTCAATGATATTGCTCGCCTGCATCGCACGCATCCTCAGCTAACGCGTAGTGAGACATTAGGTGGGCTGAGGGTTCAGGTGCGCTTTTTAAGCGTTACCGTATGAAGTATTCATGGTGATGATATTTGTTGTTTAATTATAATAAAAAGTAATTAATTGTATTATTAATATCATTTGAAATGTTGTCTTAAGGCAGCTGTTTTTATTTTAATTACTGTATTAAACAGTAATGCTAAAGTGATTCAACGTCACTGAAACAATACTTTTGTGCAATTTATCATACATAAAACACTTTTTCATAGACCATGAGATGTTATCTGTCAATAGCGATAATGTTGTTAAAGGTTATCTTTTTTGCTGAGGTAGATAAAACTTCTATTGATATCAACCGCATTAAAATCATATAGATACGATTTCACTGGAGAGGGTTGTCACAGTAATGAGTATTATTTTTTACATTTACTGACAATGTGCCATTGCGTTTTTTAGACTTGTGATATAATTAGCAACATGAAATGAGAAAAAAACAATTAAAGATCAATAAATAATGGGCTGAGATATGCTTAAAAAATCGCTAAAGATTAGCAGCCAGGGATATCCAGTCTTTTTAAAACTGGTCGATTTCATTGTTATCAATGTGACGTTAATTTTTAGCGCCCATTTGCTGGGGTTGGTGCCCTTTAACACCATTGCCATTTTGAGTCTTCTCTTCTCCATCTTTTTCTTGCTGTTTGCTGAATACATTAAAATGTACCAGCAAAAGATTAAGACGATCGGTTTACGTAATCAAAAGCGCTTGGTTTTTTGTACGCTGCTGGCGATTTTTTTTAACGAACTGGTCAGTATGACGGTGGCTGAACCTGAGTCACTGGGCTACTTAGACAGACTGCCTTCCCCTTTTTATTCAGCCATTATTTACTGGTACTTCATTCCATTACCTTTTCTTTACTACATTCGTTTTTTTATTTTTAAGTATTCAACGAAAAAGAGTATACGGGTGGCGATTATTGGTCTGACCGACAATGGTCTGGCCGCAGAAACCGCGCTAATGAATGAATACGCCAATATCACATTAGATCTGGCCTTTTATGATGAGCGCGCCTTATCTCGTTGTGGCGATGTCGTTGATAAGGTTAAAAGTCCCTTTCGTGGTCCGGTTATCAATCTGGTCGAGGAAGCCAAGAAGGGAAACATAGACGAAATCTATATTGCTTTACCGATGGTTGCTTTACATCGCATTCGTCACTTTTTGGCCATGATGTCAGACACCACCGTAGATACCTATATTGTCCCTGACTTTTATACCTACAGTAACAACATGTCCAAGTTACGATCCATCCACAATCTGCAAACTATCGGTATCTTTAGTTCACCTTTTGAGGGGGCTGGCTCGTTTATTAAGCGGGCGGAAGATTTGGTTCTTGGCAGCGTCATTATGGTGATGATTTCCTCCCTGATGCTGGCGATTGCCATTGGTATCAAACTCACGTCCCGTGGGCCTGTTTTTTTCAAACAGGACCGCTATGGCTTGAGCGGGCAAAAAATTAAGGTCTGGAAGTTTCGTTCTATGCGCGTCATGGAGAATTCCGATACGGTTATTCAGGCCACTAAAAACGATCCACGGGTAACCAAATTCGGGAGCTTTTTGCGCCGCACTTCGCTGGATGAACTTCCGCAATTTATTAATGTTTTGCAGGGAAGTATGTCGATTGTCGGTCCCAGACCTCATGCGGTTACGCATAATGAGCAGTACCGCAAACAGGTCGAAAATTACATGATTCGCCATAAAGTTAAGCCAGGGATCACTGGGCTTGCGCAGATCAACGGGTTCCGCGGGGAAATCGATGCGCTTTATAAGATGGAAAAAAGGGTTCAGTACGATATTGAGTACATTCAAAACTGGTCGTTATGGCTGGATATAAAAATTATTATTAAAACTATTTTCAAAGGATTTGTCGGTAAGAATGCATACTAAATTACTCGTTATTACCGGAATCGTGATATCGCAGTCCGCATGGGCTGATTTAACACCGAAATCACACATTGGCTTTGCGGGGATAGACTTCCAGGGCAAGGTCGCTGTGGACTATGGTTATAATGATAACGTGTCTTATCAGCCACATAGCAGCGATGCTATCGGTTCCTCGTTTCAGAGTGCTGCGCCCGTTCTGAGTATGATTGGAGAGCGTGGTCAGGATAAGTATTTGCTGATGTACTCTGGGGATTATCGTAACTACTCAAGCGATTCTGCTGATAACTACAACGATCATTTTTTCCGTTTTAACGGTGCCTGGCGTTATGGGCTCATGCATGGCTTAACCCTCAATCTGGAGGATTCGCTTGGGCATGAATCCCGCGGCCGTGATATCACCGAGGGTTTTCTACCGAGTCAGTTTGAGCAGTATGGGATTAAATCTCCGCTGACGACGAATTTTATCAATAGTGAATTGCGCTACAGCTACGGTGCGCCTGATGGTCGCGGCAAAGCGGAACTGGCGTTGTTATACAAAAAACTGACTTTCGGTAACACCTCTGATGTTCGGGACAGCAGTGAGGACTTCTACAATTATATTCAGGAACAGGAATGGCATGAAAATAGCCTGATAGCGGAAGTTTTTGACCAATACTCATCCAGAACGCGCTTTCGCTATAGCTTTATTACTAACCAGCGTCGCTATGATAACAACTCAGATAAAGACACTAATGAGTATTATTTGCTGTATGGCCTGAAGTCGCAGTTGACGGGGAAAACCAATGTCGACATGAATATTTCATGGCTGTATAAAACATTTGAAAACAACGCAAACTCGCATGATTTTAATGGTCTAAACTGGGACATAAAAGCGGAGTGGAAGCCGTTACAGCAGTCTGTTTTCACGGCCCATTCTGCGCAAAGCATTAAAGACCCATCGGAAGTTGGGGGATATATTTTAGTGACCCAGTATGGCCTTTCTTACCAGCATTTCTGGTTAGGTACTCGTTTTTCTACTTTATTGGACTACTCATTCACTTCGGAAGACTATAAAAAACAGAACAAGGATCGGCATGATAAAGATGGCGTGTTTAGCGTAACCATGAGCTATGACTACACGCCGTCGGTTAATTTTGAGATTAAATATCAGATAGATACATTAAATTCGAATAAGGATACTGACTCGTTTTATATCGGTCCCAACGACAATCAGGAAGTCATTAGAACGTTGGGTTATGATAATTCTATGATTATGCTTAAAGCTAAGGTTCAGATCTAAAATGAAAATAATAGAACTGTGCGCGGTTTTGCTATTCAGTATCCTGTTGGTCGGATGCACAGCGTCCAGCCCGCGATTAATGGACGATCCTGCTACTGTTCAGCAGGATTACCGGCTTGGGGCGGGGGATACGGTCAATATCGCTGTTCATGGTCAACCCGATATGACGATGCGGTTTATTTTGGATAAGAGCGGGGAAATTAATTTCCCGTTTGTTGGTGCTCTTAAATTACAAGATAAAACCGTTGATCAAGTGACTAAAGAATTAACTCAACGCCTGACCGGAGATTATTTTACATCTCCGATGGTGACGGTGAGTATTGCCGAGTTCCGCAAATACTATGTTTCAGGTGAGGTAAAAAGTCCAAATGGCTTCGCCTATGAGCCAGGGCTTACCGTCGAGAAATCTATTGCGCAGGCGGGTGGATTTACAGATCGTGCTGACCGAAAAGATATCAACATTCGCCTGTCAGGGAGCAATCAGCTGCTTGAGAATGTCGATTTAACGCACTCTGTTCATCCTGGGGATGTCGTGATTATTGGCATGGGGTTCTTCTGACGATGAAACTATCAATAGTGGAAAACGGCAAAAAACGAGAAAGCAGTGTCGAATTCTCCCGCTTTGCCAAAGAGCTGAAAAAGAACGCCTGGAAAATCGCGCTGGCCGGTATCGTTGCCGGGGTCGTCGCGTATCCGTTAATCAGCATGATGTCTTCAAAGTATGTTTCAACGGCGACGGTGCTGATTAAGGCGCAGGCTGATAACGTTTCTCCGTTTCCACAGGTTGATGGTTTCGATTCAACGCGCAGTGGTTACTACGAAACACAATATGCGTTGATGCATTCACGTATTGTGCTGGAGCAAGCCGTACGTGATATGAAGCTGGATGAAAACCCGGAGTTTACCGGGGAAAAAGCCGGTGCTCAGGGGGCTGATAGCAATGAAAGTCGACAACTGAGAATGGAGCAAGCGCTGAAAACGCTGGCGAAAAATCTGAATGTCATTGGTATTCGTACGACGAACCTGGCGTCTATTACCTATGAATCAACGTCCCCTCAGGTTGCGGCTGACATTGCGAATGGCGTCGCGCAGGCTTTCATCAACTACACGGTGGAGCAGAAACGCCTGAAGGTGGAGAAAGCTCGCGAACTGAATTTTGAAAAAATGGAAGAGATTCAGAAGTCGATAGCTAAGCAAAAAGACGAGATGGACAGCTATCTGAAAAATGCCGGGCTGCTGACCTTCCGCGGTATCGATGGTTTTGAAACCGAGCAGTTAAGTATCGTAACCAATCGCCTGGCCGATGCGACCCAGCGTCGGGTTGCCGCTGAATCCGTCTATAACGAGGTGAACGGGGGAGGTAAGTCCATTGAGAGCGTTATCTCGCTGCCTTCGGTCTCTAACCACGCTCAGATCCAGGATTTGCGCATTGCGTTGATTCAGGCGCAACGAACGTTGTCCGAACAGCGTAAAGTCTATGGGCCAAAAAATCCTGCCATTTTAAAAGCAGAAGCCGATGTTCAGTCGATCCAAAGCCAGACCGGACGAGTGTTGGGCGAGCTGAAAGTCGGTTTACGTCAGCAATATCTGGCGGCGCTGGCGGACGAAAAAAACTATCAACAACAGGTGGATGAGCAGAAAGAGATCTTCCAGAAAATGGCGTCAAAGCGGGATGCCTGGAACAGTCAAAAGCTGTCGTTAGATAAAATGGAAGACCTGTATAAATCGCTTTATCAACGTACTCAGGAGCTGTCGCTGTCCGGCGTGAATGCCGATGCGGTGTTATACGACCCTGCAGTACCCGCGTTAAAACCGGCGAAACCGAATAAATCTTTATTGTTGCTGATGGTGGTCATGCTGGTGGTGGTGTTCAGCATCATGTATTTCATTGTCAAAGCGGCAATGGATAACTCAATCGGTACCCTCAGTCGCATGAAAAAACGGCTCAATGTTGTTCCGTTGGGTGAAATTCGTCGTTTTAGCGGAATCTCAGGGCGCGCGCAGGTGCGGGACATGATCATGAAGAACCCGCTTAATGCCGATATCGTGCACGGTATCCGTACCCGGATTATGCTGGATAGGCGACCTTTACAGACGCTCGCCGTGGCGTCGACGGAGCACGGCGATGGGCGTTCTTTGTTGGCGAATCTGTTAGCGAACTCTTTTAGTTTCGACCAGAAAACACTGCTTATTGATGCAGATTTCTTTAACACTGGTGGGCTCACATCCGAGCTGGCGTCAGCTACATCTGCAGGCTTAGCGGAACTGTTACGCGGGGAGATAGAGCTTGAACAGGCGAGGATCAAACTCAGTGATAATCTCGACTTTATTCCACACGGCAAGAACACCATCTCATCTTTACTGATGCTGTCTTCGGAGCATGTTGAACTCTTAATGCGCGAGTTGAAATCGCATTATCAGCGCATCATTATTGATGTTGCTGCTGTGAATCAGAGTCAGGATGTTCAACTGATCAAACGTGCCGTCGATGGAGTTGTTTTCATTGTGAAAGCCGGGGCAGGTTCGGCAGGACAAATCGCCAACGCGCTGGATAAGATCGAGGAAAATAACGGCGTGGTGATTGGTGCGGTGCTCAATGCAGTTGAAGAAAAGGATCTTGAGACGCAAGAAGGTCTGCGTTCACTGAACTTCAGTACCGATCAACTGATGGCAACGCCAGGCCGCGTATGAGTCTACTGAAGAGCGCTTCCACGATAGCCGGTTCATCAGTCATCTCGCAGTTGATTGGTGCACTGTCTATTTGGTTGATTTCACACAAGTACGATATGGCTGAAGTGGGGCTTTATGCGCTCAACTACAGCATCGCCGTGGTGGGCGCTCAGGTGTGTACCTTTGCATCACAGCTGTTAATTCCTAAACAGCAGGATGACGAACTGGTGCAGAATGTCGTGTTTTGCTTAATACAAAGCACGATCATTGCCTTACCGTACGCCGTACTCACCGCGTGGCTGTTTCACCAGAACATCCTGTTTCTCTATTTGCTGACGCTGGCAACGGCGTGGGTTTTAATCTCGGAAAACCTGTCGCTACGCACGGCCAACTTTCGTTTTCTGATTTTCCAGCGTATTTCTGTTTCTGTGGTCGTTGTACTTTCCGTCCTTCTTACGCACCATGTACAACTATTTTATTGGTCGTGGGCCTGCGCGACGATGGTGCTGACCATAAGCTGTATTTTGCATTCGTTTGATATTCGTTCGGTGGCGGCCAGACATCTGCGACCCGCCAGTAATTGGCATTTTTTCAAACAGAATATTCATCACATTACCAAAGTGGGCAGCGCGGAAGTGTTGGCGATGGCCAGCAGTAATTTGCCTATTATGCTGATTAACTTTTGGTTCTCGGCGCTGACGGCGGGTTATTTTTCCGTGGTTAGCCGCTTTTGCCTGGCTCCGGTGGTGATCATCGGGAATGCGGTGCGCAATACTATTTTTTCCAAATGGTCTATCGACTTCAGAAATAATACCTTTAACTATCAGGAGTATACTAAGGTACGTATGCTATTGCTGGTATTAGGGGTTATCTGTACCCTTGGGGTTTTTATTTTCTATCCGATTGTGATGCGCCTCGGTTTTGGCGAAGACTGGATTAACTCCATTGAGACGTCACGCTACATGTTGCCCTATTTGTTCCCGGCGCTGGCGATAAGCCCTCTGACGGTGATAGAGCTTATTTTTGGTTCCCATCGCTATTTTCTGCGCATCCAACTGGAACAGCTGGCGATTGTACTCTTCGCTTTTGTTGTGACGCCCTATTTTTATAAAGATTATGCAACGTCGGTCATCTTGTTTTCTTCACTGACATTTATTCGCTACGCCTTCATTTATCTAAAAATGAATAAGCGAGCCAATCTCCTGAAAGACAAGCCGGTGATACTATGACGCTTAATACCGGATACTATTTACAGGTTTATACCTTTGTCACGCTGATCCTGTGTGGCCTGGTGCAATACTTTACCGGCATGCAGTCAGTGCTGTGGATACCTTTTTTCCTCACCTTATTGATGGTGGGATTATTGGTGATGCAGACGCGTGATGGCTCCTTACATCTGGATGCCCAGGAGACGATTGTCCTGGCATTGTACTTTTCGTTTCTGGTGCTGGCTGGAGCATCGACGCTGATTCAGGGCGGGATCACCGTCGCGATTGTGGCATTTAAAAACGAAATTGCGCTGTCGCTGGTGATGATCTGTTTGCTGCTGGGCTTTTGCCGGGAGTCACAGATTTACCGCGCAACGCGCTATCTGTATTGGGTGTTTTACGCGCAGATTCCGGTAATGATTTATCAGGTGTTACTGGTCGTTCCCCAGCGCGTCGCGGTGCGTGGTGAAGATGAGAAATGGGACTCCGTGGTTGGCACGTTTGGCGGTGACCCCATGGGGGGCGGGAATACTGCCGCAATGGGCCTGTTTTGCCTGTTAATTATGTTGTTAAAAGTCTCAGAATTTAAGCATGGACTCACCACGTTCAAATCCATGGCGCTGCATATTGTTCTCGGTATCGGGTTATGCATCATTGGTGAAGTAAAGTTTGTCATTCTGCTATCGCCTATATTCCTGGCGTGGGTGTGGCTTTCACCGAGCTACGTCAAAGACGTTAGTAAGGTCAATCTGAAGACGTTATTGGTTATTGTGGCGGGAATGCTGTTGCTTATTAGCCTGTCGATTGTGATCCTCGCGTACTATTATTCTACGGCGTTCGGTGGCGATCCATCGAAAAGCTCGTTAAGTATTTTTATCGACTCCTTAAGCTATATCTTTGATCCGAACTACATTATGTCTACCGGTGAGTTAGGGCGCTTTACGACGTTCCTGTTCTGGTTGAAAAATAACGATCTGTGGGGGCTTTCAGGAACGTTATTTGGCTACGGACTCAATGCAACTAACAGTGGTAGTACGGTGTCGCCGGGCTTTTTGAATATTATCTACAACTTAATTCTTGACTCGACTTCCCTGAGTATGCTGCTGTGGGAAGTGGGGGTGATCGGCACGTTGCTCTTTATTAGCTTATTCATTTATATCCTGAAGGTTTGTCAGCCAAAGCCATTACTGATGCTTGAGCAACTGGACCAGCAGGATCTTCAGTTGTTGAGCTTTGCACCGGCGTTTAACGCTTTTGCGATTAGTTGCTTAATTAGCTTACCTTATAGCCAGATACTGATGATTACACCGATGTTACAATTCCTGTTCTATTTATCACTAGGATCAAGTTTAGTGATTCGTCGAACCGTCCTTCGCTGCGTAGGGTAATTGTATGGACCAAAAACCGTTTATTTCAGTGAGTATTAAAACACTCAATGAATCTAAATGTATTGAGAAGACGATTGACAGTATCCGTAAGCAGCTTATTGATTATCCACACAAAATTATTGTGGCAGATAGTCTGTCAACGGATAACACCCAACAGCTTGCGATCGATAAAGGGGTGACCGTAGTGTCCTTAACTGACCCTGGCGATCGCTGCTGTGGCGTCGGGCACCAGTTAGGTTATCTGTATAGTGAAGGGGAATATCTGCTGCTGATGGACGGCGACATGGAACTGGAAGAGGGCTTTGTGGATCAGGCGGTCGCGTTTTTGCAGGCCGAACCAGAATATGCAGGCGTTGCGGGAACCGTTGAAATGGACGATGCCGTTAACTATGAATTTAAATCGCGAAAGCAACGCATTAATAAAATCTATCCACTCGGGGATAGCGATCATCTGGGTGGCGGTGGCCTGTATCGTCGGTCGGCAATTGAAAAAATTGGTTATCTTACTAACCGTAATTTGCACGCGTATGAAGAGGCTGAACTGGGCCTGCGTTTAATCGAAGCAGGCTATAAACTGCGGCGTCTGGATATTCCTTACTTCAGCCATACGTCACATACGCTGCCGACGTTTAAGATGCTGGCGCGGCGCTGGACCAGCGGTTATTACCAGGCACCGGGTGAGCTTTTGCGTTGTAGTTGGGGGAAGCCCTGGTTTTCCCAGTCATTCAACATCGTGAAGAATGAGGCGGTATTTGCGCTTTACCTTATTCTCTTATTTGTGGCGCTGCTCAGTTTAAATATCAATGTGTTTGCCGTTGCGCTTCTACCATTACTGGCGTTTGCTTTGTTGAAGATTGTGCAAAACCGCTCGTTAACAGATGGGCTGCAAAGCGTTATTAATTTAATCGTACGCTCAGCGGGGCTGATCAAAGGTATTTTTTATCCGGTACGCGATCCGCTGACTCCGCCTAACAGTAAAATCATTCATGAATAACCGGGGCAGGCGCCATGAAAGTATTATTGGTTAACAAATTTTTTTTCATCAAAGGCGGCGCGGAAACGGTTTATTTTCAAGAGCGCGATATGCTGAAACAGGCCGGAGTGCAGGTTATAGATTTCTCTATGCAGCATGAGAATAATTTCCCCTCAGACTATACGGATTATTTCGTCAGTAATGTGGACTACCACAAAGCGAGCAATCTGCTGGGTGGTATCAAAACGGCGGTTAACTTTATTCATAATTCGCAGGCCTGCAAAAAAATGCTGGCGCTTTTAGAAAAAGAGCGCCCGGATATCGTCCACTTTCACAACATCTACCATCAGTTAACACCGGCGTTGATTAAAGTTGCGCGCAATTTTGGCTGCAAAACGGTGCTGACTGCGCATGACTATAAGATTGTGTGCCCCGCGTATTCCATGCTGCGCGACGGCAAGGTGTGTGATTCCTGTATTACCGGAACGGTTTTCAACGCCTTCAGGTATCGTTGTCAGGAAGGTTCAGCCTCAAAAAGTTTACTGCTCTCCCTGGAGGCAACCTGGCAGTACATTGCACAAAACTATCAGGCACTGGATGTGATTGTTTCACCGAGCGTTTTTTTACGCGGTGTTTTGCTGCGCACGCTGCCAAATTCGCGCATTGATGTCATCGTCAATGGCGTTGATGATAGCCGTCCCCTGGCCGAAGTAAGCGATGAAGGCTATATGCTGTACTTTGGCCGTCTGAGCCGTGAAAAGGGCGTGGCAACGTTGTTGGCAGCGCATAAAAAAATGCGGAACAGCGCGCCGCTGAAAGTTGTGGGGCACGGTCCGTTGCATGATGAATTAGCCGCCAAATACCCTGATGTTGAGTTTTTAGGTTATGTGCAACAAGGGGAGGCGCTCGATAAGCTTATTAAGCATGCGCGAGCGGTGATCCTGCCTTCAGAATGCTATGAAAACTGTTCTATGGCGATATTAGAAGCGATGTCCTTAGGCAAACCGGTTATCGGGTCGCGCATCGGCGGTATACCGGAACAAATTCGTGACGGTGTCGAAGGGATTTTATTCGAACCGGGTAATGTGCATGAGTTAGCCAATGCGATGGACGCTCTGGCCGACTCGCCTGAGAAGGCGAGGAATATGGGCTTACAAGGTCGTGCACGGTTGAGTGAAAAATATGCGCTGAGTAAACATATGGATACCCTACAGGCGCTGTATAAAGAACTGCTGAGCAGGCCATAGTATGAGTAAAAAAATAACGGTTTTTGGAACGCGTGGTATTCCCGATGTATTGGGTGGTGTGGAGACACACTGTCAGAATCTTTATCCTGCCATTAAACAGCAGTTCGACGTGGATATTTGCGTGATCGCTCGCTCGCCATATGTAAATTACAAACTATCGGTATATAAAAAAGTCGAAACCTACGCGCTGTGGGCACCCAAAAAGCGCTCGCTGGAAGCTATTGTCCATTCCGTTATAGCGGCGTTTAGGACACGTATCGACCATTCGGATATTGTGCATGTCCATGCTATCGGCCCTGGCCTTGTGATCCCACTCTTACGCGTGATGGGTAAAAAGGTGGTTTTTACCCACCACGGGCCCGATTACGATCGCCAGAAATGGGGATATGTAGCCAAAAAAATATTGTTGCTGGGTGAGCGTTGGGCGGTGAGATATGCCAACGAGGTGATTGTGATTTCTGAAGTTATTAATCAACTGATCCAGAAAAAACACGGTCGCTATGATGCGCATTTAATTCACAATGGCGTGAACGAGCCGCGGTTATTATCACAGCTCACCATCGACAATACGCTCTCCCGCTTTGGGCTGCAGCCGAAAAACTACCTCGTGGTGGTTGGGCGGTTTGTGGAAGAAAAAGGGATGCATGATGCCATCGCCGCTTATCAACACAGTGGTTTGACCATACCGTTAGTACTAATTGGCGATGCGGATCATCCGACCGAATACAGCGTGCGCCTCAAAAAGCTTGCCGCCGACACGCCAGGTGTTGTGATGACTGGTTTTTTACGTGGTGACGAACTTCAGGCGGTGTTTTCGCAGGCTAAATTGTTTGTGATGCCCTCATACCATGAAGGATTGCCCATTGCGCTGCTGGAGGCAATGTCATTTTCTCTTCCGGCCGTCGTCAGTGATATTCCGGCTAACCTTGAAGTTCAACTGCCCGCCGAGGCCTATTTTAAGGTGGGAGATGTAACCGGTCTGGCTGAAAAATTAGGCCAAGGGGCAACAGCAAATAGCGTGGACTATGGTGTATATTTGCAAAACTACAATTGGCATGAAATCGCCAAAAAGACGGTTAACGTCTACCACTCCATTGATAAAGATATAGGTTAATTTTGACCAGTCCTCAAAATCGTCCTCCTGCCATCGAACGGTTTTACGCTCACCTTGATGAGCGGATAGCGGAGGAATTGACCCCTGAACAAAAAGAAGGGGTGGAAAAAGCGCTCCTTGCTACAACCCTGACTTCGCGGCATCAGATCGATATTCGCAGAAGCTTTCCTTTTTTCAGCAAGCGTTATTATCTGGTTTTTTTGTTTGGCAGAGATTTACGCCGCCAGCATCGCCAGGAATCAACCCTGTCGAGAATGTTGCTCACTTTTTTGCTGCTGATTGCCGTGCTATTCGTCACCTGCTGCATATTGCTGACGCTGTATATGATCAAATCCGCGTTAGGTATTGATGTGTTCCAAAATTTTCACGTAGGTATCTGGGACTGGTGGTTAAGTCTGAAAGACCGCTAGCGTTAACAAATTGGTGGAGGACGTCTTTGCGATGAAGCGTAAATGGGTTTGTGCGTTGTTGTGCATGTTTTTCCCGCTGACGGTTATGGCCGCATTGACGACCGTTACCCCTAAAGCATTGACGGGCCCGTTAACCAATCCGGGGATTGGCGTGGCAAGTTTTCATCAGGGATACGGTGAAACGCTGGGGCTGGCGGACTATCCCAATACCGGATTTGAATACGAGCGTTTTTATTGGCGGGATCTGGAGCCAGTCGAAGGCCAGTACAATTTTGCGTTGGTGGATGATGCCTTTAAATACGCGGCGGCACATCGCCCTGCGATGAATGTCGGGCTACGCTTTATGGCTCTGGCAGAGCCGGAAAGCGGTTCGCAAATTCCTGACTGGCTGATTAAAAAAGGCGTGAAAGGAACCTGGACGCCGGATAAAAAGACATTTGCCCCGGATTTAGACGATCCTCTGTTTATTCAATACAGTCAGCGTCTGTTGAACGCATTTGGTAAGCGCTACGATGGTAATGAGAATCTCGCGTTTGTTGATATTGGCATGGTGGGATCGTGGGGAGAATGGCATAACAGCAACTTCCCGAACCTGAAGCCATTACTGGAGCGATACACCACGGCGCAACTGGATCGCTACGTCGCGATGCACTTTTCTGCTTTTCCGGTGACACCAAAAACCATGCTGATAAGCGGCGGTCAAAGTCTGGCGAATGCGGTGGCGCGTGGGGCAGGATGGCGTGCGGACTGTTGGGGAGACCTACGCGTATTTTCAGACTCCTGGAACCATATGGCTGATGATTACCCGCAGCGATTGCTGGCTGCACAGCAGAGTTATTCAGGGTTCAACGACGCCTGGAAACGTGCGCCGGTGAGTCTGGAGATCTGCTCGTATATGCAGGACTGGAAGAACACCTTTCACTATACACGTGCTGAAGTGCAGGGGATTTTTGACTGGGCGGTCAAGCAGCACGCCAGTACCATTAACCTGAAATCGAGAACGATACCCAGCGACTATCGACCGATTGTCGACGATGCGCTGACCAAATTGGGCTATCGATTTCGCCTTGCGTCCCTGAGTCATGAGTCCGTGTGGGACAGCGGACAAACGCTGACATTAAACAGTACCTGGTACAATGAGGGTATCGCACCGATTTATCTGCCTTACATGCTGGCATTCCGGGTCGTAGACAGCGCCAATAAGGTGGTGGCACAGGGGAATTCCGCGGAGGATATTCGCCGCTGGCTCCCCGGTAAGTATCAGGTCAGTTATGCGTTATCTATGCCAGGCCGACTGGCGAAAGGGCAATACGCGATTGAGGTTGCGATGCTGGATAAGTCGGGTGCGGCGAGAATTAACTTTGCCAATGAAGGGAAGCAGAGCAGCGGCTGGTACCGGGTGTCAACAATAACGGTACGCTAGTCAGACACAGCAGCGAGCCTGACGGTCAGACTCGCTGCTGAGAACATTAAATTCGATACCCATTCGGGTTATTTTTTTGCCAGTTCCAGGTGTCACGCATCATTTCATCAAGGTTGTAGATGGCCTTCCAACCTAGCTCTTTGTATGCCAGCGATGGGTCAGACCAACATTCGGCAATATCTCCGGGTCTTCTGGCGACAAACTGATAGTTTATTTTTGTCTGCGCCGCTTTTTCAAACGCCTCAATCAGATTAATTACGGAATAACCGACACCGGTACCGAGATTAATCACTTTGTAAGCCGCACCTTTGTTCTGGCAATCCAGCGCGGCTAAATGACCGGTCGCCAGATCCATGACGTGAATATAATCTCGCACACCGGTACCATCAGGGGTTGGATAATCATTACCGTACACAGACACGGTTTCCAGCTTACCAATCGCGACCTGGGAGATATACGGAACCAGGTTATTAGGGATACCGTTAGGATCTTCACCAATCCGACCTGATGGATGGGCGCCAACCGGGTTGAAATAGCGCAGACAGGTAATGCGAAAATTGGGTTGTGCACGTGAGAAATCGGCCAGAATTTGTTCGACCATCAACTTAGACGTGCCGTACGGATTAGTGGTACCACCCGTGCGTGATTGCTCGCTCAGCGGTACGCTTTCTGGATTACCATATACCGTGGCAGATGAGCTAAAAATGAAACGATTAACGCCAGCGGCCAGCATCTCATCCAGTAAAACCAGCGTTCCGGTAACGTTGTTTTCATAGTAGGCGAGGGGCTCTTTTATCGACTCTGAAACTGATTTGAGTCCCGCAAAATGAATGACATCGGTGATGTTATGGTCGGCGAAAATGTTTTTTAATGCCTGCCTGTCGAGAACATCGGCGATATAGACAATGGGCTCTCTTCCGGTGAGTTCCGCGACCCTGTCCAGCGAGATTCTGCTGGCGTTCGCCAGATTATCGATGACTATGACATCATCGCCTCTTTCCAGTAGCGTTAACACAGTATGTGAACCAATATAACCTGCACCACCAGTGACAAGAATTGCCATACAGACTCCAGATAAACGGGGATTGATTCACGCCAGTACCATAGAGAACGCGTTATTGGTAACGTTTGGTAAGGTAATAATTGCGATACCTCACCATGCATTTATAAGAAATTTTTTTAAGTATAGATAAAAAGCTGAATTTGTTTATTTTTGTATCATAAACAATATAGTTATTTGAGAAGTTCAGCGTGTGGACGCCGTCACTGTGGTTGATCGACGAATTGATTTGTTCGATCAGAGTTTCAGCAAAATTAGTGTCGTTTAGTGTCACTAATTCTTTGATATAGATTGATTTTCCATAAGTTTCAGGCGTGCACTCCTGTGTAAGGAAGTACATTTTATTTTCGACCTGATAGGAGGCACCTGCACCTCGATGATGGGGATTGCTCACCTTCAATGAGGGGGTAATCCGCTGCCATTGTCCATAAATATGATCTGCTGAATGAATAATTATTTCGTTATCCATCGTGGTGGACAACAGATAACAGGTTTCATTAATTGAGATAAATACGTTGTCGGTTAATTGGGTATCAGAGATTAAAACTTTAACTTGCTTCCAGCGTGCAGGGAACTCAATTGACTGAAACAGTATTACCTCTTTTCTTTCTGAAGACTCGGGGATCATGAACAGTTGATCGTTGATATGTATCAGATAAGGGAATGACAAATGACACTGTAAGTCGTCAAAGCCTTCAAGCCTAATATCTTCAAGTTCGACCAGTTCACGGTCAAGAACGCGACATCGTAGCGTGCCTTTTGAGTTGCGAAAGCTAAGAGCTTCATAGAAAACATACAGTTTATCATCTTTTTCAATCAGAAAAGGATCGGCCTGAAATGTATATTTCTTTTTTAACTGCTGCGCAGTGGATTTGCTTAATATCTCCAGAGTGTTGTCGGGGAATGAGTGTGTACCATTATCCTTAATAAGCATGATGTCCCACGACTCATGATAAAATAACTTATCCATTATTCTTTTTATTTTTGTTTGCATTTGCACCTGATCCTTTTTATCGCCAGCACCATGTATGAACAGCTGTTTGCGACTCAGTGAATGAGCCTGTCGCAATGTTGTATAAATGTGCGAAAACCGATGTGGAACACCAGTGGCTACTTTAAAACTAGTCGCAAGCCCGTTTTTTGTCCACTAACAGAAATAGGGAGAGGAGATGTCCAGAGCATCCTTGCTCCAGTGGGGGAATTACTCGAAATGCACCTGCGGGTTATCTGCAAGGGAAACGTAGGTTTTGCTGTTTTTATCCAGGGTACGGATTTCACCGCTTTCGATGTCATACACCCAACCGTGCAGACGAAGCGCATTATTGCGCAACCCAACCGCGACACAAGGATGCGTTTTAATGTTGTTAAGCTGTGCGATAACGTTCTCTTCCACCATGGCATTAACTTTATCGATTGGGTTATCCCAGGTTTTTTTATCGACCACGGCTTTCGCGGCATCGGCATAGTGCAGCCAGTGAGCGACAGCGGGCATCGGATCCAGGGGCTGGCTATCGGCAATGGCTTTCATCGCGCCACAATTGGAGTGACCGCAGATGACGATATCCGTTACGCCAAGTGCGACAACCGCGTATTCGATGGTTGCGGATACACCACCCGGTTCCGGACCAAATGACGGTACGATATTACCGGCGTTGCGGATAACGAAAAGCTGTCCTGGATCTTGCTGAGTAACGAGTTCTGGTACCAGGCGGCTATCGGAACAGGAGATGAAAAGTGCCTTAGGATTCTGGCTGGATGCCAGGCTGCGGAAGAGTTCCTTGCGTTGAGGGAAAATCTCTTTTTGGAAGTTGAGGAAGCCCTCGATGATATGTTGCATAGCAGTGTCTCTTGTCTCTGTTTAAGCAGGTTATGATGAAGATCACACTTTCCAGTTTAACACCAGCCGACAGAAGGGAAAGACTTTATAGCAGTTCAGCAACATCTTTGGATGATTTTGCCCCACCGTGGCAGGGCAAATCGTGTGATGTACGCTATGCGTTTTGCCATTTCTGGTATGCCGCTTTTAGCCGGTTCATCGCTTCTACCAGTACCGGGCGTGGGCAGCCAACGTTGAGTCTCATGTGCCCCTCTCCACCGGGACCATATTGCGCCCCAGGTGACAGGCCAAGCCTGGCGTCATGCACAAAAAAAGCGCTTAGCTGCTCATCGCTGAGATCCATTTTTCCCGCATTCAGAAACAGAAGATACGACGCGCCGCCATACACAATGGAAATCAAGGGACAGTACTTTTCGATTTCACTTTTTACAAACGCTACATTGTCGGCCAGATAGGCCAATAATTTCTGGTGCCAGTCGGCGCAATGGGTAAAGGCGCTGTAAATGGCCGCCTGCTGCAATGAATGCGTCTCTGCAAGGTAGCAGTTATCCAGAAAGTGGTAGAACTGATGGCGTAATTCATCATTCTTAATAATGGCGATTCCGCCCTGGATCGCCGCCGTATTGAAGGTCTTGCTGATGGAAGTAAGTACGATTGACCGACTATCTGGCGCTTCATCAACAGTAAAAAACGGCAAATGGCGCTTTCCTGGCAGGGTTAAATCACTGTGCACTTCATCAGACAGAATGATGACCCCAGCCTGCTGGCAATAGTGGCTTACTTTTTCCAGCGTTTCCCGCGACCACACCATACCGCCGGGGTTATGCGGTGAAGGGAACAAAAACATTTTGCACTGCTTGAGTTTCTCGCTGAAATCATGCCAGTCAAATTCATAGTGCCCGTTTTTCTCAATGAGGCGCGTCTGAATCAAATTCCTGCCGCTGGTGTTTACCAGATTAGGATAGGGATCATAGATTGGCGTACAGGTTAAAATATTATCGTCTGGACGGGTAAGCGCCATTAAAGAGAGTACGATAGTTTTTATAACACCGGGAATAAAATGTAACCAGTGTGCCTTGATATCGGCATCATACTGTTGTGCATACCAATGAATAACAGATTCTTTCCATTGTGGATAATCCAGGTTATAGCCTTGCACAGGCTGCGATACCACCGAACGCAGCGTGCTCATGATTGGCTCTGGTGTCGCAAAATCCATATCTGCAATCCACAGCGGTAATACATCGGTGGTACCGTACATCTGTTGTAATTGCCCGTATTTGCGACAATTAACATCCCTTGTGACAATATCATCAAATAAAGACATTGTTGACTCCTGGAAAGTCTCTGAAAATAGTGTAAGCAACGCAAAAGCGAAGAATGTTTATGTATATCTAATGGATATATTTAATTTACCCTGGTGATAGCTAAGATTTAGCTATTTAGTAGTTTATGATTTTTGCTCAACCATATTCTCAGTGGCTTCATTGGGCTCATATTTAGCAATGCCAATACCGGTTGCCGCCCACAGTAGGGCAAAGATGACGCCGCTGTAACAGAGGATTGCCCAGGGCAAGTAATCAAGCGTGGCAACGCCCAGCATAGTGGCGCAATAAACGCCTGAGGCAGACCAGGGGATAATCGGTTCGACAACGGTTCCGGCATCTTCAGTGGTTCGTGAGAGGTTTTTTGCCGCAAGACCTCGTTTTTTGTACTCCTCTTTAAAGGCATCACCGCACAGCAGCAACGGTAAGGTCCCATTTGCCGTGCAGGCACAGATGGTAAATGTCGTCACAATCGTGGTAGCCACCAGGCGGAATGTGGATTTAACGCCTTTTGTCAGCGCGTTTATCACGGTGTGCAGAGAGCCTGTCGCACTCATTGCCCCGGCAAAGCTAAAGGCGCTGAAAACGGTAACGAAGCTGCTAAACATTGAAATAGCGCCGCCTCGCTCCAGTAAGCGGGAAACATCGGAAGACAGTGTCGGCAGATTATCTCCGGTAAGCATTGCGAGCTTAAAGCCACTGACAACGGATTCGCCGACAGAGGATGCCGTGAATTGCTGAAAGACTAACGCCAAAATCATTGAGACTATCGTAGATAAAAAGAGCATCGGAATGGGCGGTCTTTTTGACAGTGAGCCATATAAAACGATGATCGGCGGGAGTAGCAGCAGAATATTAAAGTGATAAATCTGACCAATAGAATTCATCAAGTTGGTAATGTTTTCTGGCGCGCTGGACGAGGCATCAATGCCCATGCCCATATAGCTGTAAACGACGCAGCAAATAATAAAACCCGGGCCGGTAGTCCACAGCAGGTGGCCGATATGCGAGTACAGGTTTACCCCGGCAGCCAGTGCAGCCATGTTGGTTGAATCAGAAACCGGTGAGAGCTTATCACCAAACCAGCAGCCTGAAACAATAGCACCAGCGGCAATGGGCAGCGAGACATTCAGACCAATCGCTACGCCAATCATGGCAATACCAACGGTCCCGATAGAACCCCAGGAGGTACCGGTGCATACTGAGATCAGTGCTCCCAGCATAAATGCCGAAATATAGAAATACTGCGGATTAATCCACTTCAGACCATAATAAATCATCATTGGAATAGTGCCTGACACCATCCATGCGCCAATTAAGAAACCGATACTGGCGACGATTAATATGACCGGCAGCGCTTCAGATATTTTATTGCAAATAGATTGTAGAATGTCCTCCCATGTATAGCCGTGAGCGATGGCGATAAATGAGGCGGTTGCCGTTCCCATCAGGATCATGGGCTCAGCTCGAATATTGAAGATAAAATATCCGATACTAATCCCGCCCAGCATGACTACCATGGGTAAAACTGACAAAAAGAAAGACAATGGCTTTCTGTTGTTGGCGGTGCAGTTATTTAATTCCATAATTCCATCCCAATCGTTAATGGTTGAACACGTCAAATAAATACCTGCTACAGGTCACTCATGTCTGAGCAACATAGTTGCCAGAGTTCATGGCTGAACCCTATTTTATTAACTGCCGCAGATTATCTTTTTTGACCTGCTATTCTGGTGCTTATATTTTAGTAGTAAGGTAAGAGAACGTTTGGTGAATAAATTACCCCTCGGCATAAGGTGAATGATGTCGGCGTTGTTGACTCAATTTTCGATACTGCTGTGGCGGCATGCCGACGTATTTATGGAACGAGCTGTAAAATCGACTGCTAGAGCGAAAACCTGCAATTGTAGCGATATCCAGAATTGTTTTATCCGTATCGCTGAGTAAAGCCCGCACATGGTTAATGCGCATCGCGGTAATATACTGTTTCATCGTCAGTTGCATCACCCGATGAAAAATACCCATCGCATAATTGGGATTGAGCTTAACGTGTTCGGCAATAGCATCAACCGTAAGCTGTTTGTCGCAGTTGGCGGCAATAAACTCCAGCATCTGGCTGACGTAAAACTGTGAATGCCGTGAAATACTGTTTTTCTGGGTGCGCGACGTTTTGTTACCCAGTACCGGCCGCCAGCCAGCGAGGCTAAAGCGCTTGAGCATTAGCGCGATTTCATCAATGGCTAACTGGCGAATTTGTTCGTTATCGCTATTGAGTTCATTCTGCCAACGCTGCACTTCAAACGCGCTCAGCTGCTGTGAAGCCAACGAAGTAATCACCATCCCGTGGGTCACGTGATTAATCAGTTCCCTGTCCAGCGGCCAGGACAAAAACAGATGCATCGGTAAGTTGAAGATGGCCATCTGTTTACAGTGCCCGGCATCCGTGAGTTGGTGGGGAGTACAGGCCCAGAACAAGGTGATAAAACCCTGTTTGCTCTTCACCACTTCGTCATTAAAAAGATACTCCACATCACCATCAAATGGCACGTTCACCTCAACCTGGCCATGCCAGTGGCTGTAGGTCATGGCCAGCGGTGCCCGCAGTTCGACATCCATACGCTGATACTCTGAATAGAGCGCCAGCGGACTTCGCGACTTTTTCTCATAGCTGCGACACATATGTGGGTCGAGCGGCAGTTGCGGGGTACTTTTTGCCATTATGGTTGGGTTCCTGGATAGTGATTCCGGCCATGGGGTAACGCCAAAGCATGAACATAGCTTAACCGAAAAAAAACGTCGTTTTCTCTCCATTTTCGCGAAGTTATTCCCAAAAACTCAGATCCTGTGCCTGTCGCTTGCCGATCTGAGATATCGGGAATGGTGAGCTTTAATCTTAAAAGCGCTCAATCATAAGGGACGTTGCTGTACCTGACGGGGGTTGCGCGGCCATTGTCGTTTTTCTACCGTCAGCGGCGGTGAGCAGGTAAGGGGGGAAGATGGCTGTCTCTTGTGGCTCTGCTGTTCCAGAGCCACATTAAGGATGACGGAAATAAGTGATTAAGAGCCTATCCCATTAGGCTCTTAGTGGAAACTCAGGAATCGGTTGGAAAGAAATGCAGAGGATCTTTTAATCGTTTTCTCTAAGGAAAACAGTATAGGATTTTGTAAACTACAAAAATGAGATGTTTTGTTATCTCTTTTATCTATAACAGGAAAGGGGTAAAAAACCTTATTTTTAGGGAAGCATTCTGTATAAATGCTCATATGGTTTAATACTTCGCTGTTCAATGGTTTGGCCTTGTTACATATCTCGTTGGCGAATGCACTGCATTTGCTGCAATTACAACGATATGCAGAATAGTCAGTCGAGATGAGGGAATCATTATTGCCAATATTAAATCCTAACTTTCCTCGCCGGATATAAGCATCCATTATTCCACTGGCTTCATATTTTAGCAGTAATCCCTCCCGTTCACTCCGCGTTAAAGATGGCGATAATATATAACTCAGCAACAAGGTGGTTCTTTCATTTATGGATGGATATATATTTAACTTGTTGATCTGTTTCGTCTTAATGATGAAATAGGACGCGATGACAAAGCCAAGGCATCGAGCGGTGCTCATCTGCAGATCCCAGTTGTCTTTTTGTACGGTATATTCGTATGTTACAGGCATGAGTGAATGTTCGTACGCTAAAAAGTCGGCAATAAACTCCATGGTCCTGATATACGGAAGTTGGTTGCCATTCATCTTGATGTATTGATGTTGGTAACACATCAAATGAACCAATTCATGAAAGAAAACAAAGTTCATAAAAGATCGGGCGGTGTTAAGAGAAACCTCTACTGAATGTATGTCAACGCGATTGGCTATAATGCATAGTGCTGTATCGGCTAAGGCTGTGTGTTTAAATATGGAGGCAAGATCGAGACTGATGTTTAAGTTGTATACTCCCGCAACAATAATTACCCATGAATAGAATCTGTGATTAATTGCAATATATGCAATATCTTCGTGGATAACTATCTGGATTAATGGTTCATTTTCGTTCACAAAACCCCATATGGTTTTATTCACCGGGATGAGTGAGTCTTTACCCAGCCAGGCTTCGATCATCAAATCCAGCTCAGTAAATGAGTACCATGTAATATCGGTATCAATATCTTCAGGTGAACACCAGGATTGATAAGGCCATGCGTCAGGCATTGTGTCAGGGAATACAACATTGTTTAATGATTCTCGTATTTGATTCATTTTGCTATACGCCATCAATCAATTGCTTTGCTTACTACCAGAAGGGAAGCGTAAGTTGCTGTTCTGGTAACCTATTTTCTCCTTAGAATGTGAAAGTGATGCTTTTAACGTTGGCCGGTTTGTCTTCCCGCCGGGTTGTGCCGGTGTACGATTCCTCTGTGTTTACAGTTTCTCCAGAATTCAGGTTAGTAAAGTTGTTATCACCCGAAAGTATGAAAAACACATTTTTTTAATTAACACAGTCATTCACAGGGTAATTCATCAATACGCTACATCGGCTATATATGTACAAGGACAAGTGTAGAATAGTTTTATGCAGAAACAAAATCCACCAAAAGCAAATGCGTGCAACTTATTGAAAAATAATATTTGTTTGTTTTGCGAGTCTTATAACATATAAGAATATACGGCTGTGTAGCCATTATTGTAGGTGCATTTGCGCCTATTGTGCCGATCTATTAAATATCTCATTAAGAATAAACCGTGATAAATGAAAGCATTGTCCTACATGTGTAGGAATATTCCCTGGATATTGTGTTAATGATTTGATGTTCACAAAGGTTTAAAGTTTAATTTTTGTAAATTATAATGTTATTTTTATGATTTATTCATTCGAATTATGAAAAAATAATAAAATATACGCGTGGCTATGCTAGAATTTTCCGCTTAAAGTCTTACGTTGTATAAAACATAATATTGAAGACTCACCTGCTCTATAGCCATCGCCTCTCTTTATTTATCGGGATTCTTATACGCAATGAACGCGATAATCGTTGACGATCACCCATTGGCTCGCATTGCCATCCGCAACTTACTCGATACCAATGGTATCGCTGTGACCACCGAACTCGACAGTGGGGATCAAGTGGTTCAAACCGTTGAAAAAACCAAACCGGAGCTGTTGATTATCGATGTGGATATTCCGGGTATCAGTGGCATCGAAGTGCTGGAGCAGCTGAGAAAGCGGCACTATGCTGGTGTAATCATTATCATTTCAGCCAAAAATGAATTTTTTTACGGCAAACGTAGCGCCGAATACGGTGCCAACGGATTTGTGAGTAAAAAAGAAGGTATGAATAATATTCTTGCCGCAATCGAAGCAGCAAAAAATGGCTATAGCTATTTTCCCTTTTCCCTTGAGCATTTTACTGGTTCATCCGTCAGCGAGCAGGATAAGCTTGATACGTTGTCGAACCAGGAAATGAGAGTATTGCGTTATATCCTTAATGGCATGGATTACAGCACAATTGCCAGCAAAATGAATATCAGTAATAAAACGGTAAGTACCTATAAAAGCCGGTTGATGGAAAAATTAGATTGTTCATCATTAATGGAAATTTATGATTATGCGCAGAGAAATAAAATAGGATAGAGTAATGCTGGAACGCTTTTTTATTTTTTTGATGGTCATCTTTACCATCGGGTTGTCTACGGGTGTAAGCTCAGCTCGGCAAGTTGAGCTAAAAAGTAACTATAATACCTCAGTGCAAAATATCGGCTTGAACAGGGAAGAAACAAACTGGTTAGCGCATAAAAAAACCTTGGTTGTTGGCACCTGGTTACCGGAAGTCTCCCCCATTGTTTATCAAAATAGCGGTGAATATTATCGGGGCGTCAACGCGGATTACCTTGCGTTAATGCAAAAGAACCTCAATCTAAAAATCATTATAAAGCAGTATGATAATGAACAAGAGGCGCAGGCCGCGCTCTCCAATAACGATGTTGATACGCTGATAACCCAACTGTCACGACGCCAGGATGTTGGCGGAAATCTGTTGCGCACTTCGGCATTGCTGACCACATGGCCGACGCTTGTAACATCGCTAAAAAACACTCTGCTGCCGCTGACCACGAACCATCAGGTTAGCGTCGCGTGTGTGCGGGATTGCCCTTTTATCGATGTTATCCAGGGGGCTTTTCCTGAGGCTAAAGTCTCATTTTATGACGACGAGTATCAGGCTATGGCGTCGGTAGTGAATGGCGATAACCAATATTATATTGGTAACAATATCACCAGCAGTCATTGTATCTCTCGATACTTCTCACAATCACTGGTTATTACGCACTACTTTGATAAGCAAGAACAATATAATTATTTTGTCGTTAACGAAGATCAGCCTGTATTAAGAAATATTCTTGATGGTTTCATTACGTCAATCAGTAATGAAATTCATATGCAAGTCATGCAGAACTGGCTGAACCGCGGCAACCTTGCCTATCTGAATGCGCCTATTCCTTTCACCGATCAGGAAAAAGCGTGGTTGAAGAAAAAGCATGTTATCCGCATTTTAATCAACCCAGATTACTCGCCCTATACGCTGGTCGATCGCAGTGGTGAGTTACGCGGTATTGTTGGTGATTTGCTGAATATTATTCATCTGCAAACGGGGCTCGATTTTGAACCCATTTTAGCTAGGGAAGGTGCGAACAAGTTCCTGATATGAGATCATCATATTCATCCGGAGCGCATCCCAGAGGGACATCATGAGCCATCAACTCACCTTCGCCGATAGTGAATTCAGCACTAAGCGCCGTCAGACCCGAAAAGAGATTTTCCTCTCCCGCATGGAGCAGATTCTGCCATGGCAGAATATGACCGCTGTCATCGAGCCGTTTTATCCCAAGGCGGGCAATGGCCGACGGCCCTATCCGCTGGAGACCATGCTGCGTATTCACTGCATGCAGCATTGGTACAACCTGAGCGACGGTGCCATGGAAGATGCCCTGTACGAAATCGCCTCCATGCGCCTGTTTGCCCGATTATCCCTGGATAGCGCCCTGCCGGATCGCACCACCATCATGAATTTCCGCCACCTGCTCGAGCAGCATCAACTGGCCCGTCAATTGTTCAAGACCATCAATCGCTGGCTGGCCGAAGCAGGCGTCATGATGACCCAAGGCACTTTGGTGGATGCCACCATCATTGAGGCACCCAGCTCTACCAAGAACAAAGAGCAGCAACGCGATCCGGAGATGCATCAGACCAAGAAAGGCAATCAGTGGCACTTTGGCATGAAGGCCCACATTGGTGTCGATGCCAAGAGTGGCCTGACCCACAGCCTGGTCACCACCGCGGCCAACGAGCATGACCTCAATCAGCTGGGTAATCTGCTTCATGGAGAGGAGCAATTTGTCTCAGCCGATGCCGGCTACCAAGGAGCGCCACAGCGCGAGGAGCTGGCCGAGGTGGATGTGGACTGGCTGATCGCCGAGCGTCCCGGCAGGGTAAAAACCTTGAAGCAGCATCCGCGCAAGAACAAAACGGCCATCAACATCGAATACATGAAAGCCAGCATCCGTGCCAGGGTGGAGCACCCGTTTCGCATCATCAAGCGGCAGTTCGGCTTCGTGAAAGCCAGATACAAGGGGCTGCTGAAAAACGATAACCAACTGGCGATGTTATTCACCCTGGCCAACCTGTTTCGGGTGGACCAAATGATACGTCAGTGGGAGAGATCTCAGTAAAAACCGGAAATAACGCCAGAAATGGTGGAAAAAATAGCCTAAATAGGCTGATTCGATGTGTTTGCGGGAAAAAAATCGGCCCAGATCCGCGAAATTTTAATCAGCGAGTCAGCTTGGGAAGAAATGACCTGCTTATTCGCACCTTCC